>JAOPXC010000122.1 GCA_025965335.1 Nocardioides sp. | reverse complement strand
CGGGAGGTCAGCGGACGGCGAGCATCCGCGGGGCGGCGGTGTAGCGCGTCGGGGCCGGGGTGGTGGTGCGCAGGTGGATGTTCTGGAGCAATCCGATCGCGAGCAGGCTCGCGAACATCGAGCTGCCGCCGTACGACACGAACGGCAGGGGTACGCCGGTGACCGGCATGATGCCGAGGCACATGCCGATGTTCTGGAACGCCTGGAACCCGAACCAGCAGGCGATGCCGGCCGCGGCCACCCGGCCGAAGACGTCGTCGGTGCGGGCCGCGATCCGCAGCGCCCGCCAGAGGATGACCGCGAGCAGCGCGATCAGGGCGCCCGCGCCCACCAGCCCGAGCTCCTCGCCGGCGACGGTGAAGATGAAGTCGGTGTGCTGCTCGGGCACGAAGCCGGAGCGGGTCTGTGAGCCGTGGAAGAGCCCCTGCCCGAAGAGGCCCCCGTTGCCCACGGCGATCCGCGCCTGCTCGACGTTGTAACCGGCGCCCCGCGGGTCGAGGTCGGGGTTGGTGAACGCGAGGAACCGGTCGACCTGGTACTGCTTCAGGAACCCGGACGCGACGGCCGCAACCGCCGCGGTCACTCCCCCGGCGGCCATCAGCCCCAGCCAGCGCCGCGGGGCCCCGGACACGGCGAGCACACCGAAGACCGTGGCCGTGAGCACGAGCATGGTGCCGAGGTCCGGCTGCATCATGATCAGCGTCGCCGGGACGGCGGCGATGAGCAGCATGCCGAGCACCTCGACGGTGCCGACGCGCGGTCGCCACCGGCCCTCCGACCGCTCGGCCACGACCAGGGCCATGCCGATGACGACGGCGAGCTTGGCGAACTCCGAAGGCTGGATCGACATGCTGCCGAACTGCAGCCACGACCGGGATCCGTTGATCGTGGTCCCGATCGGCGACAGCACGAGGGCGAGTCCGGCGATGGACCCGAGGTAGACCAGCGGCGCGAGGATCCGCACCCAGCGATGGTCGGTGGCGAGCACCATCATCATCAGCACGACACCGATGGCGACGTTGACCAGCTGCTTCTTGAGGTACGCCGTGGGGTCACCGCCGATGAGGTCGTCGCGGTGCGACGTCGCGGACCAGACGAGCAGGCTGCCGATGGTGAGCAGCCCGACCACGGCCAGCATCAGCAGCCAGTCGACGCGGGTCGTCCGGACGAAGGAGCGGGCAGGGTTGGCCATGTCAGTCCTCGCGAGCCGGGGGCAGGATCGAGCCGTCCGTCATGAACGTGGGCAGACCGGCCGGCGGGGTGCTGCCCGGGATCGCCGCGTCGCGGGGACGCAGGTCCATGCCGTGGATGCCGTACAGGGACTCCCAGATCTTGCGGACCGCCGGGCCGGACGTCCCCGAGCCGGTGCCGGCCTGGCTGACCATCATGACCACGACATAGTTCTCGTCGTACGTCGCGACCCACGACGTCGACTGCTTGCCGTACACCTCGGCGGATCCCGTCTTGCCGCGGATGTGGACGCTGTCCAGGGGGAAGTCGATGAACTTCCACGCCAGGGTGCCGACCTTGGGAGTGCCGAGCAGCGCCTGGTCGACGTAGCGCAGGCTCGCCTTGCTCGCGTCGACCCGGCCCGCCGACTTGGGCGCGAACCGCTTCAGCACCGTGCCATCCGCACCGACGATCGCCTTCGCGATGCGCGGCTCCCACAGCGTGCCGCCGTTCGACAGGGCGGCGTAGGCACGCGCCAGCTGGAGCGGCGTGACGATAGTGTCGCCCTGGCCGATCGAGTAGTTCACGGCATCACCGGCGCGGTAGTAGTTGCCCTCGAGGCAGAACTCGTGGGCGAAGACGTGCAGGAAGTCGTTCTGCCCGTCCCGCTTGCTGTCGATCTTGCAGTAGTAGCCGCGCATCGCCTTCCAGTACGCGAGCTTCCACTTCCGGTCGGCGATCCGGCCGCTGGCCTCGCCCGGCAGGTCGAGACCGGTCTCGCTGCCGAAGCCGAAGTTCTTCGCCTCCTCGACCAGGGGATCCTTCGCGTTCACGTCGGTCGGGTCGGTGCCGTACTGCTGCCAGAAGCTGTAGCCGACCCGGTAGAAGAACGTGTCGCAGGACAGCTGCAGCGCCCGGTCGAAACCGATGTAGCCCTCAGAGGCCGACTCGTAGTTCTTGAACCACCGGTTGCCGACCTGGAACCCCGACGAGCAGTCCAGCTGGGTCTGGGGGGTGAAGCCGTTGTTGAGCGCGCCGACGGCCATGATCGGCTTCCAGGTCGAGCCGGGCGCGAACTGGCCCTGGGTGGCGCGGGCGAGCAACGGGGTGCCCGCCTTCTCGGAGTAGAGCCGGGCCAGCTGTTTCTTGGAGATACCGCCCACCCACACCGAGGGGTCGTACGTCGGCTGGCTGGCCATCGCGACCACGCGCCCGGTCTTCGCCTCCATCACCACGACCGCGCCGGAGTCGGCGCGGTAGTTGCGGTGGGTCACGTCGTCGTAGGTCTGCCGGGCGGTCCTGATGGTCGCGGCGAGCTGGCGCTCGACAGTGCCCTGCACCTTCGCGTCGATCGACGTCACCAGGGTGTCGCCGGGCTGGCCGACGACCTCGCTGTCGTCGCCGAGCACGCGGCCCATCGAGTCGACCGTGACGCTCTTGTAGCCGGGCATGCCGCGCAGCCACCGGTCGTACTGCTTCTCGACCCCGGCGCGACCCACCGACGAGGCGCCGTTGACCGACTGGTCCCCGTCCTTGGTCGCCTGGTCGAACTCGGCCCCGGTGATCGGGCTGAGGTAGCCGAGGACGTGGGCGAGGTTCACGCCATACGGCCGGGGATAGGCGCGGACGCTCTGCTGCTCGGCCAGCACGGCCGGGAAGTCCTCGGGCTGCTCGAGGATGCGGAGGGCGACCTTCTGCGCGACGTCGGTGGCGACCGGGACCGGCTGGTAGGGCGAGCCGTTCCAGCACAGGCCGGACACGCTGCCGGTCTCGCCGCACGTGACGAGGCGCTGCTCGATCCGGGCGATCCGCTCCCCGACCACCGCGCCGAGCCGGTCGACCAGCTTCGCGCGCTGGCCCTCCGACATCTTGCCGAGCACGGTGCGGTCCACGGAGACGACCCAGGACGTGCGGTTGGCGACGAGTGGGCGGCCCTGGTCGTCGACGATCAGACCGCGCTGCGGCTGCACGACGATCTCGCGGACGGACTGCGAGGTTGCCTGCGCGTGGTAGGCCTCGCCGCCCACGACCTGCATGTAGTAGAGCCGCACGAACAGGGTGGCGAACAGCGAGAACACCAGCGCCTGGATGACGACCAGCCGCAGCCTGCTCTTGTGCGACTCCTGGGTCCCGTTGGCCGAGCCCCCGGCGATCGAGCCCCTCACACCTGGGCCCGGTCGGGCTCGAGCTGGCGGAACATCGTCATGACGACGGGGAGCACGAACGGGGTGAGCAGGATGTCCCAGAGCACGGCCACGACGATGACCTGGAGCAGCTCGGGGATGGCGATGGCCGGGTCGCGGAGGATCACGCCGCTGAGGGCGAACAGCGACGTCCCGACGAACGAGGATGCCGCGACCGTGGCGACGACGCCGGTGGCGGTCGGGGTGACGTCCTGGCGGACCCTGCCGGCGACGTAGCCGACGACCACGAGAGCGAGCGCCCACCGGCCGGCGACGTGGTCGGCGGGTGGCGCCAGGTCCAGGAGCAGGCCCGCGCCGAAGCCGAGCAGCATCGCGAACTGGGCTCCGCGGGTCAGGGCGGCGCCCACGACAACCAGGAGGCAGAGGTTCGGGACGATGCCGTCCCAGGCGAAGTGCGGGAAGACCGACACCTGGAGGACGAGGGCGAACGCGACCGCGATCATCGCCACGAACGCACGCAGCGCGGTCACCGCAGGCTCCCGTCGGCCTCGATGACGGCACGGTCGCTCGTCGCACCGGACGGCACGACCACGCCGACGACGTCGAGCGCACCGAAGTCGACGTACGGCTGGATGACGGCACGCTGGGACGACTCCCGCAGGCTGCTGAACACGCTGGTGACCCGGCCGACCGGGATCCCGGAGACGTACGGCGCCCCGCCGTCGCTGCCCCAGGTCACCACGACGTCGCCCTTGGCCGGAACCACCGACTGGTCGACGAGCTCGAGGTCGAGGCGGCCCTCGCGGCCCAGGACACCGCGACCATGGAGGAAGCCGACCTTCATGTCGTTGCCGATCCGGGCACCGACGACCGAGTCGGCGTCGAGGATGAGCAGCACCGTGGCCGTGGTGCCGGTGACCCGCAGGATCCGTCCGACGAGCCCGTCGTTGTTGATCACGGTCATGTCGGGTTGCAGCCCGGCGCGTGAGCCCGCATCGATGGTGACCGTGCGGGAGAAGGACTGGGAGGGGCCGAGCCCGACGACCCGGGCCGGGACGACGGCGTAGTTCAGGGTGTCGGCGGCGGCCGTCAGGCCTTCGTACTCGGCCAGCTTGTTGCGGTCGTAGGGGGCCGTATGGACCTGCTGGCGCAGCCTGGCGTTCTCCGCCTCGAGGCCGTCGATGTCGTCTCGCATCGAGTCGTGCGTCCGGAACCAGTCGGGCACGGCGGTGAACGGGCGGATCGCGGTGGCGGCGCCGACCTCAACGGGACCGAACAGCTCTCCCATCGCCCGCCGGGCGGGCTCGATGGGCGAGCCCGTGCCGCCGTGGTAGTCGAGCGTGATCAGCGCGGCGCACGCCAGCACCAAAGCGACGACCAACGACCTCGGCGGCTTGCCTCGGTCCTCGGGTCCGTTGAGCCGCCAGCGACGCTCGCGCGCCCCGCGTCCGCGGCCCGGTCGCCGCTCGCGGTCGAGGCGGGCCAGCGGCGTCCGCAGCCTGTCGAGCGGACCCATCAGAACCGCCTCGGCTCGGACACCAGCACCTGCTGGAGAGCCTCGAACTCCTCGACGCACTTGCCGGCTCCGAGGGCGACGGACGTGAGCGGGTCCTCGGCCACGTGGACGGGCATGCCGGTCTCGTGGCGCAGCCGTTCGTCCAGGCCCCGCAGCAGCGCTCCACCGCCGGTGAGCACGATGCCGCGGTCCATGATGTCGCCGGCCAGTTCGGGCGGGGTCTGGTCGAGCGTCGCGCGGACGGCGTCGACGATCGCGTGCAGCGGTTCCTCCAGTGCCTGACGGATCTCGCTGCTCGACACCACGACCGTGCGGGGCAGGCCGGAGATCATGTCGCGACCGCGAATCTCGGCCTCCGGCTCGTCGGACATCGGGAAGGCCGAGCCGAGGGTCATCTTCACTTCCTCGGCGGTGCGCTCCCCGAGCATCAGCGAGTACTCCTTCTTCATCCAGGCCACGATCGCGGCGTCGAGGTCGTCGCCCGCCGTACGGATCGAGAGGCTGGTGACGATGCCACCGAGCGAGATGACGGCCACCTCGGTGGTGCCGCCGCCGACGTCCACGACCATGTTTCCGGTGGCCTGGTGGACGGGCAGGCCGGCCCCGATCGCCGCGGCCATGGGCTCCTCGACGATGTAGACGCGCCGGGCGCCGGCCTGGTAACCGGCCTCCTTGACCGCGCGCTGCTCGACCGCGGTGATGCCGCTGGGGACGCAGATGACCATGCGGGGCTTGGCGAAGTAGCGGCGCCGGTGGACCTGCTGGATGAAGAACCGCAGCATCTGCTCGGTCGCCTCGAAGTCGGCGATCACGCCGTCCTTGAGCGGCCGGATGGCGGTGATGTTGTCGGGGGTGCGGCCGATCATCCGCTTGGCCTCGTGACCCACGGCGAGGATCTCGCCGGTGGAGGAGTTCAGCGCGACGACGCTCGGCTCGTCGAGCACGACTCCCTTGCCGCGGACGTAGACCAGCGTGTTGGCGGTGCCGAGGTCCACGGCCATGTCGCGGCCGATGAAGCTGTTCGCCATACCTGGTGCCTCGCAGGTTGATCTTGCTGCCGGACGGACTGGACCCGTGGGACCGGGCCCGTGGACGGTGGGCACGACGGTGCCGCGGCCCGCTGCGAGCGTAGGTTTCGCCGGTCCCGGTTCAGCGGAGGCACGCCGGGACGTCAGGGGCTGGTGTGACTCGTGATACCTGACCTGTGCCGGCGCAGGTGCCGGCTGCCGCTTCGGCGCAATCGCGCGGTTGTGACGGGTTTCCGCGACGAGAACGTGTCCGGCCGGCGCGATTGCGCCAGTAGGGCAGGTCCGAGTGCCGGCCTCAGAGGCTGGGGAACCAGAGCGCGATCTCGCGGACGGCGGACTCGGGCGAGTCGGAGCCGTGCACCAGGTTCTCGCGGTTGGAGAGCGACAGGTCGCCGCGGATGGTGCCGGGCGCGGCCTTGCGCCCGTCGGTCGCACCGTTGAGCGCGCGGACCACCTCGATCGCCTCGTCCCCCTCGAGCACGAGCGCCACCAGCGGGCCGCTGGTCACGAACGCACGCAGCGGCGGGTAGAAGTCGCGCTCGACGTGCTCGGCGTAGTGCTCGTCTGCCTGGGCACCGTCGATCTGGCGGTGCTCCATCGCCACGATGCTCAAGCCCTTGGCCTCGAACCTGGACAGGACCTCCCCGACGAGGCCGCGGCGGACCGTGTCGGGCTTGAGCAGGACGAGGGTGCGCTGAGTCATGGCTCGCACCCTATCCAGCCAGGTCGGCCGCTCGATCGACCACGTCCCGCGGGGCCGCACCCACCGCGTCGTCGGCCGTGACCGGCGCCGAGGAGACCCGCCGAAGCGGGATGTGCCCACCCCAGACCCCTGCCTCGACATCCTCGGGCTCGTCGACCGGACCGCCGTCGCGGGCCTTCATCGACGCCTCGAGGAGGGGTACGGCGAGGACCGCCGTCGCGGCCAGCTCCTTGCGCGAGTTCGCCCGCAAGGTGGCTGCTCGGCCCGGGATCATGTGGTCGACGATCAGGTCCAGCGCGCGAGCCCGCTCCGCCTCGTCCTCGACGACCCGGGCCGGCCCGATGACCACGGCGGAGCGGTAGTTCATCGAGTGGTGGAACGACGAGCGTCCCGCCACCAGCCCGTCGAGCTCGGTGATGGTGACGCAGACCGTCGCGTTGCCCGCTCGGCGCAGCCAGCCGGCGGCGACCGATCCGTGCACGTAGAGACTGCCGCCCTCGTCGGGGCCGTCGACGTCGATGGCGAACGCGGCCGGCAGCACGACAGGGTGCTCGCCGACGACCACCCCGAGGTGCGCCACCAGCGCGTCGGCGAGGAAGCGGTGCAGCTGGTCGCGGTCCTCGACCATCCGGTTCCGGCCGCGGTTGACCGTCGTACGTGCCGTGGGCGAGAGCGAAA
>JAOPXC010000092.1 GCA_025965335.1 Nocardioides sp. | reverse complement strand
AACGGCAAGGACGCGCGAATCTTCCCCGTCGACCAGGCGCGAGACTCCAAGCACCCCATCCGGAGGTACGTCGAGTCCGACCCTCGGTGGGGGACCCGCGGCCACGTGGCATGGGCGCACGGAGTGGTGGCTCCTCACGCCGAGTTCGGCAACGACTTCCAGGTGCCCGAGCTGCCTCGTTGGGCGCTGCACGACAAGAACGAGCAGGTCGATCTCGTCGCCCGCCTCCGCGACAACGCCCGCGGACTTCACCACGGCAACTGGCTGCCGTCACAGGATGACGTCGACCTGATCGTGGAGATCCTCGCCGGCCGCATGCACACGTCGTACGACGTCAATGCCGAGGCCGCCGAGCGGGCATCGGAATCCGACCGACTGACCCACGAGCAGTCCACGATCCTGCAGGTGACGCGGCTGCTGAAGCGAGTTGAGGTCCGCGGCGGCGCCGGGAGCGGCAAGACGGTGCTCGCGCTGCAACAGGCGAAGGAGCTGACCCGAGGTCGGGCGGGGGAGCGCCCGGCGCAGCGCGTCGCGCTGCTCTGCTACTCGATCGGACTGGCGGAGTACCTGAAGCGGCAGGTCGCTGGGTGGAACCGCAACCACCGGCCGGCGTTCGTCGGCACTTTTCACGAGCTAGGCCGAGAGTGGGGTGCTCCCGACGGTAGCCGCGAGGACAGCGACTTCTGGGAGATCGACCTGCCACGGATGATGGGCGAGCTCGTATGGGACCTTCCGGACGGCAAGAAGTACGACTCGATCATCGTCGACGAGGCGCAGGACTTCGCCGACAGCTGGTGGCCGCCGGTGCTCAAGTCTCTTCGCGACGAGGTCGAGGGTGGCGTCTACGTCTACTCCGACGAGAACCAGCGGATCTTCGCGCGGTTCGGACGACCGCCCGTCCACCTGGTGCCGCTCGTCCTGGACCACAACCTGCGCAACACCAAGCAGATCCACGAGTCCTTCGGGCCGCTGGCACCGAGCCGGATGTATGCGCGCGGCGGTGACGGCCCGGCCGTCCGCTTCGTGCGCTCGACCGCCGAAGACGCCACGGGGGTCGCGGACGACGAGGTCGATGCGTTGCTCGACGTCGGCTGGTCACCCGGCAACATTGCCCTGCTCACCACTGGCCACCGGCACAACCTCCAGCAGGAGGCGACCGGGATCCACGGGCACCAGGGCTACTGGCGTGCGTACTTCGAAGGCGAGGACGTCTTCTACGGCCACGTCCTGGGTTGCAAGGGGCTCGAGCGGCCCGCCGTGGTGCTGTGCGTGAACGAGGCCGGCGAACGAGACCGCGCCCGGGAGCGGCTGTACGTCGGGATGTCGCGGGCCACGGACATGCTGGTTGTGGTGGGCGATCCGGTAGTCATCGAGCGCGTGGGTGGGTCCGATGTGGCGCGGCGGCTCGGGATCGGCTGACTCGAACGCGCCTAGATTGACGACATGACGAACTTCGACGGACTCACACAGGATCACGTCCGGGCGGCCATCGATGAGTGCGACGAGATTGGCGCCGAGGTCTTTCTGGACCGTTACGGTTTCGGCCAGGCCCGCGAGTACGTCCTCTGGCACGAGGACAGGAGCTACGACTCCAAGGCCATCGTGGGCGTTGCCTATCGCCACCTCACCGGGCGCCCGGCAGGCTCCGATGAGTTCAGCGGAGGCAGGGACGGTGCGGCGAAGGTCCTTCGAGATCTCGGATTCGAGGTTCGGTCCGGTGTGGACGACGAGCCCGACGGAGGCCAGGACCCGACATCCTCCCGCAAGGCCTCGGAGGTGGGTGCCAAAGTCTCGCGCTCGGCTTGGGCGGAGGTCGCTCGAGAAGAGCTCATCAAGGTTGCGCACCGCTATCACGCGGTCGTGACCTACAAGGAACTCGCCCTCACCGCACAATCTCGCTCTGGTATCCACACGAAGCAGCTGATGAATCACTGGATCGGGGACGTGCTCGGAAGAGTGGCGAGAGATTGCGGCCAGCGAGGCGAGCCGATCCTGTCCTCGCTGTGCGTAGACGCTTCCGGCAGTGTTGGCACCGGCTACGCCGTCGCGATCAAGGATGCTCTCGGCGAGGCGATCGCGGATCCCGACGACCATGCGGCTCGGGAGCGCCTCCGTTGCTACGCCTACTTCGGGGCGACGCTGCCCCTTGGGGGCGGAGTACCAGCTTTGACGCCGAAATTGGCGGCTACCCGCACCAGGGAACGGAAGGCGAGGGTGGCCGCTCAGCCAGTCGCCGTGTGCGCGCTCTGCAACATGGCGGTGCCAGCAACGGGCGTCTGCGACAACTGCGGCTGATCACCACTCGCCCCCGCGTCGGTGTGTGGCCTCTGGCCCGGCGCTCGGAGCGGGCAGGTCAACTTCCGCGATCGACTTGTCGGCGCGCTGAGCGACACTCGGTGGATGGTCAACCACACCGGCAAGTACAAGCCCCTCTGCGAGTGGTTGCAGAGGCAGGAGCGGGACGAGCTGAGCCTGACCTTCGACGAGGTCGAATCCGTGCTCGGGTTTCCGCTCCCGCCCTCGTCGAGGCGGCATCCAGCGCACTGGTCGTCCTACGAGGGCAGCGCCGTCGCGCGTGCCATCCAGGACGCGGGCTGGCGGGCCGGGGGCGTCAACCTCCGCACCGAGTCGCTCACTTTGACGCGCGGATCACACACGCCAGTTGGACGAACGGTCAGAGCGAATGGCGGCCGCGGCACCCTCGCCGACTCCGGTTCCCGTCCCAAGCACCTCGCGGATCTTGTTGATCTCGTGCGCGAAGTCGAAGGATTCCTCACCGTCAGCCGCGCGCGATCTCTACACGTCGGCCCGGTTCCGCAAGGCGCGCGCTCACGCGGAGGCGT
Source organism: Nocardioides sp. (assembly GCA_025965335.1). Classification (GTDB taxonomy): domain Bacteria; phylum Actinomycetota; class Actinomycetes; order Propionibacteriales; family Nocardioidaceae; genus Nocardioides. The sequence continues at coordinate 5,073 of JAOPXC010000092.1, read as the reverse complement.
CCGGCGCAGAGTGGTTCATCCTCTCCGCCGAACACGGTCTGGTCGCGCCCGACGAGTGGCTCGCGCCGTACGAGCGCTACCTGCCGGACACGCCGAAGGACTATCGCGTCGCCTGGGGTGCGTGGGTGGTCGCCCGACTCGAGCTCCTCCTCGGCTCGCTTCATGGCCGAACGATCGAGATCCATGCCGGCGAGGCGTATGTCCAACCCTTGCTGCCCGCTTTGACCCGTCGGTCGGCATTCGTCGAGAGGCCGCTCGCGGGATTGACGAGTGGTCGCTGGCAGGGCTGGTACGACTCCCAGGTCGGGGGCGCGTCAATCGACGCTCGGTCGAACTTGTTCGCCGACGACCCCACAGACTGGATCGCCCGGCTCGGCGATCACACCTGCTCGCACAGCGCGACCGAGCTCGATCGTCTCGAGCGAGGGGTGCTGGACGGACCGGGTCTCTACAGCTGGTTCGTGGACGCAACGGGCGCGGCCGACCTGAGTCGTGGGCTCGGTGCTGACATCGGGGAAGGCTTGATCTACGTCGGTCAGACCGGCGCGGCCAAGTGGCCCTCCGGCAAGCCCAGCGCAAGCACTCTCATCAGCCGGATCCGCGGCCAGCATCTCCGCGGTCGCCGCACTGCCTCGACACTCAGACTGACGCTTGGTTCGATCCTGGATCAGTCGTTCGGTCGCGAATGTCACGCGAGGAGCTGACGGCCTGGATGGCCGAACATCTGCGGGTGGTGTCGGTCATCTCCGACGTCGCGGACACGTTGGGCGACCTCGAGCGCCAGGTGGTCCAGACTCTCGACCCGCCACTGAACCTGGATCACGTAAAGACGAGCCCTATGCGGGTGACTCTGCGAGGCTTGCGGGCGGGTGGTGACACATGACAACCAAGCACGACGAGCTCGCTGACCGCGCTCGACCCGCGCTGATCATCGCCGCGATGCGGCGTTCGGTCCTGACCTATGGCGAGCTGGGGAAGGCCGTCGGGCTTTCTGGCGTGGAGCTGCGCAACGACATGAGGCACGTTCTCGACGAGGTCGCCCGACGTTGCATTGCCGCAAAGGAGCCGTCGCTCGCGGTACTCGTGGTGAACCAGAAGACCGGAAAGCCAGGGCAAGGCTTCTCACCCGGATACAAGGACTGGCATGCCGAGGCACAGGAGTGCTTCCGCCATTGGAAGTCGCCTGCGTGATCGGCTTCCACCAGCGACTGCTCAGCCCGGCGGCAGCTCGGTGACGGGCTCCCCGCACTCTGAGCACTGCACCTGTTCGGTCTCCATGCCGTCCTGCACTCGGCCAACCGTGCCGCAGTAGTCACACACCCAGCGCGTCACAACGTCCCTCCTCCGCCCACCGGTCTCAGGCTAGTCGGGTGCCGGATCCTCAATGCCCGCCAAAGCGTTCGCGACATCCTGAGGCGACTGGTTGTTGAGCCATGGCCGATTGGCGGTTCGGTCAATCGCAGTCCGTTCCACGGACAGGCGGACCGACATGGCGCTACCGTGCCGAACAGACCGGGGAGGGTCGATGACTGGAGATCTCGCGTCCGAAACGGCGCGTCAGCTGCAGCGGGCGGCACGGCTTCGGCGATCTCTGGAGAAGTCCGAGCACGAGGCGTGGAAGTCAGGGAGCCTGCTGTGCCTTGTCCTGTCGTTCATCGGCACGACCCTGACGGTGCTCGTGGTCGCCGTCCTTGCTGTCGACGGCTGGTTGGCCTACGACGTGTTCGTCCGCGACGACACCGGCACTCCAGCCACTTCGTCTGCCGCGGCGACCGAGCCGACGTACTCAGACCTCTCGATCTTCGATGAGTCGGGGTCGTTCGCCGGTGAGGTGACGATCACGAACCCGTTCGATCGCGACACCTACGTCATCGTGACCGTGAACTTGTACGACGGTGATCAGGCGGTCGGAGAGGTCACCGGCACCATCACGTTGAAGCCGAACTCACGCTCTTCGGTGGAGCTCATCGGCTTCGACGACTACGCGGCGTACACGGACGCCCGAGTTCACCTGTCCGGCTGGCAGCTGTAGCGACGTCTCCTCACGCCCATTCGAAGGACGAGTCCGGGTTGGGAGACTTCCCGATCGACTTGCTGATCAGCGCGAGCAGGATGAGGTTGCCCTCGGGGGTCGTCTGGCTGACGAGCTGCTCGGTGGGCTCGGGGGTGACGGGCTCGGCGGCGGGCAAATCCTGCGGGATGAAGATGTAGTCGAAGTCCGTGACGGCGTCTGCCCGCAGCAGCGGAAGGGTCAGGTCAGTGCGGGACAGGCCTGTTGTCGCTCGCAGGGTGCGGGCCCGCGAGACTGCCGAGAACATCCGGAGCGGTTGGACGGCACTGATCAGCTCGGGCCGCTCCAGGAGCTCTGCTCGGACACCGTCGACCGGGAGCACCAGTTCCTCCGCGGTAGCCACTGCGACCGCCGGCGGCTCGACGTACTCGATGGGTGGCTCGACCATGAGCGTTGCGTAGTCCGGGTCGAGCACGTGCAGCCGACGCTGCAGCAGCGACTCCGCGACCATCACCTCGGTCTCGGGCAGCAGGAACCCGATCGAGCTGTCCGGCTCGGAAGGAACGGGTGCCGGACCCGGTGGGGCCTTGCTGGTGACCGTGACGTTCCGGGCCAGCACGATCGCCCGGACGTACGACGGGCAGTCACCGTGCGGGGGCGCCGCACCGTCGTTCAGGACCCGGTCCGCGTCCCCGAACCGCCAGCAGCGGAGCTCGAACACCCGCTCGTCGAGCCAGTCCCGGTGCACCTGTGCCGACGCGTACTCGAACGAGATCGACACGATCGGGTCGTCGACGGCGTCGGACAGCTGCAGGTGCTCGGTGAGCTCCGCAGGTGCCCCGGCCGCCAGCTCGTCGAGCGCCGCCCGATCCAGCACGACCCGATCCCACTGCGGTGCCTCGATGACGTCTCGAGGCAGCGGCCGGACGGGGGAGAAGCGGCCGACACTCGGATCGTCGAACGTCCCGATGCCGACGTCGATGTGGCGTTGCATCTCCTCCCGCGTCCGGTGCGGTGCTCGCTCGTCGAGCGCGGTCAGGTCGTCCATCGCGCGCTCGATGGCCTCGCGTTCCGGGCAGGCCAGCAGGGCAAGGTGCGCCCGTGACTCCGCCTCGACCGTCAGCGGGTCATCGGGGTTGTTGCGCTGCTGTTCCCGGCTCCTGATCCACGCGTCCTTGCGGGCGCAGTAGTCCTGCATCAGCGGGTTGGCCAGGTCGACCAGGCCGCGCGCCTCGAGCACGCGAGCCTCCTCCTCCGGCGTCCGGTCGCCCACCGCCCACTCCGCCTGACCCACGATGTAGCGCACGATCTCGTCGACGCTACGTGGCTCGGCGGGTGGCCAGACGACACCGTCCGGCACCCAGTTCATCATCGTCGAGAACTCCGCCAGCAGGGCGTGCCCGGCCGCGTCCGGAGCCGGGCCGGTGGCGGCCGAGAAGGCCGCCGCGTCGAAGCTGACCGGTGATCCGAGCGGGAACGACAACTGGGTGTCGTCGCTGGCGAAGATCTGGTGCGCCTTTGCGAGCAGCCCGAGCACTGCTCGTGAGTCGAGGGTGTGGGTCTCAGTCATGACGGTTCCGGACTACTCGAAGTCGGCTTCGGTGAGTTCCTCGAGCGGGTTGGGCGACTTGCCCACCAGCTCGTTGACGAACCCGATGATCTGCATCCCCGGCACCGTCACCTTCGCGCCGTCGACGTGCGACTCGAAGTGGGTCGAGCCCTCCTGGCTGCTGTAGCTCCCCGACAGGCAGAACGGACCCCAGCCGACGGACCCGCCGACGTCGGTGCTGCTCTGGGAGGACTGGTACGCCGTGGCGAACTCCTGCGACTCGACCACGATGTTGCGGGCGAACAGCGCGATCGTGGAGTAGCCGATCAGGTTGCCCTTGGGCGGCCGGGCACCGTCGGAGGGGAAGTCGTCGTAGAACCAGCCGTCGCCCTTCGTCAGCGTCCAGCCCCGGTTGGTGAAGAACTCCGCGGAGAACCACGGCCGGCTGATCACGACGGGAGCGAGCTCCATGCTGAGCCGGAACGACTCGGTGTTGTAGTCGCTGCCGTACGTCGACGTGGAGTGGCTCGCGTCGGCGCCGAAGCTCCACAGCCCGAAGTTGACCGAGCCGCCGGCCGACCAGCTCTCGTTCTCGTAGTGGGTGTTCGCGGTGGTCTCCTCGTGGTTCATCGCGTAGCCGGTCCAGCCGGCCGCGTGCGCGAAGTTGCCGGGGATCACCGTGGTGAACTTGAAGACCGACCCCGGCGTCGTGGCGGCCTGCTCGGCCTTGTCCAAGTCGTCGAGGAGGCCGGCCTTCCACAGCTGCAGGCTGCGCATCGTCACCGCGTCGATGTAGGCGTTCATCTCGTCGACCTCGTTGCGGTAGCCGCCGGAGACCCAGGCGTCCTCCGCGGCCTTGACCGTCAGCCAGTAGAGCTCGGAGTTCGACGCCCAGTCCGCGACCGCCTCGATGCCGTCCGGCCCCTTGGCGGAGTCGGCCTTGATGCGCACCTTGTTGTACTTGGCTCGTTCGAGGGCGTACGCCGCCAGCTTCTCGTTGTAGGCGACCATCACGGGTCCGTCGACGGTCTTCTCGGTCTCCACCTCGGTGACGAGGTTCTTCTCGGTCGTCGTGACCCGCATCAGCTTGCGGAACTTGTCGAGCTTGGCCTGCTGCTCCTCGGTGAGCTCGTGCTTGGCGACCTTGGAGAAGCGCAGCACCTCGGCGTAGATGTGCGAGAGCCGCTGCTGGCTGGGACGGTTCACGTACTCCTGGTCCACCCGGTTGTAGGGCGCCGAGAAGGTCGGGATGAAGTCGACGAGCTGGGCGAAGTTGAACGCCTGCTGCAGGAGCCGTCGGTAGCCCTCGGCATCCGTAGCGGCGCCGAAGCCTCCGGCGGCGAAGTCGAAGTCCGCGGGGTCGAAGGGGAGACCCGGTGTGCACCAGGTCAGGAACGAGTTGGGTGAGGCGGGCGCGCGTCCGTCGCCGCCGTTGACGATGTTGGACAGCTGTCCCAGCATCGTGCTGCCGAGCTGGTCAAGGGTCTGTGCCATGGCAATTCTTCTCCTTAGG
>JAOPXC010000082.1 GCA_025965335.1 Nocardioides sp. | reverse complement strand
AGATGGTCGATCGAGCGCGAAGCCGACCCGCGAGCTCGTGTGCCCATCGGACTCACCTGACTCGCCGGCCGTTGGGCAGTCCGGTGCCGAGCGGGATCGCTGCGGCGGCGAAGGCTGCGTCGTGGGCGCCGTCGAGCGGCAGCGGGGTGAAGCCGCACAGTCTGACGGAGGCATCGAGGCGGCGCCCGAAGTCCTGGGCGTTCCAGGTCGCTGGCACCGTGATCGAGAGAGCCGAGGAGATACGGACGAGCGAGCGTCCGCGTTCGAGTTTCTCGTCGGTCTCGTGGAGGTGCTCGACGGCCCGGCGCTCCCGGGCGCGTTCGACGCGGCCGACCTTGCGGCGCATCTCGGCGGCCATCGCGGCCGACATCTCCGCGCGCCCGGTCGTGCGGTCCGCCACCCCTTGGGCGACGGGTCGGTAGTACACGGTCAACGCACGCCGCTCCCCCACTTGGGAGGGCACCAACGCCCGGGCGAGGGCGCCCATGACCGCGCCCTTGCGTGGGAGCAGGATCGTGGTCGAGATCGACTCCCAGTCGCCGTGTCGGTAGGACCGCAGCGCGGTGGAGGCGTTGGTCGGGCCGGCGGCACCGACGGGTACGCCGGCGCCGATCGTGTCGTCGTACTCGTGGTGGATCGCGGCGTCGGCCAGGGCTGCTGCGTCGCCGGGTTCGAAGCCGGTCCTGATGGCAACGGCGAGGTCGGCGGTGTCGAGCCAGGTGACGTGGGTGCAGCCGATGGCGCCGACGAGCCGGGCTTCGACCTCGGCGAGGATGCCGTACAGGATGCGGGCTCGTCCGGTCACACCGCGACCGGCTCGGCGGGCGTCCTTGGCGATCGTCTCCTCACCGACGACGACCGTCACGAAGGCCCCGGTGCGCACGGCGGCCCCGTTGACCGCGCCGTCGAGCTGGGCATGGATCTGGGCGCTGAGCTGTGGCTCGGTGGGCCGGGCGTGCTGGCGTACCCATTCGGTGCGCTCGGTGCCGTCGTCGGGGATGGTGCGGACCTGGAGCGCGACGAGCTGGATCTGGCCGCTGGCAGAGGCGGCCTCGAAGAGCTCCGCCAGTCCGCTGCCCATCCGGTCCCTGTCCTCCTCGTCGCTCATCCCGATGCCGGGATGGACGATCCGCGCAGTGGCCGCCCAGGTGCGGGTTGCGTGGTTCTGGATGACTGCGGGTCTAGTGACGCGGCCCGCCATGGGTGGGCCGTCGTGGATCTGGATTCCGGTGAGTACGCCGGGCAGGTCGGCCTCGCCCGGGTCCTCGAGCTCACCGGCCGCGGCCTTGGCCTGCCAGCGGGTCCAGCCGGCACGTTGTCCCACCGTGTGCCGGACCAGGACGCCGATCCATTGGGCGGCGGACCAACCCCGCACCGGGATGCAGATGAGCGCGACCGCGAGGAGCCAGAGTGGGATCAGGGCGAGGAGTGTTGCCCACTGCCCGACTGCCATCGCGAGCCAGCACGGGATGGCCGAGCCGAGGACCAGGAAGACCTGCGGCCCGGTCAGGCCGAAGAACCAGCCCTGACGGTCGCGGGTGGCCGAAGCGCCGTACACGCTCATGCGAGCATCGCCCCGTCCTCAGCGCCGTCGGCCGCTTCTTGGGCGTCGATGTGGGTGAGGTCGTTCGCCACACCAACGTGCGGGTCCCAGCCGTGCCCGGTCCCGGTCCGGTGCGGTGTCGGGCGTCCCGATCTCCGGGGTGGGGTGGTGTCGTAGTAGCCCTGGTGTCCGACGCCCGACTGGCCCATGACGTCGACGCTCATTGACGCGCCTGTGGCAGCGACGGTCCCGAGTGCGTTCATCGCACCGCCGGCGACCTTTCCGGCGGCGCCGAAGGACCGGGCGAACCTTGACTGGAAGCGATTGGCGGTCTCCGCGTCGGCTGAGCCTTCGCTGGCGGCACGGCCGTCGGTCGCCGTCTGGGTCGCGGCCCCGGAGCCCAGATCCTGAGCGCCTCGGCGCCCGGAGAGCAGTCCGGAGACTCCGCAGTTGGCCGCCATCGTGGAGCGGAACGAGGCACCCGAGGCCGTGCCGGGGTCGACGAACGCCAGGAGCCGGAACAGGACCATCGGGCAGAAGCAGGCCACGAGGAAGATGACGCAGCCGACGACGGCCATCCCTACGTTGGTGGAGTTGTCGGCGATCTGCTGCTGTGCGACGTTGTCGAGTCCTTGGCCCAGCTCGGGTGCATGGTCGACCTGCGCGTCAGGGAAGGATGCCTCGGAGATCTGGACTCCGATCCCCACCACCAACGCAAGCAAGGGCGCCGTCAGGCACGCCGCCGCGAACCAGCGGATCGACTTCCACATCCAGGCCCTGGTGCCGTCCCCGAGCGCGCCAGCGGCGGCGATCGGCATGGTCGCGGTGAGGACCATCAGCGCTGCCTCGCGGACCAGCATGATCAGCAGATACCCGAACGAGGCCGGCACGAGGATGAACAGCGCACAGACACCGAGCACGGCGGCTTGGACGGTGCCGGTGACGTGGTTCGTCATCCCGGCCGAAGCGGAGTACCCGGAGAACCCGCCGACATGGAGCAGCTCGCTCAAGAGTCCGCGGGTCAGGCCGGAGCAGCCGACGATCAGCCCGGCACAGACGGCAATCCAGCCGGCCACGACGGCGCCGTACTGCACCACGCCCATCGCCAGTGATCCCAGCGACCGTCCGTCTCGACGGATCGCGGCGAGCCCGACCTGGCCGAAGCCGATGAGCAGCGCGAACACGAACGAGATCCACAGCATGACGCTGTAGAGGTGTCCCAGACCGGGGCTGGTGACGTCCGGGGTCGTGAACCTGTCGAGGACCCCGAACACCATGTCCATCAGCCACAGCCCGGCCGACCAGAGCGCCATCATCATCGAGGTGAAGGCGTCGGCCAGGCCTTCCTTGACCCTGTCGCCCATCCAGTGGAACGGGTCGAGATCGATCAGCGGTGCAATCAGCGGTGCGATCAGCGTGGTCACGGGCTGACCTCCAGCCATTGATAGCCCGCGTCGTACGACGCCTGGGTGCCGGGCCACAGCGACGGGCCGCCCTCAGGCTCGGTGCCCGGGCCGATCAGCCACAGACGGCTCTGCCAGACCATCCGCTGGCAGTCGGCGACGGCGATCCGGCTCGGCTGTGCGGTGCCCGGGGTGACGGTGAGGACGAAGTCGACGCACGCGATCACGCCCCCGGCGCTCGATTCGCGGATGAGGCCCATCGCCGGACGCAGCTCGACCTGGATCTCAGTGGCACCGTCGGCGGGTAGCCCGGCGGCCGAGAGCAGCATCGCCATCGCCTGCACGCCCGACCACGACTCTGCCGTCGGTCCCCCGGCAGCCGCCCAAACCGTAATGACGTCCTGAGCCGTCACCACCGAGACCGACTCCAGCGCACGGCGGTCGATCGCGACGAGCTGAGCCAGCGCCCCCTCCGGCGTGCGCGGGAACCCGGTCGCGACCTGTGCCTCACCCAGGCTTCGCGCCTGCGGCATGACCAGCGTCCCGGTCTCGGCCGCCGACAGCGGACCCGGCTCGGCAGCAGCAAGGTCGGCGCCAGGAACGCCCACGGTGTCGACTCCCCCGTCAGAACTACCTGGCGCCGCTCCAGCGGTGTGGTGGCCTCCACTCATCAGCAGCTGGATCGACCAGACGATTCCGAGGACGACCGCGGCCACCATGAAGACCGCAACCCACATGAGGATCTGGAGCTTGCGGCGATCCCACTCATCGGGTGCCGACAGCGGCTTGGCGACGGCGATCCGAGACATCAGCAGCCCCTGCCGACGATCGCCCAGAGGATGCCGTAGATGGTCACGTAGGCGACAGCGGCCAACACTGCGTAGACAAGGCCCGAGGCACCGACCTGGGCGGCCCGAGACATGCTGCCGAGCTTGCCGATCACCATCGAGCCGACGGAGATGAATCCGGCCGCGATGATGACCGCGGCGACGCCGTACTTGACCCAGCCCATGATCAGGTCGGTGTACTGCTCGACCCCGGTCGGCGCCTTCGCGCAGACGTTGTTGATTGCTTCGACGATCATCGGAGGTGCCCTCTCCTCCGGTGCTGGTGGGTAGCAATGTCCGTGTCCGGCCAGATGAGTTCGGCCAGTCGGGCAGCTGCGGCAACCACAGGACGAGGCAGCGGATCGGCGCCGACGCCGCGGACTTGGAGGTCGCGGTCGGTCGGGATCAGCACCGCGCGACCGTCGTCGACGACTTCGGCAAGGATCGGTCCGAGCGACGCCTGGACGACGCTCGGCCAATGCCGAGCTCCGACGACTGCCACAGGGGGCAGCACCGGGAGGAGTTTGAGCGCCCCTTCGGCGAGCCGCACGCCGGGGACGGTGGCGCGACACACGAGCAGGACATCGAAGTCCCGACTCAAGGTGGCGGGGTCCACGTCGAGCCCATGGACCGCGGAGCCGGCATCGATGACGGCCCTTGCGCCGGGTGCGAGGGCCAGCAGCTGAGGCAACTCGCCAAGCGACTGCGGTGAGAGCGTCGGCCGCCGAACCACCACTGTCCCGCGCTGGCCTGCACGCCACTCCCCGTTCGGTCCCACGACCTCGCGCTGGGCGACACCGATCAGTCCCGAGGTTTCGGACGGCGCGGCGTCGATCAGCTCAACACCACCGCCCGTATCGCTCACGCCGAGCGCGTCCGCGAGAGCGACCGCGACCGTGGTGGCACCGGCCCCCGGATGCGCGGCTACGACCAGCAAGGGGCGCACCGAGCTGGCATCCCGCCCTGTCCCCCCATCGTCCGAGGACGAGTGCCCGTGCCTGCGGACGGCCCCAACAAGTTCGGCGACCGTGGCGGCCGGTGCCATCGTGCTCACGCGAGCGTCCCCAGTCGGTGAGCCGAGAGCTCAAGCCCCTTCCGCAGCAACGGAGCATCGACCGTCGTGAGCATCCGGCGCGCCTTGGCCGCCTTCCGCATGGTGGCGAGCAGCGCGTCCAGGGTGTCGACCGCCGCATCGAGGTCACCCGCACGGAAGGTGTCCACCAGGTCCGCGACCCACTCGGCCTCGCCGGCGGTCAACGGCAGGGGACGTTCCTGCGCGTCCTCAATGTTGGTCATGCCGAAAACAGGCCAATGCGCTGCAGTTGCGTGGACGGTCATCAAGAAACCTCTGCGAGGTAGGCCGGGACGGCAGCGCGTAGCCGCGCCAGGGCACGGTCGCGTCGACGACTCACGGCGCGGTCCGAGATCCCGTAGATCGCAGCAACTCTCACCCGCGCGGCAGTCGTACAGCAGCCGCTGAGCGCCCTCCGCGGTTGAGAGCCGTCGACCTCGTGACCGGCGGCAAGAAGGTCGAGGATGACCCGGGCGTCGGAGACATCGATGACACGCGCCGCGAGCGCCCAGTTCAGGAGGTCGATCACCTCGTCCGTCGCACCATCGCGGCTGCCGGCCAGATCGCGGGCCACGAACAGAGCGGGCGTGTCCGGCGCGATGGGAACGGTCCTTCGATCCGGCAGGAGCATGCGGCACACCTGCTTGCGTGTGTCGAGGATGAGTGAGGCGGCACATGAGTGGGTCCGGCGCTCGGTTGGGAACGTCCGAATCCGCTCCCACAGCGCGCCGACCACGACCGTCTCGATGTCAGGCGACAGGTCGCCGTAGGAGCGGATCACCCGCCCGACACCACCCTTCAACAGATGCATGATCGCGACGGCAGCCAACGGGTCGCCTCCCCCGTCCATCACGGCAAGCCGGAGCAGAGCTCCAAGTGGTCCGTCGGTCGCTGCGCGGCCCCGAAGGCTGTCCAACTCGGCCAGTGAACGGACCTGCGCCA
>JAOPXC010000383.1 GCA_025965335.1 Nocardioides sp. | reverse complement strand
GCCTGAGAACGCCCCATGGGGCGTTCTCAGGCACACGACCCGTTGGGCTCGGCTACTTCGTGACCTTCAGCCTGGCCACCTTGGAGGCGGAGCCGGTGAACGCAGACGAGCCGCCGAAGACGGCCTTGAGCTGGTGCGTGCCCGGCTTGAGCTTGGGCAGCTCGACCGTGCGCGAGCCGTTGTCCGAGCTGCGGATCGGGTAGCTCTTCAGCAGCTTCGCGCCGTCGTAGACCTTGACGATGCCGGACGGCTTGGCGCCGTTGCCGTTGAGGATGATCTTGAGCAGGCCCTTGGCGCCCTTCGCGACGGTCTTCTTCACGAGCGCGGCCCTGGTGGTCGTGGACATCTTCGCGATCTGGAGACCGGAGGTGGTGGCCGCGCCGGGCAGGTAGCCGGGTCGCGTCGCGGCGACCCTGAGCGTCAGAGACCTGCCGGCGTCGGCGGCCCTGGCGACGTACGTCGAGCCGGTGGCACCGGAGATCGCCGTACCGTCGCGCAGCCACTGGTAGCCGAACGCCGGCGCGAGCAGGCCGGTCCAGGTGCCCGGGCTGGAGCTCAGGAGAGAGCCGACCCTGCCGTTGCCGGAGATGCTCGGCGCGGTGAGCGCCGCGATGGCGTCACCGATCTTCGCGAGCACCGGGGCACTGGTGGCGACGCCCTGGGCGTCGCCCTTGACGCCGGTCGTCCGCACCGAGATGGTCTTTGCGACGTCCTCGGGGGCGACGGTGTACTTGTTCGTCGTGGCGCCCGCGATGGCGACACCGCTGCGCAACCACTGGTAGTTGGTGCTGTCCACGTCGGTGTCCCACACGGGGGCCGTCGCGCTGAGCAGCGTGCCCACCTTGGGATCGCCGCTGACCGTCGGGGCCGTCGTGGCCGACGGTGCTGTCGCCCCGGGCAGCGGGATGCCGAGCGCGTTGGTGATCAGGGTGAGCGGGAGGATCCCGAACAGGGTGCCGGTCACCTGGGCGGAGATCTCGTGGCCGGCGTCGAGGTCGGTCGGGAGGTACTCCCAGAGGCCGTCGGTGCCGGGGATCGGGAGGCCGTCTCGCAGCCAGACGATGTCGTTGGTGACGCCGGGCAGGTTCCACAGCGGCTCGGTGACGCTCAGCAGCGATCCGATGCCCCCGAGGCCGGACAGCAGCGGCAGCTGGAGCGGGATCAGGTCGAGCAGGCCCCGCTGGGCGGTGGGCGCGCGGTGCGCCGGGTGCGCGTCGGCCGGCACGGCCGACCCGGCGACGAGGCCCGTGCTGATGACGGCCGAGACGGCGATCGTGCTCAGGGCGCGGTTGAAGTTGGTCATGGATTCCCCCCATGGTCGTGCAGATTCGTTCCGTCGACTCACCGCCGACAGATGTTGCTCCCGCCCGAAAATGTAGAGCCGCAATCACGGGCGCGGGCGGTAATGGCCAGGTTGGCCGTCGATGGTCTAGGCCTTGCCGGTGCGCCCCAGTCGGTGCCGGGCAGCACGCAGCAGCTGCCGGCACCGTCGAAGGAACCGGGGTGTCGGGTCCTGGCTACTTCGTCTTGAGCACCCTCAGGGTGACGGGCCGCGAGGTCGATCCGAGGACGGTCCCGGAGCCGGCGTACACCGCCTTGATCCGGTGCTTGCCCGGCTCGAGGACGGGGAGCTTCACGATCCGGATGCCGTTGTCGGCCGCCCGCAACGAGTAGCGCTTGAGCAGCTTGGCGCCGTCGTAGACGGCGACCTTGCCGGCCGGCTTCGCGCCGGTCGCGGACAGGATGATCTTGAGGACACCCTTCGTGCCCTTCCCGACCGTCTTGGACACCGGCGAGACCTGCGTCTTCGAGGCCAGCTTGCGGACCACGACGCCGTTGGCGGTGGCCGTGCCCGAACCGAAGCCGGCGCGGGTGGCGGTCACCTGGAACGACAGGGTGTGCGTGGCGTCCTTGGCGAGCACCGTGTACGTCGGGGCGGTCGCGCCCGCAATTGGGGAACCGTCGCGGCGCCACTGGTAGGCGAAGTTCGGCTCGGGGGTGCCCCAGGCCCCGGCGTTGGCGACGAGCTGCTCGCCGATGCGGCCGGTGCCGATGATGCTCGGCGGGCTGGTGGCCGTGAGGGCGTTGCCCGCCAGGCCGGTCACCGGCGTCGTGGTCACGTTGCCGGGCGTGTAGCCGGTCTTGCTGCTCGTCGCCCTGGCGGTGAGGGCGGCGCCGACGTCCTCGGCGGTCACGGCGTACGTCGTGGCGGTGGCGCCGGGAATGGCGGCCCCGTTGCGCTGCCACTGGTAGGTGGTCAGGACCGTCGCCACCGACCAGACGGGCGCGGACACGGTCAACGTCTCGCCCACCTTGGGAGTCCCCGTGATGGCGGGGACCGTCGTTGCGGTCGGAGCGTCACCGATCAGGGCGGTGAGCGGCGCGCTCGTTGCGGTGCCCGGCGCCGCGGCGCCCTTGGTGCCCGTCGCCCTGACCGAGATCGCCTTGCCGATGTCCTCGGGCGCGACCGTGTACGTCGTGGCGGTGGACCCCGCAATGGGCGAGCCGGCGCGCAGCCACTGGTAGGTGGTGGCGACCCCCGTCGCGTCCCAGACCGGCGCGGACAAGGTGAGGACCTTGCCGACCTTCGGGTCACCGCTGACCATCGGGGGCGTCGTGGCCGAGGGCGATGTCGCCCCGGGCAGCGGGATGCTGAGCGCGTTGGTGACCAGGGTGAGCGGGATGAGCCCAAGCAGGGTGCCGGTCACCTCGGCGGAGATGTCGTGGCCGGCGTCGAGGTCGGTCGGGAGGTACTCCCAGAGGCCGTCGGTGCCGGGGATCGGGAGGCCGTCTCGCAGCCAGACGATGTCGTTGGTGACGCCGAGCAGGTTCCACACGGGCTGCGTGACGCTCAGCAGCGATCCGACGCCCCCGAGGCCGGACAGCAGCGGCAGCTGGAGCGGGATCAGGTCGAGCAGGCCCCGCTGGGCGGTGGTCGCGCTCGCGGGGGGTGGCGGTGGTGCCGCCTCCGCGGAAGCCGCAAGGCCGGCCCCCAGGCCCGCGACGACGACGCCTGATGCCATGGCTGCGCCGATGGCGCGCTTGTATGAATGCAAGATGTTCACCCTCCCCCAGTGCCGGCACGGTGGCGTGCCGGTCCAACTCCCGCCCACGAATGTAGGCAGGGGGGACGTCGGACGGATGCCCTTCCCGCAGATGACGCCACCTGGTCTAGCCGGGAGGCCCGCCCCCACGGGAGGCGCGGTTGCGCCGCCTCGGACTGAACTCGGGAAACCGGTACTGAGCGCGGAGTATTTGCCACGCCCAGCGCCAGTTTCACTGGTTAACCAGTGAAACTGACGGCCCCGCCCCGGCCGGGACCGGCCTTCGGTAACCACGGATTTCGATTGGGAGACGACTCCTAGGCTCGAGGCGTGACCGATTCCCCCGGCGACCTCCCCCTGCACCTGCGCGCCGCCCTGGTCGCGGCGGGCTTCACCTACGACGGGGTCTCCCGGGTGCTGGGTGCCGAGGCGCAGGCGGCGCTGGCCCGCAACGAGACGACACCGGGGCTGCGCCGCACGCGCGGAGGGTCGGCCCTCGAGACGTTGGCACGGATGTTCCTGCTGCAGGCGCCCGTGGAGCTCGCGGCGGCCGAGCGCGCGCTGCCCGGGCTGCTCGACCGGATGGCCGCCGAAGGGCTGATCGAGCAGAGCGTCGGGGAGGTCGCGGCTCGGCTCGACGTACGTCCCTACGCCGCGGGCGATGACCGCGGCGAGCACTCCCTGTGGGTCGTCAGCGACCTGACCCCGGGTCTCGACGGCGGTCCTCAGCGGGTCGGGCCCGACCACGTGCTCGGGATCAGTCCGGCGTCGACATCCCTCGCCCAGCTGACGATTCGCCAGAAGGTGGGCCGTGCGCTGGACCTCGGCACCGGCTGCGGAGTCCAGGCGCTGCACCTCGCGCGGCACAGCGACGAGGTCGTGGCCACCGACGTCAACAAGCGCGCCCTCTGGATGGCCGGCTTCAACGCCGCCCTCAACGAGCTCGGCCGTTCGGTCGACGTCCGGGAGGGCTCCTTCTTCGAGCCGGTGGCCGAGGAGAGGTTCGACCTGATCGCCACCAACCCGCCGTTCGTCATCTCGCCGGCAAACGGGGAGCGGCTCGTGTACCGCGACTCCGGGCTGCCCGGAGACCGGGTCGTGGAGGACATCGTGCGGGCCGCCCCGGGCCACCTGGCCGACGGCGGCTGGTGCCAGATCCTCGCCAACTGGGTGATCGCGCGGGACCGCCCGTGGGCGGACCGGCTCGAGCCCTGGATCGCCGACGGCTGCGACGCTCTGGTCGTCCAGCGCGAGGTCGTCGACCCCCCGACGTACGTCGAGCTGTGGCTGAAGGACGCCGGCCACCACGGCGCCACGGACTACTTCGCCCGCTACGACACCTGGCTGTCCTGGTTCGAGGAGCAGGGCATCGAGGCCGTCGGCTTCGGCTGGGTGAACCTCCGGAAGCGCGCCGAGGGTCCGGGCACCCGGGACTTTCTCGACTGGCGGTACGACGTGGAGCAGCCCGTCGCACCCGCGATCCAGGAGTGGGGGACGGCCGTCGACGCGCGGGTGGACCTGGGCTCGCGGCTGCGGGCCCGCCCCGACGTGCAGCAGGAGACGCTTGGCCCCGTCGGGGCTGCGGACCCGGAGGTGGTCGTGCTCCGGCAGCAGCGCGGCTTCCGCCGGGCTCGACAGGCGGACACCGTCGAGGCCGCGCTGGTCGGCGCCTGCGACGGGGAGCTGACCGTCGGCCAGATCATCGATGCGCTGGCCGAGATCCTCCACCTGGACGCCGGGGCATCGCGGGCCACCTACCTGCCGGCGGTCCGCGAGCTCGTGGCCGAGGGCTTCCTCGCGCCCGCGTGAGCGTCAGGCCGGGTCGGGACGGCTGTCGCGGTACTCCTGGGTCATCTGCAGGACCTGGACGAGGTTGCCGTCCGGGTCCTCGAAGGTCGAGAAGATCCCGTTGGGGCGCTCCTCGAGCCGCACCAGCCACCGCACACCGAGGTCGTCGAGCCGCGCGACGACCTCGGCCGCGTGCTCGGTGTCGATGTTGAGCACGACCCGCCCGGGCTCCGCGACCCGCTCCGCGACGTCGTCGCGGAGATCGATGTTCACGCCGAGGCCGCCGAGCGAGAACCACCCGTTCTCGTCGGCCTCGACGTCGAAGGCGGCGCGGTAGAACTCGTCGAGCCGCTCGGGCTGGCTGCTGGCGAGCAGGATGCTCGCGCTGAGATGTCGTGACATGGTGGTCCCCTTCCGGAGTCGCACGTGTTGACCTCGACACGGCCCGGAACTCATCGGTCAGGGCCCCGGCGCAGCGTCTCTGCGGGGCTGGCGATGGAATGGACATGCCGAGGCACGCGCTACCGTGATCGGCCGTGAGCCCCTCAGCGGGCCGAATCGGGCAGACGAGCAGGAAGAAAAAATCTCCGTGGCACACAAGTTGGTGATCGTCGAGTCCCCGGCGAAGGCCCAGAAGATCGGCGGGTTCCTCGGCAAGGACTACGTCGTCGAGTCCTCGGTCGGTCACATCCGTGACCTGCCGCAGAGCGCCGCGGAGACCCCGGCGTCCATCAAGGACAAGCCGTGGGGACGGCTCGCCGTCGACGTCGACAACGGCTTCGAACCGCACTACGTCGTGCCGCGCCGCCAGAAGGATCAGGTCAAGAAGCTCAAGTCGCTGCTCAAGGACGCCGACGAGCTCTACCTCGCCACCGACGAGGACCGCGAGGGCGAGGCGATCGCCTGGCACCTCCTCGACGAGCTCAAGCCGAAGGGCATCCCGGTCAAGCGGATGGTCTTCCACGAGATCACCGAGCCCGCCATCCTCGCCGCGGCCGAGAATCCGCGCGAGCTCGACATGGACCTCGTCGAGGCGCAGGAGGCCCGCCGCATCCTCGACCGGCTCTACGGCTACGAGGTCTCCCCGGTGCTGTGGAAGAAGATCATGTCCGGCCTCTCCGCCGGTCGCGTCCAGTCCGTCGCGACCCGGCTGGTCGTCGACCGGGAGCGGGAGCGGATCCGGTTCCGGCTCGCCTCCTACTGGGACCTCGAGGGCACCTTCGATGCCGGGTCGAAGCACGAGCAGCGGATGTTCCCGGCCAAGCTGCACTCGATCGACGGCGCCCGGGTCGCCCGCGGCTCAGACTTCGGCCAGGACGGCCTGCTCAAGGACAGCGCCGACGGCAAGGTCGTTCATCTGGACCGCTCACGTGCCGAGACCCTCGCCGCGGCGCTGCAGGAGTCGTCGTACGACGTGCGCTCGGTCGAGTCGAAGCCCTACCGGCGGGCGCCGTACGCGCCGTTCCGCACCACCACCCTCCAGCAGGAGGCGAGCCGCAAGCTCGGCATGGGTGCCTCGGCGACGATGTCGGTGGCCCAGCGGCTGTACGAGAACGGCTTCATCACCTACATGCGCACCGACTCCTCGACGCTGTCGGGTGCGGCGATCGACGCGGCGAGGTCCCAGGTGCGCGAGCTGTACGGCGCCGAGTACCTCCCCGACGCGCCGCGGGTGTACGCGTCGAAGGTGAAGAACGCGCAGGAGGCCCACGAGGCCATCCGTCCCTCGGGCGACACGTTCCGCACCCCCGCGCAGACCGGCCTGCACGGCGAGCAGTTCCGCCTCTACGAGCTGATCTGGATGCGCACCGTCGCCTCCCAGATGAAGGACGCGGTCGGCAACACGGTCACGATCCGGCTCGGTGGCACCGCCGCGACCGGCGAGGACGTCGTGTTCTCGTCGAGCGGTCGCACGATCACGTTCCACGGGTTCCTCAAGGCGTACGTCGAGGGCACCGACGACGCGTCCGCCGCGCGGGACGACGCCGAGACCCGGCTGCCGGCGCTGGCCGAGGGCGACGCCGTGACGTCCGCCTCGGTGTCCGCGTCGGGTCACGAGACCAAGCCGCCGGCCCGCTACACGGAGGCCACGCTGGTCAAGGAGCTCGAGGAGCGCGAGATCGGCCGGCCGTCGACGTACGCCGCGATCATCAAGACGATCACCGACCGGGGCTACGTCTACAAGAAGGGCAACGCCCTGGTGCCCGCCTGGCTGGCGTTCTCGGTCGTGCGCCTGCTCGAGGAGCACTTCCCCCGCCACGTGTCGTACGAGTTCACCGCCGGCATGGAGGACGTGCTCGACGAGATCGCCGCCGGCCGCAAGGACCGCAGCACCGAGCTGGCGGAGTTCTACTACGGCTCGGAGCGGGTCAAGGGACTGCACCCGCTCGTCAACGAGCTCGGCGACATCGACGCCCGCGAGCTCGCGACGTTCCCCGTGGGTGGTCCCGACAGCGGCATCAACCTGCGGGTCGGGCGCTACGGCCCCTACCTCGAGGGCCCCGACGACGAGGGCAACCCGGTCGGCAAGCGCGCCAACGTGCCCGACGACCTGCCACCGGACGAGCTGACGCTCGAGAAGGCGAAGGAGCTGTTCGCCAACCCCTCGGGCGAGGAGATCCCCCTCGGCAACCACCCGGAGACCGGGCTCCCGGTCGTGGCGAAGAACGGCCGCTTCGGCCCCTACGTCACCGAGGTGCTGCCCGAGGACGCCAAGAAGTCGGACAAGCCGCGCACGGGCTCGCTGTTCAAGTCGATGACGCTGGACACGATCTCGCTCGACGACGCGGTGAAGCTGCTGTCGCTCCCACGCGTGGTCGGCACCGACGAGGCCGGCGAGGAGATCACCGCACAGAACGGCCGCTACGGTCCCTACCTCAAGAAGGGCACCGACTCCCGATCGCTGGCGTCCGAGGACCAGCTGCTCACGATCAGCCTCGACGAGGCGCTGCGGATCTACGCGCAGCCCAAGCAGCGTGGCCGCGCTGCGGCGACGGCGCCGCTCAAGGAGCTCGGCAACGACCCGGTCTCGGGACAGCCGATCGTGGTGAAGGCAGGTCGCTTCGGCGAGTACGTCACCGACGGCGAGTACAACGCGACCCTGCGCAAGGACGACTCCGTCGAGGAGATCACCCTGGCCCGGGCCGCCGAGCTGCTCGCCGAGCGCCGCGAGCGGGGGCCGGCCAAGAAGGCGGCCAAGAGGGGTGCCAAGAAGGCTCCCGCGAAGAAGTCGACGGCCAAGAAGACCACCAAGAAGACAGTCAGGAAGGCCGCGGCCAAGAAGTCCTGACGTGACTGACGACCGACGTCCCGGCGGCGCCCTGGCCTGGCTCGGACTCGGGCTGGCCGCCGTACTCGCCTTCTTCCTCAACGCCTACGCGTTCATCCTCTTCCAGCTCGAGGACTGTTACATCCTGGACGGCCGGGGACTGCCGGCGGACGACTTCGTCGCGGCGATGTGCGGCCGCGACAACAGCCTGGTGTCGGTGTCCCTCGTCGCATTCGTGGTGGCCGGGATCCTGTCCCTTGGGGCGCTGGTCGCGTGCTGGCGGCGCTCGGACGGCGTGCTCGGCAAGGCCGTGGGCTGCGCCCTGGTCCCCCTGGCGCCGGTCGTCACCTATCTGGTGCTGGCGCTGGTCACGGGCTGACCCGCCCTTGGCGCCGTCGGCGCCGTCTCGTAGGTTCGGCGCGTGCCCAGCCCGTCCGGTGTCTACGCGTCCGCCGGGGTCTTCGTCTGCTTCGAGGGCGGTGAGGGGTCCGGCAAGTCGACCCAGTCGCAGCGCCTGGGGGCGTGGCTCGGGACCGAGGGATACCCCGTCCTGCTCACGTTCGAGCCCGGCGACACCGAGGTCGGCCGCAAGGTCCGCGAGATCGTGCTGAGCCCGGAGACCGGTGAGCTGTCCCACCGCACCGAGGTGTTGCTGTACACCGCCGACAAGGCCGAGCACGTCGACACCGTCGTCCAGCCCGCCCTCGACCGGGGCGAGGTCGTGATCACCGATCGGTACGTCGACTCGCTGCTCGCCTACCAGGGAGCCGGGCGGGCGCTGCTCCCCGATGAGGTGGAGCGGGTCGCGCGCTGGGCCACCCACGACCTGCGACCGCACCTCACGGTCGTCCTGGACCTCGCGCCGGAGGCCGGCCTTGGCCGCTTCGAGGAGCGTGACCGGATCGAGGGGGAGTCGCTGGACTTCCACCGGCGGGTGCGGGAGTCGTTCGTGGCCCTGGCCGCGGCCGACCCCGACCACTACCTGGTGCTCGATGCACGCGCCGCGGTCGAGGAGATCGAGGCGGCCATCCGCGAGCGGGTCCGACCGCTGCTGACGCAGGCCCGGCAGCCATGACCGCCCTTCAGGACGGGCGCGGCGCGCCGTCCTCAGGAACCGTCTGGGACGGTCTGGTCGGGCAGGCGCGACCCGTGGAGGCGCTTCGCCGCGCCGCCGAGGGGCGGGGCATGAGCCACGCCTGGCTCTTCACCGGGCCTCCGGGCAGCGGCCGTTCGAACGCCGCCGTGGCGTTCGCAGCCGGGCTGCAGTGCGACCGCGACGGCGGTGTCGTCGGCTGCGGCACCTGCCATGCCTGCCACACCGTGCTGGCCGGGTCGCACGCCGACGTGTCGGTGATCCGCACCGAGAAGCTCTCGATCGGCGTCGACGAGGTGCGTGACCTGGTCCGTCGCGCGGCTCTCGCCCCGGTCGGCAGGCGGTGGCAGATCCTGATCGTCGAGGACGCCGACCGGCTCACGGACCAGGCCTGCAACGCCCTGCTCAAGGCCATCGAGGAGCCGACCGACCGGACGGTGTGGATGCTCTGCGCACCCACCGTCGAGGACGTGCTCTCCACGATCCGCTCGCGGTGCCGGCAGGTCACGCTCTCGACGCCCACCACGGCGGACGTCGCCGCGTTCCTGACCCGCACCGGCGGTGTCGGCGACGCGCTGGCGTCGTACGCCGCCCGGGCCAGCCAGGGCCACATCGGGCGGGCCCGGGCCCTCGCCCGCGACGAGGCGACCCGCAACCGGCGCCGCGAGGTGGTGGCGATCCCGGCCCGGCTCACCTCGCTCGGCGCCTGCATGACGGCCGCGGCCAACCTCAACGACGTGACCAAGGAGGAGGCCGACCTGCTCACCGGCGAGCTCGACGCTCGCGACAAGGCCGACCTCGACGCGGCGTACGGCGTGGTGGAGCGCGGCCGCCGCCCCCGCGAGTACGCCCCAGCCCTCGCGGCCCTGGAGAAGGGCCAGAAGACCCGTGCCAAGCGGCGCCACCTCGACGTCGTGGACCGGGGCCTGATGGATCTGGTGTCGGTCTATCGCGACGCGATCGCCCTGGCCACCCAGGCCACGGGCACACTCGTCAACGAAGAGATCCGCGACGACGTCGAGATCGTCGTCCGGACCTCGACGCCCGAGCTCAACCTGCGCCGGATCGGCTGGATCTTCGAGGCACGTGAGCAGATGCTCGAGTTCAACGTCCCCGTGGCGCTGGCCCTGGAGTCCATGATGGTGGCGCTGAAGGTGCCCGAGGGGAGCAGTCGTTGAAGCCAACAGTCCTGCGCTGGGTCGTCATCCTGATGGTCGTCGCCCTGGTGGTGGGGGGCGGTGGCCTCACGCTGCTGGTCGCGCTGGGGTCCGGAAGCAGCGACGGCAAGGCGTCGCAACCGCAGCCGGTCACCACGGTCTCGACGACGCCGAGCCCCGGCGCGACGGAGCCGCCGCGGGCCGACCTGGCCGCGTTCTACTCCCAGCAGCTCGACTGGACCGCCTGCCGGGACCAGTTCGAGTGCGCGACGCTCACGGTGCCGATCGACTACAAGGACCCCGGGGCCGGCTCGATCGGCCTCGCCCTGCTCAAGGTCCCGGCCGCCAAACCCGCCGAGCGGCTGGGCTCGCTCGTCGTGAACCCCGGTGGCCCCGGCGCGCCCGGCACGGACTACGCCGCCTCGGCCGCCACCGTGTTCGGTCAGCCACTCCTCGACCACTTCGACATCGTGGGCTTCGACCCGCGGGGCACGGGTGCCAGCGACCCGATCGACTGCATCTCCGACTCGCAGCTGGACGCCTTCCTCGCGGCCGACCCGGCCCCCGACACCCCCGAGGAGGCCAACGGGCTCGTGACCAGCCTCGCGGGCTTCTACCGGGGCTGTGTCGAGAACTCCGATGCCCTGATCGGCCACGTCACGACCGTCGAGGCGGCCCGCGACATGGACGTGCTGCGAGCCGCGCTGGGGGAGTCGACGTTGACGTACTTCGGG
Source organism: Nocardioides sp. (assembly GCA_025965335.1). Lineage (GTDB taxonomy): Bacteria > Actinomycetota > Actinomycetes > Propionibacteriales > Nocardioidaceae > Nocardioides. The sequence goes on along the minus strand of JAOPXC010000383.1, from coordinate 25,329 downwards.
GCCTCCTACGGCACCAAGCTCGGTGCGACGTACGCCGACCTGTTCCCCGACAAGGCCGGGCGCCTGGTCCTCGACGGGGCCGTCGACGTGGCGCTCAGCTCTCGCGAGATGAGCCTCGGGCAGGCCGCGGGCTTCGAGCGGGCGTTGCGCGCCTACGTCCAGGACTGCGTCGACCAGACCGGCGGCTGCTTCCTCGGGGACACGGTCGAGGCGGGGCTGACGAGGGTCACCCAATTCCTCGACGCCGTCGACGCCCAGCCGCTGCCCACGTCCGACGGCCGCGAGCTCGAGATCGGCAACGCGTTCTACGGCATCGTGCTCCCGCTCTACTCCCGCGACTACTGGTTCATCCTCAGCCAGGCGCTGACCCAGGCCTTCGCCGGCGACGGCTCGACCCTGATGAAGCTCTCGGACCTCTATGCCGCACGTGGTCCGAACGGCTACGAGAACAACAGCTCCGAGGCGATCTACGCCATCAACTGTCTCGACGACCCCTACGCCATCACGCCGGCGGAGGTGCCGGCCCAGATCCCGGCCTTCAAGAAGGTGTCGCCGACGTTCGGTGAGGTGTTCGCCTGGGGTCTCGTCGGGTGCGAGGGCATCCAGGTCAGGGCCACCGAGAAGGACCCGGTCATCACGGCAGCGGGTGCCCCGCCGATCGTCGTCGTCGGCACCACCCGCGACCCCGCCACGCCCTACGAATGGGCCGTGGCGCTGGCCGACGAGCTCAAGTCGGGGGTCCTGGTGAGCCGGGACGGCGACGGGCACACGGGCTACAACGCGGGCAACGCCTGCGTCGACAGCGCCGTGGAGAGCTATCTGGTCGACGGCACCGTGCCCAAGGACGGCCTCAAGTGCTGACCGTCCTGGTGGTCGAGGAAGGCGCGCCAGCGCCTGTCTCGAAACCCAGCGTCAGCTGATCAGCTCCGCGTGGCTGGACCGGCTCCGCGATCTCCTGAATGCGCTTGGTCGCGAGCTCGATCATCAGCCGGGCCGCAGGCGACAGTGTGGCCCCGGCGCGGTGCACGATCGCGAGCACGTCCCACTGCCGCGGCCGCAGTGACACCCAGGACGCGTCGGGCGCCAGGCGGGGGATCAGCTGCTCGGCGGCACCCCGGGGGATCACCGAGTCGGCCAGGCCCATGCCGACCAGCTCGACGGCGGTCTCCACGTCCTCGACCTCGATCCGGGTCTGCGGGTTGCGGCCGGTCTCGTGCAGCATCTGCCGCAGCACGATCCGGGTGGAGTCCTCGGCCCGCCACGTGGTCTCCGGCATCACCAGGGATGCCTGCGCCAGCCGGTGGGCCGTCACCGGGGCGACCAGCCTCTCGGGGTCGGTGCTGATGTAGACGAGCTCGTCGCGGGCCACCGGCGTGACCTGCATGCCCTCGCTGCTGACCGACGGCATCGCGATCATGGCGGCCTCGAGCCTGCCGCGGCGCAGGTCCTCCTGGACGTCGCTCGAGTTCTGGCCGATCAGCTCGACCCGCACGCCCGGGTGCCGCGCGAGCACGTCGGCGACCAGGCTGGCGCCGGCGTACAACCGGGCGGTGCCGAACATGCCGAAGCGGATCGTTCCGGTCTCCAGCGCCACCACGCTCTGGACCGCCCGCCGGGCCTCCTCCGCCGCGGCGATCGTGCGCTCCGCGTGCGGACGCAGCGAGTCGGCGACGGTGGTGGGGACGACACCGCGGCCCACCCGGCGGAAGAGCGTTGTCCCGAGGGTCTTCTCGAGGTTGCGGACCTGTTCGGAGACCGAGGGCTGGGCGTAGCCGAGCTCGTCGGCCGCCGCCGTCAGCGAGCCGTGCTCGTAGGTTGCGAGGAAGCAGCGGAGCTGGTGCAGCGAAAGCATAGGCATCTCCTTGAGTTCCCAACGGAAACCGAGGCTACCCCTATGTCTTGTGCGGACGCATCATGGTGGTGAACCCACCAACCGTCCTCGAGGGAGGTCACCTCATGTTCGACCACAACTGCAGCGCATGCGGCAAGCGTCAGCTCATCTTTCCCAGCCAGGTGACGTCGCTCACCAACACCGCGCACGGCATCGTCGTGGCCTACACCTGCTGGTGTGGCTCCGACCAGACGCTCACGACCGGCCGCACCGCCACGGGCGCCGACCGCGTCTCCGTCGCCGCCTGACCCAGCCCGGGTCGCGCACTCCCCAGCCCCCGATCGGGTCGCCGTCGCCGGTTTCGTCCCCCGTCGGGACGTCCGTATACTTCCCGGCGTTGCCCGGGCCCGATCTCGATCGGCGTGCCGGGCAGTGCGCCGCCTTAGCTCAGTCGGTAGAGCGTCTCACTCGTAATGAGAAGGTCGTCGGTTCGATTCCGACAGGCGGCTCCGCGTGGAAACTCCATCCTGACCGGCGCAAACAGCGCGCGGCCCACCTTCGTCACCGGCGACGATCCTGGTCAACGTGAGTTGAGTCCCCCGCTGCCGTGGCTCGTGTACTGGCTCCGAGGCGGTCTCAGCGCCGGTTTGTGGCCCCTCGCTCCCACCAGGCGGCCGGGGCCTCTTCGCTAATCAGTTGCGCGGTGAACACGACGTCACCGAGGTTGCAGAACTTCCACAGCTCCATTGCGGCGCGGCTGTACTGGAAGATGACCTGGTCGGCCTCGATGGCGTCGAGTTCACCGGCACGGAAGCGGTCCGCAGCTTCGCCGACTCGTCGAAGAAACTCAGCCAATCGAGCTTCGTGATAGGCCGCGACCACGTCGCTTGCCGCCCGACGCTCCGACTTCGTGGACACAGGAAGAGGCTACGACCGGCCGCGTCGCCAGGGCGACCTCGATCGCACCACCGGTGTCGGGCAACCGGTGCAGAGAAAGGGACGTGGCTCACCAGCGCACGCCGACATCGACGGCCTGGACGAGGTCCACGGACACCGCGTCCTGCGAGTGCACGGCAAGGGCGACAAGATCGCCTTCGTTCCCCTGCCGCCAGCTGTCAACAGAGCCATCGACCGCGCGATCGAGCAACGTCTCGGCGGTCCCATCCTCCGCAGCCGAACCGGCAGTCGCATGGACAGGCACCGCGCCACCCGCCGTCTCCGCGCACTCGCCAAAGCCGCGGGACTGGCCACGGCCCGCAATCCACCCGCACATGCTTCGCCACGCCTTCGTCACCACCATGCTCGACGCAGGCGTCGACCTCCGAGACGTCCAAATCGCAGCCCGGCACGCAGATCCCCGATCCACCTGCGGTACGACCGGGCACGCAAGAACCTCGACCGGCACCCCAACTACATCCTCGCCGCCTACATGGCGTCAGGGACATAGCGCCCAGCACCGAGCGCACGCTATGCGGCCATGAGAGTGCCGCAAGGCAGCCCGCGTGGTTCGTCTGGACGACGAGGACCCGGGTGAGGTGACGATCCTTGTTCAAGCCTATCCTTAGATAAGGATAATGAGTTATCCTTATCTAAAGAGATGGACGAGACAAGGATCGATGTGACGCAGACGGACGGGCTAAAGCTCTCCTGGGAAGACGTTACCTGGGAGCCGACGACGCCTGCCCAAGCGATGGATCGCGCGCGTTTGTCGGTCGTAGGAAGGCCCTACCGGGCGGCGGTGCCCGCGGCCATAGAGCGCATGCAGTTCGAGATCGACCCGGACGTTGCCGCGAGGGCGGAAGACGCGCGGGCGGCGATCACGCGGTTCGACGCTGAACTCTCCGCCATGTTCGACGGGGAGTTCGCTCCCCTGTCCGCGGTCCTGCTTCGGACCGAGTCCGCGTCGTCCTCACAAATCGAGAACATCACTGTCGGCGCCAGGGCCCTGTCTCTGGCCGACGTCGGCCTGGCCAAGTTCGGGTCGAATGCCAGCCTCGTCCAGGCGAATGTCGAGGCGATGAACCGCGCCCTCGAACTCACCGGCTCCCTCACCCCCGGCCACATCTTGGCCGTCCACGAAGCTCTCATGCACGGCCAGGACGAAGCCGACCCGGGGCAGTTTCGCGACCAGCAGGTCTGGATCGGCGGAACCGACTACTCACCACATCGGGCAGACTTCGTCCCGCCGTTGGATTCGAGGATTTATAAGTCGATCAAGGACCTTTGCGCGTTCTCCGAGCGGACCGACCTCCCGCTTCTGGCACAGGCAGCGATCGCACACGCCCAGTTCGAAACGATTCACCCGTTCAACGATGGAAACGGCCGCGCAGGCCGAGCACTCGTCCACGTCATGCTCCGCAACGGTGGAGCGACCACCCGCACCACGGTTCCGGTGTCTGCTGGGCTGCTGTCCGACACTGACGCCTACTACGACGCGCTGACCGCCTACCGCAACGGTGATCCGAACCCCATCGTCGAAGAGTTCAGTCGAGCCGCATTCGCCGCCGTTCGCAACGGCCAGCAACTTGCCACCGACCTGAGGACGCTGCACGACGGCTGGGCGAACAACCTCCTAGCCCGCAGGGATGCGGTCGCCTGGCGGGTGCTGCCGTTCCTCCTCGGTCAGCCGTCAGTGACCTCCAAGCTGGTCCAGGACACCTTTAAGGTCACCCAGCCAGCAGCCGACAACGCGATGCGCCAACTCCAGGAAGCCGGGGCCCTCTCCAAGCCCAAGGCCGTCCACGGCGAAGGTCAGAAGCGGAACGTCGTCTGGCAGGCGACTGAGGTCCTCGAAGCTCTCGACCGGTTCGGTGAGCGTGCGCGCCGAACCTCCAGAACCGGTTGATCCTCATCTTCTTCATGCTCCTGATCATTCTCAACCCGGTGGCCTGCGGACTGTCACCCACGAGACTCTGCCTGACCGACCTATCAGCGGCATGAGCGGATGGGTTCGCCAGTCTTCGGCGCGCCGTTTCGCCTAGCATCGGACCTTCCATGCCGACCTCGGGAGTTCACACGCGCCATCTCATCCGCGTCGCCGCCACGACCGGTGTCGTCGTCGCGATCGCGACGGCATCTCTGGGTCCCGCGTGGGCAAGGCCGATTCAAGGGACCGACGGCCCCGACCTGATCGTCGGAACCACGCATGCCGACCGCATCGACGCTCGGGCAGGGGACGACCATGTGCGCTCAGGTCGAGGTTCCGATGTTGTGCTCGGAGGTCTTGGCGACGACATCATCAGGCTGGGCCCCGGCGGTGGCTTGACTCCTGCCGGGCAACTGTTCGACGCGGCACGCGGAGGCTCCGGGTCGGATGAGATCTTCGGTCAGGCAGGCCCCGATGACATCTACGGTGACGATGGCGACGACGTGCTGCGAGGTGGTTCAGGAAGCGACGTCGTGACCGATGTCCGTGGGCTTGACCTGATCTACGCAGGCACCGGAGACGACCAGGCGCACTTGGGCCCTGGCCGCGACGTGGTGCACATGGGGCGAGGCGACGACACGGTCTTCGCCGCGAGCACGATGGGCCAAGAGGACGCCATCGACTGCGGTCCCGGCAACGACACGTTGAACTACGACCGCCACCGAGACGATGCCGACACCGTCACCGGATGCGAACGCGTCTTCGTCATGGGGCGCACGGCGAGGAACCCGACCAAGGCCCACTGAGCCCGTCGGCTCCTCAGCTCGACCGCAACGCGGCAGGTGAGGACGTTGGCATGATCAGAGCCATGCCCACCTTGGCTGACACCGTCGAGCAGGTTCTGCGCGTCACGGAGGGACCCTTGGCTGAGTCACCGGACGCGCCGATCTCATCGACGCCGTCGTCAGTGAGGATTCTGCTGGCCGCAGGCGAGGATGTCGCGGCTTACGAGACGCTGTGCCCCTACCTGTACGAGATCGACGCCCGCCCTTCGCGTGACCTCGGGCGCGAGCTACGGGAGGCAGCCGACGCCGCTGGAGCCGGTCCCTCGCTGGCTGACCTGCTGCTCGTCTGATTCCCACGCGCGCTCATCGGCATGATGCACAGGATGCTGACGAGCGACCTAGCTTTCGCGGTCCGCGCGACGCCTCGGCGCGCGTCCCCCGGCGACCCCCAGAATGAAATGCGCGCGGCGGACGCCTTCGTTTCCAACGCGGTCGACGCTCGCCAACTGGTCCCATTCGCTGGTGCTGGCCGCTCGTAATGAGAAGGTCGTCGGTTCGATTCCGACAGGCGGCTCGGACCAGAGGCCCTGACTCGCAGCGATGCGGATCAAGGCCTTCCGCATTCGTCACTCGCCGTCAGACCCGCAGGTGCGCCGAGCCGAGGACCGGCGCGGCGTACACCCCCCACGAGGTTGACGCTCCCGACCCTTCCCCGGCAGCTCGGTGGGTACGACGGCTCACGCCGACGCGTTCGACGAGCGGTGCTCGGCCCCGACCACCATGGGTCCCGGGCTACGGTCGAAGCATGGACCGGAAGAAGGCCTACTTCTGGATGATGGGGACGTGCATCGGGCTCATCGTGCTGGCCTGGAACGTGGTCCGGTTCTTCTCGGTTCCGCTGGCCGTGGGCATGAGCGTGGTCGCGGCGCTCATTCCGCCGGCTGCGGTCATCGTTGGAAACTGGGGCAACGGCGGGTGACCCGCCGGAATGTCGCCCGTCCTGGTTGCGCGCCGTCCCGGCGCACGCGGGCTGACGCGGAGGCACTTGGTCGGTCACCTGCGAACCGAAGCGTGACCGCTACGGTTCGGAGGTGAAGCCCCCTGTGACCCGGCCCGTTCGCCTGGCGATCGTGAACGACTACGAGGTCGTGGTGGCGGGCGTGGTCGCGATGCTGGAGGCGTACCGCGACCGGGTGACGGTCGTCGAGCTGGACCCGCACACGCCCGAGCTGGGCGACGCCGATGTCGTCTTCTACGACACCTTCGGCCGTGCTCATGACGACGGGGTGCGCCTGGCCGACCTGGTCCGCAGCGGAGCGGCGCGTGTCGTGGTGTACACGTGGAACCCGCGGCCGGACGTGGCGGAGCGCGCCCTCGCCAGTGGGGCCCGCGGCTGCCTGTCGAAGAGCCTGTCCGCCGCGGAGCTCGTCGAGGCCATCGAGGCCGTGCACGCAGGCGCCGCGGTGACCAGCCCCGAGTTCAGCACCGGTGGGTTCCCCGGGGGCGAGTGGCCCGGCAGGGCGGCGGGGCTCACCGAGCGCGAGGCGGAGATACTCGCACTCATCACCCAGGGACTCACGAACGCGGACATCGCGGAGTCCCTCTACCTGAGCATCAACTCGATCAAGACCCACATCCGCATCGCCTACCAGCGGATCGGCGTCGAGCGACGTACCCAGGCCGTGAGCTGGTGCCTGCAGAACGGGTTCGCGCCCGCCCCCATGCTGGACGGCGACTCCTCCTAGCGCCCGGCGCACCGGACGCCGGTTCCGCGCGAGGAGCTCTCGCGTGCCGGCCCTGGCACTGGCTCGGACGATCCGGGCGACCCGGAAATGCCGAGCGGCCACCTGCCAGGGGGGTGGCAGATGACCGCTGGGGACCGGGGGTGTTCAGGTCACCGCAGGACGGGGTTCGTCTGGACGACGCCGCTCCGCGACCAGATCCGTCCGAAGCCCCAGGTGTCACCGGCGCTCAGGGCGGCGAGCACGACCAGGCTGATCGCGCCGAGGATGTGGTCGTCGACCAGCGGGTTGTTCGCGGGAGGCAGGACGACGCTGAACATCATGAGGTACATGGCCACGCCGGCAGCGCAGGCGACGCGCATCCCGATCCCGAGGATCAGGGCGACGCCGATGCCGAGCAGGCCGAGCATGAACAGCCAGTCGGTGACGGGGGCACCGGCGATCGAGTGGTAGAAGCCGTTGAACGGGCCGTCGGCCCCGAACTTCAGGAAGCCCTCGGTGGGGCTGCCGCCGTGGATCCAGGCGGCGTCGCCGAAGCGGTCCAGGGTGGTACCCGTCGGGTCGTAGCCGGTGTGGAAGCCGAGGGCGAAAGTCTTGTCGAGGAACGCCCACAGGAAGGTGATGCCGAACGCGATCCGCAAGGCGGCCAGGGCCCGGCGCGCGAGCGGGTGAGCGGCGGTGTCCCCCTGCTCGTCGACGTTGACGATCTCGGTTGCCTTGTTGCTGTGTAGGACGGTCATGACCTGACCCCTTTCTGGATGGGCTTTCGGTTGGTCTTCTGTTCCAAGGTTCGCGTTCCCGAGATGTCGGTGGTCAGGGCCGGAGGTCCCGATCCGCTGGCGAAGGTCACTGTTGCCTCAAGGCAGGAGGACCTCGCCCAGGGGACGCCGCGGCGTCCGCGGCAGAGTGCTCCGCCCGATCTGCTGCCAGCCGATACGAACCAGGATCTGCGGCACTTCCAGACCGGCGAAGACCCGGTGGAAGAGCTCGGCCCGGGTCTGCTCGACCTCGATCACCTGGCTCAGGGGTACGACCGACAGCCCGCCCTTCGTGGCCTCCAGCCACAGCCGGCTGAGCAGCTCGCCAGCCATCAGCCAGGCGAGCAGCCCCTCTTCCTCCGTGGTCACGGCGACCAGTCCGTCGGAGGCCTCGACGGTCTCCTGGGCGGCGTCCGGGAAGAGTCCGTGGCCGAATCGACCGCGGCTGGAACGCGGGAAGTCGTCCACCGGTGGGATGGCCCCCGCCGGGATCCCGTCGACCCCGCTGTGGTCCGTCCACAGGCGTTGCTCGACCGCGAAACGGCGGTCCGCCTCCTGGCGGGTCATCGCCCTGCTGACGAGGAGCTCGGTCCGGAAGCGCGAGGTCACGTCGGTCAACGGCCGTACGTGCGCGGAACCGTCCGCGTTGACGCTGGCCAGGTTCTCGAGCCGCTCCTGCGGGACTGGCCATGACGTGAAGCGGCGCCGATCCGTGCACCGCTCTTCGAGGGCCCGCAAGTCGGCCGCGGAACCGAGGGTGAGGGACCCTTCGCTCAGCTCGATGACCGCGAGCAGGTCCGCATCGCCTTCGTCGGGGAGCCGTCGGACGGACGTGGCGAATCCCTGGGCGGTCGCCGCAACCTGGGCGTGGTGCAGTGCGGCGCCGCAGCTGATCGCGAGGTTGCGGCCGGCCGGGTCGGCGACCGGAAGCTGCCGGTCACGGTCCGCCCGGAGCTCGACGGTGTGACCGTCGATGCGCCACAGCCAGGGCTGGGTGTTGTGGACGCTGGGTGCGAGGCAGGCGACCTGCACCATGTGACGTACGGCGTCGCGCAAGTACGCCGCGGACCCGTTGTCGATGTGCTCCACGATGCTCACGGCTGCCTCCTCGCGCTGTCGCCCTGCTTCACCTTGGGACACGACGGCGGGGACTTGCGAGAGTCGAAGGTCCCGTCGTCCGGGGCACATCAGCAGCCCATGGGCCCCGTTGTCGGCCTACTGTGAGGCCATGTCCGACCAGCTGGCTGTGCCACCTACGGGTGAACCGATTCGCGTCTTCCTGCTCGACGACCACGAGATCGTCCGCCGCGGCATCCGGGAGCTCCTCGAAGGCGAGGGCGACATCGTGGTCGTGGGCGAGTCCGGGCTCGCCGAGGAAGCAACCCGGCGGATCCCGGCGCTGCGGCCGCACGTCGCGATCCTGGACGGGCGGCTGCCGGACGGCTCCGGCATCGACGTGTGCCGCGAAGTCCGGTCCCAGGACCCGTCGATCGCAGCCCTGATCCTCACGTCGTACGACGACGACGAGGCGCTGTTCTCCGCGATCATGGCCGGTGCAGCGGGCTACATCCTCAAGCAGGTGCACGGCAACGACCTGATCAACACCGTCCGCCGGGTTGCGGCGGGACAGTCGATGCTCGACCCGGCGGTCACGACCCAGGTCCTCGAGCGGCTGCGCAGCGGCCCCAAGGTCGATCCCTCCCTGCAGCAGCTGACGGCCCAGGAGCTCCGCATCCTCGAGCTCATCGGCGAGGGCATGACCAACCGGCAGATCGCCGGCACCCTCTTCCTGGCCGAGAAGACCGTCAAGAACTACGTGTCCTCCATGCTCGCGAAGCTGAACCTCGAGAGCCGGACCCAGGCGGCGATCTTCGCGACCAAGCACCTCAACGACTGACCGCGGCGCGCTTCCCGCTCAGCCGGGGAGCAGCCGCCGTCCGGTGAGCTCACGGGGCTCGATGATGATGTGCAGTGCGCGCCACCCATCGGCCCACACGTCCAGGTCCGTGGCCGCGGCTGGCACGTGTGCGCCGTCGTAGACCAGCCGGGCGGTGCCGCGCGCGAGGACGCTCCAGCCCGAGCGCGTGGTGGAGTCGAATTCGTCGACCTCGAAGGCCACCGGGAGGTCGTCACACTCCCTCGCCGGCGCGGAGTACGGCGAGGTGCGGAACACGATCTTCTCGTCGGTAGCGACGAAGTTGACCGGCAGCACCGTCGGCCCACCGTGTCCGGACCATGCCACACGCCCGACCAGGCTCTCCCCGAGCAGGGTCCAGCACTCGTCCGTGGTCAACTCGACCAGTCGGCCGCCGGTGCCCCGGGAACTGCTCATGGCTGGTTTCTCCGTCTCGTGTGGCTTCCAGCATCTGTCGCACCGGGATCGGGGCCTAGGTCACTTGTCCTCTGCAGGAGGGGACCAAGGGCCTCCGGGGGGCTACGTTGGCCGGTAGCGCCCATGGAAGCACGGTCCAGGAGGAACATGCAGGAGCCTGACGTCCGGCCCACGGTCACCGGTCTCTCCGACACCGGGTTCGACGACCTGCTGCGGGAAGTGCTGAACCGGGTCCACGGCGTCCTCGACGACCAGGCGCGGTGGCGGCTCCTGCTCGATGCGGTGGTGACGATGGCCGCGGACCTCTCGCTGGACGGTCTATTGGCCAGGATCGTGGAGATCGCCACGAGACTGGCCGGCGCGGAGTACGCCGCGCTGGGTGTCCTGGGGGTGGGGCCGGAACGGCGCCTGCGCACGTTCGTCCACCACGGGATGACGCCGGTGCAGGTGCACGAGATCGGAGACCTGCCCACCGGTCATGGACTGCTCGGCCTGATCATCGACCGGCCCCAGCCCTTGCGCCTGCACGACATCGCGCAGCACGCCGAGTCCTACGGATTCCCCGCCGGCCACCCGCCGATGAGCTCGTTTCTCGGGGTGCCGGTGCGGATCCGGGACCAGGTCTTCGGCAACCTCTACCTGACGGAGAAGATCGGTGGCGGTGACTTCACCGAACAGGATCAGGACATCGTGGTGGCGCTCGCAGCCGCCGCCGGCGTGGCGATCGAGAATGCCCGCCTGCTCGAGGAGGCCGCCCGACGGGAGAAGTGGCTCAGCGCGACGGCCGAGATCACGGGGCTGCTCTCCGGATCGACGTCCGGGTCGGACGCGCTCCAGGCGGTCGCCGATCGCGCCCGCGAGATCTCCGGGGCCGATCTGGCCTGGGTCGTTGCGGGCGACGACGCGGACCATCTGGCCCTCCGGGTCGTCTCGGGTGCCGACATCGACGTGCCGCACGCCGCGGCCACGATCTCGATGGATCGCTCGCTGGCCCGCGACGTCATCCGCACCGGAGCAGCGCTGACCGTCGAGCAGCTGAGCCAGGACCCACGCGCATTCTCCACCGCCGAGATCCCCGGCTGGCCGGAGCTGGGGCCGGCCATCATCGTGCCGTTGCGGAACTCCTCCGGCATCGAGGGCGTCCTGGCCCTCGCCTGGACGCCGCAGCACATCGCGGGGTACATCGCGGTGGACGCCGTGCTGCCCAGCAGCTTCGCCGAGCAGGCCGCCCTTGCACTCCAGGTCGCGCAGGCGCGCGAGAACCAGCAGCGACTGGCGCTCTTCGAAGACCGGGACCGGATCGGGCGCGACCTGCACGACCTGGTCATCCAGCGGCTGTTCGCGATCGGGCTGAGCCTGCAGAGCACGGCCCGGCTGACCGACGAGCCGGCCGTGGTCGATCGGCTGAACACCGCCGTCGACGACATCGACGCCACCATCAAGGACGTCAGGCGTTCGATCTTCGCGCTCGGTTCTCCGGGCGACGCCGCGGACATCCAGGCGGAGGTGACGCGGATGGTCGATCGGGCCGCCGGCACCATGAAGTTCCGTCCCTCCCTGAGGTTCGAGGGTCCGGTGCGCACCCTGATCAGCTCCACGGTCGCGCCCGACCTGCTGGCCGTGCTGGGCGAGGCCTTGTCGAACGCGAGCCGGCATGCGCACGCGTCGGCCGTCAGGGTTGAGCTCACCGCCGGTGCTGACATCGTCCTGGTCGTGGCCGACGACGGCGCCGGCTTGCCGGCCACGGTCAACGAGAGCGGGCTCCGCTACATGCGCCAGCGCGCCGAGCGGCTCGGTGGGCGCTGCCTGGTGACCTCGACCCCGTCCGCGGGCACGCGGGTCGAGTGGACCGTGCCGGCCTCCTGAGTCTGGGCCTCATCGGCGCGCGGATGGCCTCACGGCCAGGCGGCGCTGGGCTTCGGTGGCGAGATGCTGGCCCCAGGCGGTGGCCCGCTCCAGCTCGCTCACACCAAGTGGCCCCAGGGTGCCCTGGACCAGGAAGGCGGTCGGGCGGTCGATGAGTGTCAGTCCGTTGCGCACGAGCAGATGTCCGGCGCGGGTCGATGCGGACTTGGGGATGTGCCGCACCCTTGTCACCCGGGTGTCGAAGCAGGCGGCGAGCCGCTGCGTGTCGTCCCTGGGCAGGTTCATCAGCCACTCACGCACGCCGGCCTCGGCCCGGGCCGGGTCCGCGCCCTGCCGGACGGCGTCCTCCCGGGTGGCGTGCCGGCTCAGTGAGAACGCGTGGGTCGGGGCGCCGACGACGATCAGATCGTGTTGGGCGATGTCGACTGCCGACGCCTGGGCCACCTCGAGGAGGCTGACCTCGGCTCCCGCCAGAGCGAGGCCGTCGGCCACGGCCGCCGCGACGCTCTCGGTGTTGCCGAACATCGACTCGTAGACCACCAGGGCGCGGAGTGCAAACATGTCGACCTCCTGGTCACTTGGCCCGGTCACCGGGCTGCTGCTGGACTCCTCTCTTCGAGTCTCGCCGCGTCGTCCGGCAGGCACACGGGTCGAGAGGTAGTGCGGTGAGGGTCCAAGGTCCCTCCCGCTGGAACCCAAGGCAGGGCGCCGACCCCGCTGGTCGAGCCCGTCGAGCCACCAGAACCGCGCCCGACTTGCTCAGGTCCGATCGAATTCGGGGAGCACGACCCTGCCCAAGTGGCGGCGACAGGACGATCATGGACCCAGGGAGGCGGTTCGCATCCCGCGGAGAGAGGGGAACACCATGACGATGATGACGGCGCGGCCAGGCGATCGGCTGGTGGTGCGCAGTGTGCATGTGGGAGAGCACGTCCGAGACGCAGAGATACTCGAGGTCAAGCACGAGGACGGGTCGCCGCCGTATGTCGTGCGGTGGACCGACACGGGCCACGAGGGACTCGTATTCCCCGGCGCCGACGCTTTCGTCGAGCACGCGGATCGCGACCCTTCGGACGGCTGAGCGGCGCGGGATCGGCAGCGGTCAGCGGTTCTCGAGCGCCGAACGTCCTGCCTCCAGGCGGGCGACGGGGACCCGGAACGGCGAGCAGGACACGTAGTCCAGCCCGACCTCGTCGAAGAAGTGGATCGAGGCAGGGTCTCCGCCGTGCTCGCCGCAGACGCCCAGGCCCAGATCGGGCCGGGCCTCGCGGCCCAACCGGACGGCGGTCCGCACCAGCTCACCGACGCCCTCGGTGTCCAGGGACTCGAACGGTGAGACCGGGAAGATGTCCCGCTCGAGGTAGGTGGAGAAGAACGATGCCTCGACGTCGTCCCGCGAGAATCCCCAGGTCATCTGCGTCAGGTCGTTGGTGCCGAACGAGAAGAACTCGGCAACGGCGGCGATGCGGTCGGCCGTGACCGCCGCCCGGGGGAGCTCGATCATGGTGCCGATCCGATGCGGGATGGTCACGCCCCGCTCGGCCTCCACGGCCTTGGCGATCCCCACGATCTGGGCGCGCACGATCTCGAGCTCCCGGGCGCTGCCGACCAGCGGGACCATGATCTCCGGATGGGGGTCGCCCCCCGCCTCGATCCGGTCGGCCGCGGCCTCGAGGATGGCTCTCGCCTGCATCAGGAACAGGCCCGGGATCACGATGCCCAGTCGGACCCCGCGGAGTCCGAGCATCGGGTTCTGCTCGTGCAGCCGCTTCACGGCGTCGAGCAGCTTGTGATGCCGGCCGTCGACGTGCCCGCGCTCGTCCTCGAGCGACACCTCCACCGCGAGATCGGTGTAGTCCGGGAGGAACTCGTGCAGCGGGGGGTCGATCAGCCGGATCGTGACCGACAACCCGTCCATGGCCTCGAGGATCCCGGTGAAGTCGCGACGCTGCAGGGGGAGCAGCTCGCTCAGCGCGGCTTCCTGGGCCTCGGTGTCGTCGGCGAGGATCAGGTTCTCGACCAGTTGGCGTCGCTCGCCGAGGAACATGTGCTCGGTGCGGCACAGCCCGATGCCGTGGGCGCCGAACCGGCGCGCCCGGGCCGCGTCCTCGGCCGTGTCGGCGTTGGCGTGGACGCCGAGTCGGCGTACCGCGTCGGCGTGCTCCACGATCGCCGCCACGGCCTTGACGACGTCGTCGTCCTCGTCGACGTCCCCCTCGAAGTGGCGGACCACCAGGGACGGAACGACGGGGACCGGGCCGTTGAAGACCTCGCCGGTGGTGCCGTCGATCGAGATCACGTCCCCCTCGGCGAGCGTCGGTCCACCCCGCACCCGGAGCGTCCTCGACGGGAGATCGACCTCGATCGCCTCGACGCCACACACGCAGGTCCGACCCATGCCGCGCGCGACCACCGCGGCGTGGGAGGTTTTTCCCCCGCGGCTGGTGAGGATGCCGCGGGACACCACCATGCCGTGCAGGTCCTCGGGGTTGGTCTCGTTGCGCACGAGGATGACGTCCTCACCGCGTCCGGCCCACTCGACGGCGGTCTCCGAGTCGAGCACCACCTTGCCGACGGCCGCGCCGGGAGACGCGTTCATGCCGCGGGCCATCGGTGTCTGCTCGGACGACTTGTCGAACCTCGGGAACATCAGGTTGGCCAGCTGCGCGCCGGTGACGCGTCGCAGCGCCTCGTCGAGGTCGATCAGCCCCTCGTCGGTCATCGTCTTCGCGATCCGGAAGGCGGCCTCGGCGGTGCGCTTGCCGACCCGGGTCTGGAGCATCCAGAGCTTGCCGTTCTCGATCGTGAACTCGATGTCGCAGAGATCGCGATAGTGGTGCTCGAGCGTCTTCATGTGCTCGACCAGCTCGTCGTGCGACTTCTTGTCGATCTCGGCCATCTCGGCCAGGGGGATCGTGTTGCGAATGCCGGCGACGACATCCTCGCCTTGGGCGTTCTGCAGGTAGTCGCCGTAGCTGCCCCGAGCCCCGGACGCGGGATCGCGGGTGAAGCAGACCCCGGATCCGGACGTCCTCCCGCGGTTCCCGAAGACCATCGCCTGCACGTTGACGGCGGTACCGAGGTCCTCGGGGATGCGCTCCTGACGTCGGTAGAGCCGGGCCCGCTCCGTGTTCCACGAGTCGAACACCGCGCGCATCGCCTGGGCGAGCTGCTCGGCCGGGTCCTGCGGGAACTCGGTGTCCGCGTGCTCCCGGATCAGCTCCTTGTACGTGTCAACCAGCTCGCGCAGGTCTTCGGTCAGCAGGTCCACGTCCGCCGTGGTCTGGCGCCGGTCCTTGAGCCGGTCCAGCTCCTCGGAGAAGAGGTGCCCATCCACGCCGAGCACGGTGCTGCCGAACATCTGCAGCAACCGGCGGTAGGAGTCCATCGCGAAGCGTTCGTCGCCGCTCTGCTTGGCGAGCCCGGACACGGACTCGTCGTTCAGGCCGATGTTGAGGACCGTCTCCATCATCCCGGGCATCGAGAACTTCGCCCCCGAGCGCACCGACACCAGCAACGGGTCGACCGGGTCACCGAGGCGCCGACCCATCCGCTCCTCGAGGGTGCGCAGGTGCCCGTCGATCTCGTGGGCGAGGTCGTCCGGCTCCTTGCCGTTGGCCAGGTACGCGCGGCAGGCCTCGGTGGTGATCGTGAACCCCGGCGGCACCGGAAGCCCCAGGTTGGTCATCTCGGCAAGGTTCGCGCCCTTGCCGCCCAGAAGGTCCTTCTGGTGCATGTCGCCCTGGCTGAAGTCGAAGACGAAGGTGCTCATCTGCTGATCTTGGTCCCGATCGGTCCCGAAGGGCAGGGCCCAAGTGCCTCAATTCTGTTTTGGCCGCCTCAGTGGGAGCGGCGGCCGACCACGCACGTGCCGTCGAGGTCGTCGTCGTGCTCGAGCCGGCCGACCAGGCCCACGTCGGTCATCAGCCCCGCAGTCACCGGTGCCTGCTCGCGGCCGGCCTCGATCAGCAGGGTCCCGCCGGGGGCCAGCCAGTCGTCGGCGCCGGCCACCACCCGTCGATGTACGTCGAGGCCGTCGTCGCCACCGTCCAGGGCCACCCGGTGCTCGTGGTCGCGGGCCTCGGGCGGCATCAGCGCAATGGCCGTCGAGGGCACGTACGGCGCGTTGACGACCAACACGTCCACGCGGCGGCGGAGCGTCACGGGAAGCGCGTCGTACAGGTCGCCCTCGAAGACGCGCTTTGGAGGAAGGTTCCGGCGGGCGCAGTGGACCGCCGCGGGGTCGACGTCGGCGGCGTACACCTCTGCCCCCGGTACGGCGACGAGCAGCGCCGCGCCCAGCGCGCCCGTCCCGCAACAGAGGTCGACCACCACCGAACCCGGTCCCGCGACGTCGCCGGCGATCCGGGCCAGCAGCTCGGTGCGTCGGCGCGGCACGAACACACCCGGCTCGACGACGACGCGGAGCCCGCAGAACTCGGCCCAGCCGACGATCTGCTCGAGGGGGCGACCGGTCACCCGTTCGGCAACCATCCGCTCCAGCTCCTCGGGACCCGAGGCAGCCGCCAAGAGCAGCGCCGCCTCGTCCTCCGCGAAGACACAGCCCGCGGCGCGCAGGCGGTCCACGACGTCGGACGAGGGTGAGGTCGGCACCCCCCAATGATCGCAGCCGGAGGCACTCCCGGTGCCGGTCTGGTCCGGTACCCGAATTCAGAAGAACAGACTTGCAATCAATACACAGATGTTCCACACTCGGTACATGAACACCGCCCAAGGCGTCACCGCCGGTCAGAGCAGGACGCGCCGGAGCTACGACTCCCCGCGCCGCCGGGCGATGGCCGAGGACACCCGGGCGGCGGTCTTTGCCGCAGCGGCCGAGCTGTTCGCCACCCGCGGCTGGGCCGGTACCGGGATGCGCGATGTGGCCCGGGCGGCGGGCGTCTCCGTCGAGACCGTCTACGCCACCGCCGGCACCAAGAGCGACCTCCTGCTCCGCGTGATCGACATCGGCGTAGTCGGCGACGACGAACCGGTCCCGCTCGCCGACCGTCCGGAGTTCCTGGCGATGGGCCAGGGCGACCGAGCCACCCGGCTTGCCGCCTGCGGCCGCCAGATCACCGCTTCGAACCAGCGGATCGCCGCGCTCAACCGGACGTTCGCCCAGGCGGCGGCCGGCGACGCGGACCTCGCGGCCCGGTTCCGTGAGAGCCAGCAGACCCAGCGGTCGGCGTACCGGGACGCCCTCCGGCTGATCCTCGGGCGCACCCCCGCATCCGATCTCGTGGACGGCGCCTGGGCTCTCGGGAGCCACGACGTCTACCTCCAGCTCGTCGAGAGCGCCGGCTGGACCCCCAGGAAGTACGAACGCTGGATGGTCCAGCGCATCGGGCAGCTGCTCGCCCCCATCCCCAAGGAGAAGTCATGACCACCAACACCGTCGACCTCGACGGTCCCTGCGACACCCGGATGATGGGCATCGTCCACTCCGCCCTGCGCCGCGACCTGGTCCGCGCCCGAATCCTGCTCGACGCCGAGCCCGGTCCGACAGGTCGGCGCCGCACCGCGCTCGCCGACCAGATCCTCTGGCTGATGCACGCACTCCACGTGCACCACGAGGGAGAGGACATCGGTCTCTACCCGATGGTGCTGCGCAACGACCCCAGCACCCGGGAGCTCGTCGAGGGCATGGACGCCGACCACCACCGCATCACCCCGGCCATGGCTGCCCTCGAGGACGCCGCCCGGGCCTACCGCGGCGGCGCGGCTGGCTCCGACGCCGGCCTGGTGGCTGCGATCACCGGGCTGGAGGACGTCTTGTTGCCACATCTCGCCCGCGAGGAGCTCGAGATGATGCCCGTCGTCTCGGGCTGTGTCACCGAGCGCGAGTGGCGCGCGTGGAACGAGGAGATCAACATCAAGTCGAAGTCCACGATGTACCTCGCCGAGGACGGTCACTGGATCCTCGACAATCTGGATGCAGAGAATCGCGCGCTCGTCGTGGGCCAGGTCCCGCCGGTGCCCCGCTTCATCCTGATCCGCCTGCTCGGCGGTCGCTACAACCGCAAGCGTGCCCGGCTCTGGGAAGGCACGCCGGCCGAGGCGGTGCCGTCGCTCTCCGTGGCCCTCGCGAAGGAGTGGGCCAAGTGACCCGCTGGCGGATCCCGCCGGTCGGTGAGGCCGAGGCCGTCGTCGATGCGACCCCCGACCAGGTGTATGCGGTCATCACCGACGTCACCCGGGTCGCGGAGTGGAGCCACGAGTGTCGCGGCGCCGAGTGGCTGGACGGAGCCGCAGGCCCGGCCGTCGGCGCCCGGTTCCGCGGCACCAACAAGGTCGACCGCTTCGGGTGGTCTCGGGTCTGCACGGTCACCGGCCTCGAGCCGGGCCGCTCGTTCGCCTACCGAACCAACGGCGGGGTCCCGCCGGACTCGACGGCCTGGTCCTTCGACCTCCGGGCGGAGGGTGACGGCTGCCGGATCGTGCAGCGCTACGAGATCCTGAAGTTCCCGCGGGTGATGGAGCTGGCCACGATCCTGCTGGTCCCCGCACATCGCGACCGTCGACCGGCGCTGCGCGAGGACCTGGTCCGGCTGGGCCGGGTCGCCGCCGGGACGGGCGCCGTGCCGAACTAGGCCCGACAGAACCGGCCGGACAGAACTAGAACGCGTTATCGTTCGCGCGTGGTCAACGACGTCTTCGCCCCCGCGACCCTCGGTCCGGTCAAGCTGCGCAACCGCACCGTGAAGGCCGCGACGTTCGAGGGCCGGGCGCCGCAGGGACAGGTCACCGACGAGCTGATCGACTACCACCTTGCCGTGACCCGGGGCGGCGTCGGCCTGACCACGGTCGCCTATCTCGCGATCGCGCCCGAGGGTCGCACCCACGCGCAGCAGATCGTCGTCGGCGAGGACACCCTGCCCGGGCTCTCGCGTCTCGTCGACGCGATCCACGAGTCCGGCGCGGCGATCGCCGGACAGGTCGGGCATGCCGGCCCCGTCGCCAACGGGCGCTCGAACGGCGTGCGCGCACTCAGCGCCAGCCGGATGCCGAGCCCGCTGTCGATGCAGATGGTCCGCTCGGCCTCCGAGAAGGACCTGACCCGCATCACCAAGGCGTACGTCGCCACCGCGCGCACCCTGGTGCGGGCCGGGTTCGACGTGCTCGAGCTGCACATGGCGCACAGCTACCTGATCTCCTCGTTCCTCGCGCCGGGCCTGAACCGCCGCAAGGACAAGTGGGGCGGCGCGATGGAGAACCGCGCGCGGCTCGGGCGCCAGGTCGCGCGTGCGGTGCGCGAGGAGGTCGGCTCGTCGGTGGCGCTCACGGCCAAGGTCAGCCTGAGCGACGGCTTCAAGGGCGGGGTGACCACGGACTCGGGGCTCGAGTTCGCGCAGCTGCTCGAGGCCGACGGCACGCTGGATGCGCTCCAGATGAGCGGCGGGAGCTCGCTGATGAACCCGATGTACCTGTTCCGCGGAGGCGCGCCCGTCAAGGAGTTCGCGGCGTCGATGCCGCTCCCGGTGCGCCTCGGCATGAAGACCCCGATGGGCAAGGGCTTCATGAAGGAGTACGACTTCGAGGAGGCGTACTTCCTGGAGAAGGCGCTGAAGTTCCGGGAGGGGCTGTCGCTGCCGCTGATGCTGCTCGGCGGCATCAACCGGCGGGACACGATGGAGCGGGCGATGGCGCTCGGCTTCGATTTCGTCGCGATGGGGCGGGCCCTGCTGCGCGAGCCCGACCTGGTGAACAAGCTGCAGGGCTCCACGCAGGACGCCGGCGTCTGCATCCACTGCAACCGGTGCATGCCCACGATCTACTCCGGCACCCGCTGCCCGGTGATCGCGGAGACCGTCACGGTGTAGGCCCTTCCGCAAATCTAGAACGTGTTCTAGGTTTGCGGGCATGCCTGTCACCACTGACCTCCCCCTCCGCGTCGTCGTCTGGTCCACGGGGACCATCGGCCGGCACGCGATAGCCGGCATCGACCGGCACCCCGGCATGGAGCTCGTCGGGGTGTGGGTGTCCAACCCCGAGAAGGACGGCAAGGACGCCGGCGTCCTGGCCGAGCTGGGCCGCGAGCTGGGGGTCCCGGCCACCACCGACCGCGACGCCCTCCTCGCGCTGCAGCCGGACGCGATCGTGCACACGGCGATGGCCGACGACCGGGTCTTCGAGTGCATCGAGGACCTGATCTCGTTCGTCGAGGCGGGCATCAACGTCACGTCCAGCGGCCCGGTGCTGCTGCAGTGGCCCGAGGAGATCCTGCCGCCGGAGTTCATCGCCCGGATCGAGGACGCCTGCGCCCGCGGCAACGCCAGCATGCACATCAACGGGATCGACCCCGGCTTCGCGAACGACATCCTGCCGCTGGTGATGACCAGCCTGTCGCAGCGCATCGACGAGGTCCGGGTCATGGAGATCTGCGACTACTCGACGTACTACCAGCCCGTCGTCATGGGTGACCTGTTCGGGTTCGGCAAGCCGATGGACGAGATCGGCATGATCTTCCACCCCGGCATCCTCTCGATGGCGTGGGGCAGCGTCGTCCGCCAGATCGCCGCGGGCCTCGACATCACCCTCGACGAGCCGCTGACCGAGGAGGTGGACCGCAGACCCGCCGAGGTGGACACGCCCTCGGTGTCGGGCGATGTCAGGGCCGGCACCATGGGCGCGGTCCGCTTCCAGCTGATCGGCAAGGTCGACGGGGTGCCCCGCGTCGTGCTCGAGCACATCACCCGTACGGCGCCGGACCAGGTGCCGGAGTGGCCCACGCCACCGGACGGCGACGGGTGCTACCGCGTCAAGATCACCGGCGAGCCGATGATGCAGGTCGACTTCACCCACCACGGAGAGCACGGTGACCACAACGTGTCCGGCATGATCACCACCGCCCAGCGGATCGTGAACGCCCTCCCGGCGGTCGTCGCAGCGAAGCCCGGCATCGTCCGGGCCATCGACCTGCCGCTGGTGACCGGCCGCGGGCTGGTCTCGACGAGCTCGACCGACCGGGCGCCGACGGCATGAACCACTTCACCCCAGAACGTTCTCCGTCTTCCCCGCTCCGCTCCTCCGTCGAACAACGCCCAGGGGGC
Source organism: Nocardioides sp. (assembly GCA_025965335.1). GTDB lineage: Bacteria > Actinomycetota > Actinomycetes > Propionibacteriales > Nocardioidaceae > Nocardioides. The sequence continues at coordinate 4,096 of JAOPXC010000383.1, read as the reverse complement.
CCCGAATGATCCTCGACCGCTTCGCAGTCACCGACCAGGTCGCAATCGTCACCGGTGCGGGCCGCGGCCTCGGCGCCGCCTCCGCTATCGCCCTGGCTCAGGCCGGGTCCGACGTCGTCATCTCCGCCCGCACCGCCTCGCAGCTCGAGCAGGTCGCCGACGTGATCCGGGCGACCGGCCGCCGGGTGCTGGTCATCCCCGCGGACCTCAACGACCTGGACGCCGTCGCCGGCCTCGCGCAGGCGGCGTACGACGAGTTCGGCCGGCTCGACACGATCGTGAACAACGTGGGCGGCACGTTCCCCAAGGAGTACCTCAAGACCGACGTGAAGTTCCTCGAGGACGCTTTCCACTTCAACGTGAGCACCGCGCACGCGCTCAGCCTCGCCGCCGTGCCGTTCATGCTGAAGTCCGCCCCGGATGGCCAGAAGTCCATCGTCAACATCAGCTCGATGATGGGCCGGGCGTCCGGGCGCGGCTACCTCGCGTACGGCACCGCCAAGGCGGCGCTCGCGCACTGGGGGCGGCTGGCCGCCGAGGACCTCGCGCCCCGGATCCGGGTGAACGGCATCTACGTCGGCTCGATCATGACCAGCGCCCTCGAGTTCGTCGCGGGGGTGCCGGAGATGATGGACCAGATGAACACGAAGACGCCGCTCGGCCGCGTCGGTGAGCCCGAGGACATCGCGGCAACCGTCCTGTACCTCAGCTCGCGGGCCGGCCAGTACGTTACCGGCAAGCTGATCGAGGTCGACGGCGGGATCCAGCAGCCCAACCTCGACCTCAACTTCCCCGACGTGCAGGCATAGGCTCGGACGAGTGACCCCGTCCGAAGCCGGCATCAGCACGGCCTACGCCGTCTCACCGGACTCCGGACAGCACTGGACGGCCGAGGGCGCCTGGCCGGTGGCGGAGGGCATCCACCGGATCCCGTTGCCGCTGCCGATGGACGGCCTGAAGGCGATCAACGTCTACGTCATCGAGACCGAGCAGGGCCTGACCCTCGTCGACGGTGGCTGGGCGATCACCGAGGGCCGGAGCACCCTGGAGGCCGGGCTGCGGGGCATCGGGTTCGCGTTCTCCGACATCCGCCGCTTCCTGGTCACCCACGTACACCGGGACCACTACACGCTCGCGGCCGTGCTGGGCCGCGAGTTCGGCGCCGAGGTCAGCCTCGGCATCGGCGAGCGGCCGACCCTCGATCTCATGCACCAGGTGCATGTGCGCGAGATCGGTGAGAACCCCACCATCGGCCTGCTCCGCTCCGCCGGCGCGGGGGCGATCGCCGACGCGTGGGAGTCGATGCACGACGGTCAACTCCCGGATCTGGTCCAGTGGGCCTACCCCGACACGTGGCTGGACGGCGACCATCCGATCGAGGTGGGGTCGCGGACGCTGGACGCGGTGCACACCCCCGGCCACACAGCGGGGCACTTCGTGTTCGCCGAGCGGACCGCCGGGCTGCTGTTCTCCGGTGACCACGTGCTGCCGACGATCACCCCGTCGATCGGGTTCGAGCCGGTGCCCGTGGCCCAGCCGCTCGGCGACTTCATGTCCTCGCTGGCCCGGGTCCGGCAGCTCCCCGACCTCCGCATCCTCCCCGCCCACGGCCCGGTTGCGCCGTCGTCGCACCAGCGGGTCGACGAGCTGCTCGCCTTCCACGAGAAGCGGCTCCGGCTCTGCCTCGAGGCGCTTGCCGCCGGACCCGTCACGGCGTACGACGTCGCCGGGGTGCTGCCGTGGACGCGGCACGAGCACGAGTTCTCCACGCTGGACATCTTCAACAGTGCGATGGCCAGCATGGAGACCAAGGCGCACCTCGAGCTGCTCGTCGCCCGGGGTCAGGCGCGCCGTGAGGAGTCGGACCGCGTCGTCGTCTTCACGGCCGTCGCCGAGTGAGGTCCGGGCCGGACACCCGTTGAGCCGGACCCCGCCCGCGCCGTAACGTCCGGGCATGTCGTATCCCCCGCCCACGTACTCCGGCACCGGTGAGCTCTCGGTGCGGTTCCGTCCCGCTGACACGCCACCCGAGCTGCCCCGGCCGACCGGAGCGGCGAGCTACCTGGCCACCGGCGCTTCCACCGACGGGAGATTCGGGCTCTACCGCTGGGACATGGGCCCCGAGCGCGGGGGCGCCGAGGCGCACTACCACCGCACGATCAGCGAGTCGTTCTTCGTGTTGTCGGGGACCGTCAAGCTCTTCGACGGCACGACGTGGGTGGACGGGCGCCTCGGCGACTTCGCCTACGTGCCCGACGGCGGGATCCACGGCTTCCGCAACGAGTCCGGGGAGCCGGCCTCGCTGCTGATCCTCTTCGCCCCGGGCGCGCCGCGTGAGGCGTACTTCGAGGGCCTGGTCGAGATGGCCGAAGGACGCTGGAAGCCGAGCCACGAGGAGCTGCAGGCGTTCCTCGAGGAGCACGACAACATCTACATCTAGGGCGTGTCCACGGCCCGCCTCCGCATCGGCAGGTGCGGGATCCCGTCGTCGAGGAACTCCGGACCCGCGACCGTGAAGCCGAGCGTGGCGTACCACCCGGCCAGGGGCGCCTGGGCATCGAGGACGACGTCGCGCCCCCCGCAGACCTGCAGCGCCCCGGTCATCACCGCGTCGCCCAGGCCCCGACCGCGGGCCGCCCGAGCGAGAACCACCCGACCGATCCGCCACACGTCACCGTCGTCGAGGACCCGCGCGTAGCCGAGCAACCCGTCGTCCTCCTGCACCAGCACGTGCCGGGTGCCGGGCTCGAGGTCCCGCCCATCGAGGTCGGGGTAGGGGCAGTCCTGCTCGATGACGAACACGTCCTGCCGCAACCGCCAGACGGCGTACGCCGTGCGGGCGTCGAGGTGCTCGAAGGGGACGGCGACGATCCTCATTGCAGGAACTCCAGCGTTCGGCGCCACGCGGTGCGCGCCTCGGGGATGAACGGAAGCAGTCCGAAGACGTGGATGAGGTCCGGGACCTCCACGTAGGTGAGGTCCCAGCCGGCCGCCGCGGCCCGGGAGGCCAGCAGCCGGCAGCCCGGGGCGAGCAGGTCCCGGGTGCCGCAGAAGACCAGCGCCGGAGGCAGGCCGCTGAGGTCCGCGAGGGCCGGCGAGACCTGGGGCCGGCCGAGATCGGCCGCCGACCCGGCCCACCAGCCGGCGTACGCGCGCAGCTTGCCGAGGAACAGCCAGGTGTCGCGCTCCGCGAAGGTCTCGGTGTCGGGCGTGCTGATGGTGAGGTCGACCCACGGCGCGTGCAGGACCAGGTGGGACGGCTGCGGCCCGCCCCGGTCCCTCAGCGTCAGTGCGAGGGCGAGCGCGTAGCCCCCGCCCGCCGAGTCGCCGGCCAGGACCAGCCCGTCGGGGGCCGCCGCCAGCCGCGTCGCCAGATCGGCGATCGCGTCGTGCGAGTCGCGCCAGGAGTGCTCGGGAGCGAGCGGGTAGTCCGGCATCACGACACGCGCGCCCAGGGCGCGGGCCAGTCGCGTGGCGTACCGCACGTGGAACGTGTCGATCCCCGTGACGAACCCGCCGCCGTGCACGTAGAGCACCGTGCGGTGCGGATCGGTGCCTCGCGGCGTGATGACGTACGACGCGAACGCGCCGGCCGGCCCGGTCAGCTCCTCGGTGACAACCGAGAACCGCCGTCCGAACCGCGGCACCGCCTGGGTGGGCAGCCGCGGCTCGAGCCCGGCGTGCCAGCGCTCCAGTCGGGCCCGCTCGTTCTCGACGGTGTCCAGGTCCCGCGACCTCCGCATCCGTGGGATGGCCCAGGCGATGAGCTCGTGGCGGCGACTCGGCATGCGCGAAACCCTAGGCCGTGTCACGGATCCGCGCCGGTCGGTGGCTTCATGCCGACCCGACGAAAGCACGAGGGAGAGACACCACGGCCGCGCTGCCTCACGGCCCGGGGGCCTGGACGACGTTCGCTCGTTGCTCGACACCGGGCAAGGCGGCGGGCGGAGCAGGGCATAGGGTGGAGCAACACAGACAGGGGAGCACGCGCAGGCGTGCTGAGAGTGCGGACCAGCCGCAGACCCTACGAACCTGATCCGGTTAGCACCGGCGATAGGGAGTCAGATGAAGTCCACCCGTGCGCTTGCGGCCGTCC
>JAOPXC010000380.1 GCA_025965335.1 Nocardioides sp. | reverse complement strand
GTCGGGGACAGGGTGACCTCCGCGGAGTGCCGCGCGCGGGCCGGACCGGACACCACTCGATACCGCAGCCGGTACGGCGCGACCCGCGAGATGACGGCGACGCCCAGCCCATGGCGGCCGAGCCGGATGGGATGTGCGAGCCCCGGCTGGTAGATGTCCAGGCGAGCCCCGGCCTGGGTGAACGGGCCCCACCGAGGCCAACCGCGCAGGTCCTCCAGCAGTGCCCACACCGTCTCAACGGGGGCGGCAATGCGGCGGGAGACCGTGGGGCTGGAGGCGGCGGAACGCGTGTTGCGGATGGTCGTGAAAGCCATACTTGTGAGCATCGCGCTTGGCATGGACGGCTGTCGTCCGTGCCAACGGCCATCTCGGCTTCCCGCCTCTGGGTGCCGGCGCCTCCTGCTACCCGGAACCGCGCGCGGCTGGTCGCTGACCAGCACCAGGCGCGCCCTCGCACGGGGCGATGCGCAGGCTCGTGCCGCCTCGGATGTGCCAGTGAGGCGACCCGGGATCCGGGGTGGCGGTGCCACCGCCTCGCCACGGAGTCGGCGGCGCGCAGCAGGCCATGGAGTAAGCAGACACGGCCTGGGCACCGACACCTCCACGGTTGGCCGAACCGGTCGACACCTGAGGTCCGCAGAACTGTCGGTGGGTCGCGCCATGCTGCTCGGCATGGAGCTCACCACGTTGCTCGCCCTCGTCATCTGCCTGGTCGTCGGCGCCGGACTCGGCGTCGTGGTGGGCGTGCTCTGGGCCCGGGACCGGACGCCCGACCACGACCGCATGGTCCTGGCGCTCGACCAGCGCGCCGGCGACCAGGCCGTGGTCCGCGAGGGCCTGGAGAGGCTGCAGGACCAGATGCGCGACCTGGACCACAACCGGGTCGCCTGGCAGGGCCAGTTCCGTCAGCAGGTCGACGACATCCGGCACTCGACCGACACACTCCGTCGGGAGACCCAGTCCCTTTCCACCGCGCTGCGCAAGCCGCAGGTCCGCGGCCGCTGGGGTGAGCTGCACCTGCGCCGCGCCGTCGAGCTCGCCGGGCTCGTCGAGCGGTGCGACTTCTCCGAGCAGGTGCGGTTGGACGACGGTGCCCGGCGTCCCGACCTTGTGATCCACCTCGTCGGCGACCGGCAGCTCGTCGTGGACGCGAAGGTCCCCCTCGACGCCTACCTCGACGCCACCGCGCTCGACGACTCCCCCGAGAACGCCGAGCCGCGGGCGCAGCACCTCACCCGGCACGCCCAGCAGCTGCGCACCCACGTGGACGGGCTCTCGTCGAAGGCCTACTGGCGCTCGCTGACCGAGAGTCCCGAGTTCGTGGTGCTCTTCGTGCCGGCCGAGTCGTTCCTGGCGGCCGCACTCGAGACCGACCCGTCGCTCATCGAGTACGCCGCGCTCCGCCAGGTAGTGCTGGCCACGCCCACCACGCTGATCGCCCTGCTCCGCACCGTCGCGCACGGCTGGAGCCACGAGGCGCTGGCCGACCAGGCCCGGGAGATCCATCGGCTGGGGCGCGAGCTGCACACCCGGCTGAACAGCCTCGGCGGACACCTCGACCAGGTCGGCCGATCCCTGAACGCCGCGGTCGGCCACTACAACTCCGCGGTCGGATCCCTCGAGTCGCGGGTCCTCGTCGCGGCCCGCCGATTCAACGATCTGTCCGTCACCGATGACGAGCTGCCGACCCCCCGGGCCGTCGAGCTGCGTGCGGTCGACCGGCGCGCCGCCCCCGACGGACCCGAGCGGGACCATACGGTTGCCCTGTAGGGAGGTGCCGTCGTGAGCCAACCCCGGACACTCTGGGAAGAAGGACACGAGCCCGGCCGTCAGGTCGTCGCGCTCGGGATGGCCCTCGCGCTCACCACGGTCGTCGTCGACCTCGCCGTCGTGGGTCGCGTCAGCAGCTTCTTCGACCTCTGCTTCGTCGCGCTGTGCGTCGCGCTGGCCCTCAAGGTCCGCCCGACCGACTTCTTCACGGTCGGCGTGCTCCCGCCGCTGATCATGGTGGCGGTGTTCGTCCTGCTCGGCATCACCCGGCCCGGCGTCATCGCCCACCCCAGCGACGGCGTGGTCCAGGCGGTCATCTCCGGGCTGTCGCGCCACAGCACCGCCCTCGTGGTCGGTTACGCGCTGTGTCTGGCCTGCCTGGCGATCCGCCAGCGGGTCGCTGCCGCCGAACGCTGAGGGCTTCGCGCCCTTCGCGACGGTTGCTGCGCAACCTCCTCGACCACCGAGCTCAGACCAGGGACTCGAACCGGTCGGGGTCGCCGGCGCCCCGCCGCGTCACCTGCGGGGACCCCTCCGACCAGTCGACAACCGTGGTCGGCTCGGACGGCGTCTCGCCCGCCTCGATGACGAGGTCGACGTCGTGGTCGAGGTCCTCCTTGATCTCCCAGCCCAGGGTCCTCGGCTCGGTCTCGCCCGGCAGGATCAGCGAGCTCGTGAGGAGCGGCTCGCCGAGCAGGTCCACGAGCGCGTGGACGACCACGTGGTCGGGGATGCGCACCCCCACGGTCCGCTTCTTCGGGTGCAGCAACCGCCTCGGCACCTCGGTCGTGGCCGGCAGGATGAACGTGTAGGGACCCGGCGTGGCCGCCTTGATGGCCCGGAACGCCGAGTTGTCGACCTGGACGAGCTGCCCGAGCTGGGAGAAGTCCTTGCACACCAGCGTGAAGTGGTGACGCTCGTCGAGGCCCCGGATGCGTAGGATCCGGTCGCGCCCGTCACGGTTGCCGATACGGGATCCGAGCGCGTACCCCGAGTCGGTCGGGTACGCGATCAGCGCGTCGTCGCGGAGCGCATCCACAACCTGCTGGAGCAGCCTGGGCTGCGGGTTGTCCGGATGAATGTCGACGTACCTGGCCACGTCGATCGAGCCTAGCCGTCGATCGGGACGGCGACACATCGCCGGCACGCCGCCCTGCCTTCACTTCTGTTTCGAGACGGTTGCTGCGCAACCTCCTCAACCAGCGTGCGGCCCTGACGCTCACCCCTCAACCCTCAACCCTCAACCAGCGTGCGGCCCTCACGCTCACCCCTCAACCAGCGTGGGGTCGCCGTGCACGGGCTTCAGTCGACTCATTGCTGGGACACAGGATCGCCGCAGGAAGCGTGCGTACCAAGGAGGGAGCGGGAACTCACCCATCCGGGGTGCTGCACCCGACGGCACGGACAACGAAGGGAGCGAGAGCGATGCGACTGGCTGACGACACGCGCACCGACCGAGCGGCGGACCCCGAGGTCCGGCACCGCCGGGTGACCTACGTACTCCCGGTCTTCAACGAGTCCGAGAACATCGCGGTCTTCCACGCGGCGCTCATCGGGGCCACCTCGTCCCGGCCGGACCTCGACTTCGCGTTCGTCTACGTCGACGACGGCAGTCGCGACGACTCGCTCGAGCGGCTGCTGGCCCTGCGCCAGGCCGACCCGCGGGTCACGGTGCTCGGCCTCTCGCGCAACTTCGGGCACCAGATCGCGGTGACCGCCGGCCTGGACGCCGCGGTCGACTCGGACGCGGTCATCGTGATGGACACCGACCTCCAGGACCCGCCGCGGGTGAGCATGGACATGGTCGCGATGTGGGAGGGCGGCGTGGACGTCGTCTACGCCCAGCGTCGCTCCCGTCGAGACTCGTTGTTCAAGAGGAGCTCCGCCTACGCCTTCTACTGGGTGCTCGACCGGCTCGCCTCGATCGAGATACCGCGCAACGTCGGCGACTTCCGGCTGATGGACCGCCGGGTGGTGGCCGAGGTCGCGCGCTACCGCGAGCACGACCGCTTCCTGCGCGGCATCGTCGCCAACGTGGGCTTCCGTCAGGAGGCCCTGCTGTTCGACCGCGACCCGAGGCACGCCGGCACGACGGGCTACCCGCTGCGGAAGATGCTGAGCTTCGCGGCGAGCGGCATCCTCGGCTTCTCGACGGCGCCGCTGAAGATGATCTCCCGACTCGGGGTCGTGATCTCGGGTCTCAGCGTGCTGCTGGCGACGTACGTCCTGTGGGTGCGCCTGACGAGTCCCGCGACCACCGTCCCCGGCTGGGCCTTCCTCGGCGTCGGCATGTTCCTGCTCAGCGGGTTGCAGCTGATCATGATGGGGGTGATCGGGAGCTATCTGGGGCGGGTGTACGTCGAGGCCCAGAACCGGCCGCTCTACTCCGTCGCCCTGACGGCGAGGGGCGACCCGGCGGGCCTCCCGGCGATCCGGCGGCAGTTGGCCGGCCGGGGGTGAGCGGGAAGCGGACCGTGAAGAGGTTCGCGGTCGTCGGGGTCGTCAACACGCTGCTGGACACGGGGCTGTTCATGCTGCTGCACGGGCGGCTCGGCGTCGTGGGCGCGAACTTCGCCTCGACCAGCACGGCGATGGTGTTCAGCTTCGTGGTCAACGGGATCTTCACGTTCGGCGCCGGCCGGCTGACGCTCCGCCACGCTGCACTGTTCCTCGCCACGACCGGCTCGACGATGTGGCTGGTGCAGCCGCTGGTGATCGATGGCCTGATGGCAGGGCTCGGGCCGGTTCTGGGCGGAGGTGAACCCGTCGTCCTGCTCACCAAGCTCATCGCGATCGGGGTGAGCGTGCTGCTGAACTTCGCGGGGTACCGCTGGGTGGTGTGGCCGGTCCGGGAGACCGCCGGCGCTGCGTCCGACGGCCGCCCTGAGGCGACGGTGGGTTAGCCACCGAAGTTTGGCGGCGAACGGCTCGCCGACCGACGGCTGGCTGAGGCTGTCCGGGACGGCCTAGCGAGCCGCGGCCGCGGCCTTGAGGTCGCGGCGCAGCTCCTTGGGGAGCGCGAAGATCAACGACTCCTCGGCGCTGTGCACGGCCCGGGCCTCCGGGAAGCCGCGCTCGGCCAGGAACGCCAGGACGCCGTCGACGAGGTCCTCGGGGACGCTGGCGCCCGAGGTCACGCTCACGGTGCGGACCCCGTCGAGCCACGCCTCGTCGATCTCGGTCGCGTCGTCGACGCGGTACGACGCCTTGGCCCCCGCCTCGAGCGCCACCTCGACGAGGCGCACGGAGTTCGAGGAGTTGCCGGAGCCGACGACGATGAGCAGGTCGCAGCCGTGCGCGATCTCCTT
>JAOPXC010000364.1 GCA_025965335.1 Nocardioides sp. | reverse complement strand
AAGTCCACGACGCTGAAGATGATCAACCGCCTGATCGAGCCGACGTCCGGCACGATCGAGATCGACGGCGAGGACGTCACCCGCAAGGATCCGGTCAAGCTGCGGCGCGGGATCGGGTACGTCATCCAGCAGGTGGGGCTGTTCCCGCACCAGAAGATCGTCACCAACGTGATGACGGTGCCGCTGCTGTACGGCGAGTCGAAGAGCGTCGCCCGCGAGCGAGCCAACGAGTTGCTCGAGCTCGTGGGCCTCGACCCCGCGACGTACGGCGATCGCTACCCGCACCAGCTGTCGGGGGGCCAGCGCCAGCGCGTCGGCGTGGCCCGGGCGCTGGCGGCGAACCCGCCGGTGCTGCTGATGGACGAGCCGTTCGGGGCCGTCGACCCCGTCGTGCGCGGGCGCCTGCAGGACGAGTTCCTGCGGCTGCAGCGCGAGCTCGGCAAGACCGTCGTGTTCGTCACCCACGACATCGACGAGGCGGTGCGGATGGGCGACCGGGTGGCCGTCTTCGCCGCCGGGGGGCGGCTCGCGCAGTACGCCACGCCCGCGGAGCTGCTCGGTCGGCCCGCCGACGACTTCGTGGCCGACTTCGTGGGTTCGACGAGCGGGCTCCGGCGCCTGGCCGTGACCCGGATCGACCCGGCCCACCTCGAACCGCTCGACGGGATCAGCGCCGGCGACCTCGGCGCCGCCATCGACGTCGACTCGTCGCTCGAGGAGGCCCTGGCCGTGATGCTGCGCGAGGACAAGCCCGTCGTCGGTGTGCGGCAGGGCGCCCAGTTCGTGGGTGTCCTCACGCCCAACGGCATCCACCGGGCGCTGCGGGCCTCACTCGCCGGCTAGATCTCCGGCACCGGCACGTCGCGGTGCCAGGACTCGGTGGCGTACTTCGTCACCCAGCCCATCGAGGTGTAGAGCCCGGCCGCGCCCGTCGGCGAGTCGGCGTCCACCTCGAGCCCCACGCGGTCGCGGCCGCGGGCGGCGGCGTCCGCGATGATCGTGCGCAGCAGACCCTTGGCGACGCCGCGGCCTCGTGCCGCTGCGAGGACACCGAGGTAGGAGACGTAGGACCCGTCGGGGCCGGTCGCGCTCTCCGAGACGGTGCCGATCAGCGCACCCACGGGCTGCGGGACGTCGGCATCGGTCAGCTCGGCCAGCCACCAGTGGTCCCAGCGGTGGCCCGGGTCCTCGCGGAGTCGGTGGAGGAACTCCTCGAACGTCTCTTCGCGGGAGTTGAAGTGGTCGACGAAGGCCCCTTCGAGCACCTCGTGCAGCTCCCGCAGGTCGTGCTCGTCCGGCATGCCGCCGCCCGCTCGTCGTACCAGCCGGAACGTCGCGCCGTCCTGCTCCCACGCGTCGGGCGACGGCACCAGCGACGCCTCGTCGGGGGTGACCGGCCGGCTCATCTGCCACCAGGTGCGGACCTTCTCGAAGCCGGCGCCGGCGAGCCAGCGGGCCTGACGCTCGTCACCCACGAACGCGCCGGTGTCGATCTGCTGTACGGCGAGCCCCCGGGAGGCGCCGACCTCGCGGGCCTGGGCGACCGCCCACTCGAACAGCAGGTCGGAGCACGCATCGGCCGTGGGGCCGGGCAGCTCGCGCTCGACGACGTGGACGAACAGCATCCGGCCACCGGCGCGGTCGTGCACGCTCCCCCAGGCATGGATCTCACCGCCGGCGTCGCGGACCACGACGTTCTCGCGGGTGCGCAGACCCGGCTCGGAGACCTCGACGAGGACGTCGTCGACGGAGGACCCGGGCCAGCCTCGACCGTGCCGTTCGTGGGCGCGGAGGAGCTCGGTGAGCTGCGCCAGGTCGGACGGGTCGGACGGGTCCGGCGTCGCGATCCGCCAGTCGACGGGCAGGGTGGGCGGGGGTTCGACGAGCTCGCCGGGGTCGCTCTCGAAGCGGGAGTCGTCGGGGATCACGGTCCCCGATCATGCCGTATCGCCGACCTGTCAGTTATGGCCCCCCGAACCGGGGTGACCCGTCAGTTCTGGCCCTCTGCAGGGGCCAGAAGTGACGGGTCGGCGCCCCGGGAGGGGCCAAAAGTGACAGGTCGGCGTGTGGTCAGGCGTGCTTGCGGGCGCTCTCGGCGGTCTGCCAGGCCGCGGTGACGACGTTCAGCTCCGCGCGGACCACGTCGAGCTCATGCTCCAGCTCGGCCACCAGGACGATCGCGTCGGCGGCGCGCTCCTCGGCGGCGTCGAGTGCGGCAGCCGTCTGGCGACCGGTGGCCTCCAGCTCGTCGCCCCGGCGGGCCTCGGCGTTGAGCTTGCGGGTCGCGTCGGCGGCCCGCTTCTGGGCGGACATGAGCGCGCCCTCGAGCTCCTCGATGGTGGTCTCGTGCCGCGTGATGGCGGCCTGCACGGTGTCGACGTACGACGCGTGCTCGGCGCTGCGGGCGACGGTGAGGTCGCGGTAGGCCTGGGCCTGGGCGGCGCGGTCGGCCGCGGCCTCGCGGCGGGACTGGGCCAGCTCGGAGTTGGTGATGCGGGTGGCGGCGGCGCCGAGGACGACGGCGAGGCCGGCGGCGACCGTGACCAGGAGCCACGATCCGGTGAGGGCGGCGCCGATGACGACCACCGCCGCGATCACGAGCAGGGCGGACGCGACGGTCAGGCGGGTGCTGCGCTGCCTGCGCCGTGTGGTCCGTGTTGCTGATGGGGAAGAAGCCATGCAGTGAGGTTAGGTCTCGTCCGGGTCGGATGGGACGCGACACGCTCGCTCGAGCAGCAGCGCCGTGACGGCGATCGCGAGCCCCGCGAGCGCGCTGGCGGCCGAACGCCACACCCGCTGGTCGGCCAGCTCGGCGCGGTCACCGAGCCAGCTGACGGCGTAGCCGAGGTACCCGCCGGCGACGAGCGCCCCCACGTAGGCGCAGGCGCGCGCCAGCACCAGGCGGTTGACGGCCTGGTGCGGGTCGAGCCGTTCCCGCCGCACGTGCAGCGCGCGCCAGGTGCTCCACGCGGTCACCCCCAGGATCGCGGCCACGAGCACGAGGGCGAGCGGCTGGGTCCAGGTGACGATGGGCGCGGTGCCGTTGACACGTTCGGACAACGGGTGGATCAGCCAGCCGCCCAGGAAGCCGACAACCGCCCACGCGGTCAGCACCGCCGCCGAGGTCGGGTGCAGGCTGCCGCCCGGGGGCTCCTCGTCGGGGGGCCGCTCGGTCACGGACAGCCCCGGCCCGAGGTCACTCGTGCTCGAGCGACAGGTCGTCGCGGAGCGTGAGGCCGCCCTGTCCGATGCGGGCCAGGATCTCCGAGATCGGCCCCTCGTCCGGGAACTCGGCATTCGGCTCGAGGTCGAACCACGGGCGCAGCACGAACGCACGGTCCTTGGCTCGCGGATGCGGCAGCCGGAGCGACTCGTCGTCGCTGCGCCGGTCGCCGACCACGATCAGGTCGACGTCGAGGGTGCGCGGCGCGTTGAGGACCTCGCTGCGCTCGCGGTCGAAGGCGTCCTCGATGGCCAGGGCGCGGTCCATCAGTCGGGTCGCGGCCAGCGTGGTGTCGATGAGCACGACGGCGTTGAGGAACGGCTTCGAGTCCTGCGGCGAGTCGACCGGTTCGGTCTCGTAGACGGGCGACACGGCGGTGATCCAGACGTCGGGAGTGTCGGCCAGGGCGTTCACGGCGCCCTGCAGGCTGGCCATGCGCTCGCCGAGGTTGGACCCCAGGGCCAGCACTGCCCGACGGATCGGACGCATCTCGCCCGTGAGTGTGTCGGCGTCGATGATGTTGGGGTTCGGGGTCTCAGTCACGGTCGGCCCTCACGCTTCCGGGTGATCGTCAGTGCAACGTCTCGAAACGTCGCTTCGATGGGTGCATCCGGTTTGTGGACCGTGACCCGTGCCCATTCAACACGGCCGTCCAAGAGGCAGACGTCCGCGATTCGCTGGGCCAGGCTCTCGATCAGGTCGACCGGATCTGTCTCCACGGCGGCTTTCACCGCGGCCACGAGACTCCCGTAGTCGACGGTGTCGCGCAAGTCGTCGGACGCTGCCGCCGGCGCGGTGTCGACGCCCAGGGCGAGATCGATCGCGAAGGTTTGGCCCTCGCGCCGCTCGAACTCGAAGACACCGTGGTGTCCGTAACACTCGATCCCGAGAACGGCGAGCTCGTCGGTCATCGCGGTGCCTCCTCGGTGTGGGGCCGGTCGAGCTCCTCGAGTACGGCGAGGGCGTCGCGGGTGGCCCGCACGTCGTGCACGCGGAGGCCCCACACGCCCTGCTGGGCACAGTGCACCGTCACGGCGGAGTTCGCGTGCTCGCGCTGCTCGACGGGGCGGGGCGTGCCGTCCGCGGCGGCCAGCAGGGTCCCGAGGAACGACTTGCGGCTGGCGCCGACCAGCACCGGGTAGCCCAGGGCCAGCAGGGGGGCCAGGTCGCGCAGCAGGTCCCAGTTGTGGGTCGCGCGCTTGGCGAAGCCCAGCCCCGGATCGAGCACGATCCGGTTGGCCGCGATCCCCGCGGCGAGCATCGCGTCCACGCGCTCGGCCAGCTCGGCGCAGACGGCGGCCACGACGCCGCCCGGCCGGTCGTACACCGCGTGGTCGCGCATCCGGTCGCTGTGCGCGCGCCAGTGCATGGCGACGTACGGCGTGCCCGCCGCGGCGGCCACCTCGAGGATCCGGGGGTCGGCCAACCCGCCCGACACGTCGTTGACGACCGCGGCGCCGGCCGCGATCGCGGCCTCCGCGACCTCGGCCCGCATCGTGTCCACCGAGACGGTGGCCCCGAGGTCGGCGAGGGCGCGGATCACCGGGACCACCCGGTCGAGCTCCTCGCTGACGAGGGGTCGGGTGGCACCCGGGCGGGTCGACTCGCCACCGATGTCGAGGATGTCGGCGCCCTCGGCCAGCAGTCGCTGGCCGTGCGCGATCGCGGCGTCCGGGGTGACGTAGCGGCCACCGTCGGAGAACGAGTCGGGGGTTACGTTGACGACGCCCATCAGCCGCGGCCGGCCGATCGGGGACAGGAGCTGCACGCCCCAGACGCTATCGCGGGCTCGCCGGAGACCCGTCAGAGCCGCCGGGACTGGTAAGTTCGGTGCTTTCGTCCGCGCACACGGTCTCCAGGGGTACACGTGCCGAGCATCGTCCGACGAGCCGCAGCGAAGGTCGTCAGGCCCGTGGTGGGTGACACCGTCTGGCAGCGGCTCCGGTCCGGTCGTGAACGGTCGGCAGCCGCCCGGGACCAGGTGCGACGGCAGCGCCAGCAGCGGCGCGAGCGGCGGTGGCGCGGCATGAGCCTGACCGAGCTGGGGCTCGCGTGCGGGACCGACAAGGCCGGCTCACACCACTACACCCGGCACTACGAACGCCACTTCGGGCACCTGCGGGACCAGGCCTTCACGCTCCTCGAGATCGGCATCGGCGGCGGCCGGCGCGAGGGCAGGGGTGGCGCCTCGCTGCGCATGTGGAAACGCTTCTTCCTGCACGCCCAGGTCGTGGGTCTCGACATCGTCGACAAGTCGTTCGTCACGGCTCCCCGGATCCACGTCCACCAGGGTGACCAGACCGACGAGGCCCTGCTGCGCCGGATCGTCGACGAGCACGGCCCGATCGAGGTGATCATCGACGACGGGAGCCACCGTCCCGAGCACGTGCGCGAGACGTTCCGCGTCCTCTTCCCACTGCTGGCCGACGGCGGGCTCTACGCCATCGAGGACACCCAGGCGAGCTACTGGCCGAACTGGGGTGGCAGCACCGACCGGCAGGACCCGACGACCACCATGGCGTTGGTCAAGGACCTCGTGGACGGGCTGAACTACGTGGAGTTCCTCGACGAGGGGTACGAGCCGACGTACACCGACCTCCACGTGACCGAGCTGCACGCCTACCACAACCTGGTGATCCTCAAGAAGGGCACGAACCGCGAGAGCACCAACCGGGACCGCATAGCGGGGCAGCATCGTCCGGCGTCGGCTAGCGAGCCGCCCAGCGGCCGTGGCTGATGAGGGCCATCGCCTCGGCGCGGGTCGTCGCATTGCTGAGCATGCTGCCGCGGACCGCGGAGGTGATCGTGCGCGCTCCGGCCTTCTTGACGCCGCGCATGGTCATGCAGAGGTGCTCCGCCTCGATCACCACGATCACCCCGCGGGCCTCGAGGATTCGCATCAGCGCGTCGGCGACCTGCGTGGTGAGCCGTTCCTGCACCTGGGGGCGCTTGGCATAGACGTCGACCAGCCTGGCCAGCTTGGACAGGCCGGTGATCTTGCCGGTCTCCGCCGGGATGTAGCCGACGTGCGCGACTCCGGTGAACGGCACGAGGTGGTGCTCGCACATCGACCAGAGCTCGATGTCGCGGACCAGCACCATCTCGTCGTGGCCGATGTCGAACGTCGTGGTGAGGACGTCCTCGGGCTCCATCCGCAGCCCGGACGTGACCTCGGCGTAGGCGCGCGCGACCCGGGCCGGGGTGTCCTGCAGCCCCTCGCGCTCGGGGTCCTCGCCGATTGCGATCAGCAACTCACGCACCGCGGCCTCGGCGCGCGCCTGGTCGAACGGCGGAAGCTGGTCGGACCTCCGCTTGGGCGGGCTGACGGGTCCGATGTCCTCGGTCATCTCGGGGGCAGCTCGGTCCCGCTGCCGGGCGCTCCCCCACCGATGCCGGTGCCACCGTGGACATCGCCACCCGAACCCGGCGGCGTGAGGATCGCCCCGCCGCCCTCGTTGCCGGGCGCGCTCGCGCGTCCGTTGACGGCGGCCCGGTCGCGGATCTCCTGGGGGATCTCGATCGGCGGGATCTCCGACGGGTTGCGGTCCGGGGAACCGGTCCACGCGGGTCGGGCCGAGCGACGGCGCAGCGGCTCGAACACCGCAGCGACCTCGGCCTTGTCGAGGGTCTCCCTGTCCAGCAGCGCCAGGACCAGGGCGTCGAGGACGTCGCGGTTCTCCTCGAGGATGTCGAAGGCCTCCTGGTGCGCGGTGGCGAGGAACTTCTTGGTCTCCTCGTCGATGATCGCGGCGACTTCCTCGGAGTAGTTGCGCTCGTGACCCATGTCGCGACCCAGGAAGGGCTCCCCCGCGGCCTCTCCGAGCTTGATCGCACCCAGCCGCTCGGTCATGCCGTACTGGGTGACCATCGCCCGGGCCAGGGCGGTGGCCTTCTCGATGTCGTTGCCGGCCCCGGTGGTCGGGTCGTGGAAGACCATCTCCTCCGCGGCGCGGCCACCGAGCATGTAGGCGAGCTTGTCCAGCATCTCGGAGCGGGTCTGGGAGTACTTGTCCTCGTCGGGCAGCACCATCGTGTAGCCGAGTGCGCGCCCGCGGGGCAGGATCGTGATCTTGTGCACCGGGTCGGTGCCCGGCAGTGCCGCGGCGACGAGGGCGTGGCCACCCTCGTGGTAGGCGGTGATGAGCTTCTCCTTCTCGCTCATCAGGCGGGTACGGCGCTGGGGGCCGGCGATCACGCGGTCGATGGCCTCGTCCAGGGCGGCGTCGGTGATCAGCTTCTGGTTGTTGCGCGCGGTGAGCAGGGCCGCCTCGTTGAGGACGTTGGCCAGGTCGGCGCCGGTGAAGCCGGGCGTGCGTCGCGCGATGGAGAGCAGGTCGATGTCCGCGGCCATCGGCTTGCCGCGGGAGTGGACCTTGAGGATCTCGAAGCGCCCCGAGAGGTCGGGGGCGTCGACGGCGATCTGGCGGTCGAAGCGACCGGGACGCAGCAGCGCAGGGTCGAGGACGTCGGGCCGGTTGGTGGCCGCGATCAGGATCACGCCGCCGCGGACGTCGAACCCGTCCATCTCGACGAGCAGCTGGTTGAGGGTCTGCTCCCGCTCGTCGTGGCCGCCGCCCATCCCCGCGCCGCGGTGCCGGCCGACGGCGTCGATCTCGTCGATGAACACGATCGCCGGGGCGTTCTCCTTCGCCTGTTCGAACAGGTCGCGGACCCGGGAGGCGCCCACGCCGACGAACATCTCGACGAAGTCGGAGCCGGAGATGGAGTAGAACGGCACGCCCGCCTCGCCGGCGACGGCGCGCGCGAGCAGGGTCTTGCCGGTGCCGGGCGGGCCGTAGAGCAGGACGCCCTTGGGGATCTTGGCCCCGACGGCCTGGAACTTTGCGGGCTCCTGGAGGAACTCCTTGATCTCGCCGAGCTCCTCGATGGCCTCCACGACGCCCGCCACGTCGGCGAACGTCGTCTTGGGCATGTCCTTGGAGATGAGCTTGGCCTTGGACTTGGCGAACTGCATGACGCCGCGGCCCCCACCACCCTGGACCTGGTTCATGAGGAACACGAAGAGCAGGATGATCAGCGCGAACGGCAACAACGTGGCCAGGATCGAGCCCAGCAGGCTCGGCTGCGGGTTCTCGGAGTTGGACTTCTCGATGGTGCCCTTGGTGACCTGGGCGTCAACGCGGTCGATGATGCCGGTCTGTTGACCCAGGATGTAGTGGGTCACCACCTTGTCGCCGCCGCTGCGGACGCCGGGGTCCAGGGTCGCCTCGATCTTCTGGTCACCGTCGATGAAGGTGATGTCCTTGACCTGGCCCTTGGCGATGTAGGACTCCAGCTCAGACGTCTGCACCTCGTCGTACCCCCCGTTGGGGGCGAGGTACTGCAGGGCGAGGAGCACGCCGATGACGGCGATGACGATCCACACCCACGGACCCTTGAATATGCGCTTCACAGGCTTCTCTCGACTCACGCGTTTCTGAACTGACGACGGTACACGTCAGCAGCAACGCTCATTCTTCCAGCAACGGCGCGGAATCTCGCCGCCGGAGGGGTCGATCAGGAGCAGTCGTTCAGGAGTACACGTGCGGGGCAAGCGTCCCGATGTCACGCAGGTTGCGGTACTTCTCCCGGTAGTCCAGGCCATAGCCGACCACGAACTCGTTGGGGATGTCCCAGCCTACGTACTTCACCTCAATCGGCATCTGCAGGGCCTCCGGTTTGCGGAGCAGGGTGCAGATCTCGACGCTCGCGGGGCTGCGCGAGCCCAGGTTGGAGGTCAGCCAGGACAGGGTCAGGCCCGTGTCGATGATCTCGTCGACGATCACGACGTGGCGGCCCGAGATGTCGGTGTCGAGGTCCTTGAGGATGCGCACGACGCCGCTGGACTTGGTGCCGGACCCGTAGGAGGACACCGCCATCCAGTCCATCTCCACGTGCCGCGAGAAGCTGCGGGCCATGTCGGCCATCACCATCACCGCGCCGCGCAGGATGCCGACCATCAGCAGGTCCTTGCCGGAGTAGTCGACCTCGATGTCGCGAGCGAGCTCGCCGACCCGGTCCTGGATCTGCTTCTCGGTGAAGAGGACGTTCACGAGGTCCTGCTCCAAATCGGCTGCGTCCATGGACGCCAGACTAGACAGAGGCCGGTCACCGGGCGGCGTTGGGCCGGGCCGGGCGATCAGACCGTTCGGCGGAACAGGAGGCGATCCTCGGTCCGGTACGCCGTCACGTGGCCCGGCAGCTGAACCTCCCCGCGCGCCGGGCCGTGGACCAGGTCGGCCATGGCGTTCACGTGAACCCGGAACAGCTCAGAGGCGGGGCTGCCGGCCTCGAGGGCCGCGAGCCGCAGGACCCGGGTGACCAGGGCGCTCGGGTGCGCCTCGAGGGCACCGGTGGCGACCCCGTGGGGGGCTCTCACCTCGGCGTACAGGTGCCCAGCGAGCCCGTCCAGCGCCTCCATGTCCGGGCGCAGGCTCTCAGCAGTGCGCGCGAGCGCGTCCGCGACACCGGGGCCGAGCTCCTCGTCGAGCACCGGCAGCACCCGGTGGCGGATCCGGGAACGGGTGAAGCGGGGGTCGTCGTTGTGGGGGTCGGACCAGACGTCGATGCTCTCCGCCCGGCAGGCCGCCTCGGTCTGGGCGCGGGTGATGTGGAGCAACGGACGGCGGAAGTCTCCGAAACGGTGACGCATGCCGGCGAGGGAGCGGCCGCCGGAGCCCCGGGTGAGGCCCAGGAGCACGGTCTCCGCCTGGTCGTCGAGGGTGTGGCCCAGCAGCACGACGTGGGACCCGAACCGCGTGGCCACCTCCTCGAGGACGGCGTACCTCGCCTCGCGCGCGGCGGCCTCGACCCCGCGCCCGCCGGGGTCCACGTTGACCCGCACCGCAACGGTCTCGGCGGCACCGAGCCTCACCATCTGGGTCACGACCAGCTCGGCCCGGGCGTCCGAGCCGTCCTGCAGGCCGTGGTCGACGGTCACGCCGACGACGTGCCAGGCGGTGCGCCGGGCCTCGAAGACGGTGGCCGCGAGCAGCGCGAGCGAGTCGGCTCCTCCGGAGCAAGCCACGAGCACGGCGTGATCGCCGACATCGACGAGATCGTGGCGTACCGCGAGACGAACCGCGGCGACCGCCGGGTCGAGCGTCACAGGACGCGGTTGACCCAGGCGGCGGGTTCGGCGATCTCGGCCTTCGAAGGCAGGTTCTCGGGACCCGCCCAGACGGCGTTGAACTCGGCCATCCCGACCTTGTCCACGACGCCGCGCACGAACTTCGC
Source organism: Nocardioides sp. (assembly GCA_025965335.1). Classification (GTDB taxonomy): domain Bacteria; phylum Actinomycetota; class Actinomycetes; order Propionibacteriales; family Nocardioidaceae; genus Nocardioides. The sequence goes on along the minus strand of JAOPXC010000364.1, from coordinate 3,376 downwards.
GCCGTCCCGGTACTGCGCCATCTTGGCGTCGAGCCCGAGCAACCGGCGCAGCAGACGGTCGAGGGTCCCGGTCCCCTTGCGGCGCTGGTTGAACTTGGCCCGGATGTCGTCGACGGTCGGGATCACGCTCGGCCCCACGCCGTCCATGACCACGTCGGCGTGGCCCTCGAGCAGCGACATGACGCCGGTGACGCGGTCCAGGATCTCCTTCTGCTCGGGTGAGCCCATCAGGTCCAGCAGGCTGCCGGAGCGGGCACCGCTCTTGAGCGCGTCGGCGATCCGCTTCAGCCCGTCGTCGAGCACCTTCGCCGGCTCGAGCGTGTCGGCGATCGAGCCGATCTCCGAGAAGAGGTGGTCGCGCATCCAGGGCACGGCCGTGAACTGGACGCGGTGGGTCTCCTCGTGGAGGCAGACCCAGAGCCGGAAGTCGGTCGGGTCGGTACGGAGCTCGCGCTCGACGTGCACGATGTTGGGGGCGACGAGCAGCAGCCGGCCGTGCGGGTCGTAGAACGGGTCGAACTGGCCGAGCACCTTGCCGGCCAGGAAGCCCAGCAGGGTGCCGACCTCGGCACCGGTGATGCGGGAGCCGACCGCCAGGGCGAGGCCGCTCGGGCGCTTCTTCTCGGCCAGCTTGGCGACCAGCGGGCTCAGGATCGTCTCGAAGGCGTCGGCGTTGGCCTGCACCCAGCCGGCGCGGTCGACGACCAGGACCGGGGCGGTGTGGTCGGCGGCCACGAGGCCGGTGAAGTCGCGGACCAGCCCCGTGGAGCGGTCGGCGTCGGCACGGAGCTCGGCCACCGCGTCGTCGGCCTCGGCGGGACTGACGACGGGCCCGTCGCCGGCCAGCCTGGATCCGAGCCGGACGGCGAGGCCCCAGTCGACCATGTCGGCCGAACCGGCGGTGCCCCCAAGGCCCTCGAGAGGGTTCGTCGTCATGGCACGACCGTACCCGCGGGCGACCAACACCCCGCTGGAGTCAGGCTCCCGGCCCGCTCGAGCAGCGACAGGCACCGAGGGCGGCCGCGGCGTCGTCCAGTGCGTTTCGGGCGCCCAGGGTGTCTGCGAGCGGCACCTTGTCGGCGATCAGCACGAACACGAGGACGTCTCCGTCGAGGTCGTTGGCGAGCCCGGCCAGGCCGCTGACCCCGGTCAGCGTGCCGGTCTTGGCGCGGACGCGGCCCCGGCCGCGCGGGTCGCCGTCCTCGAAGCGGTAGGCCAGCGATCCGGTGAAGCCCGCGACCGGGAGGCCGGTGACGACCGGACGGAGGTCGGGGTCGGCCGATGTCGAGGCGGTGCGCAGCACGTCGACGAGCAGCCGCGGATCGATCCGGTTCTCGCGGGACAACCCGCTCCCGTCGTACAGCACGCTGCCGTGGAGGTCGATGCCGTGCTGAGCGAGGATCTGGCGGACGCCGCGCACGGCCGCGTCGGAGGACCCGCGTGCCTCGGTGGCAACGCCCACCTGGCGGAACAGGACCTCTGCCGCCTCGTTGTCGCTGACCTCCAGGACGCGCTCGACGATCTGGTCGAGGGGCGCGCTGGACACCGATGCGAGCTCCCCACCGGCCGACGTCGCGGGTCGCGCTTCGGGGGGGCCGACGACCTTGATCCCGGCTCGGGACAGGGCACCGGCGAACGCTGTCGCGGCGGTCAGCGAGGGGTCCGAGACCCGGCCCGTACCGCTGGTGGGGCGACCCTCGTCGACCCAGAGTGCGGTGACCGGAGAGACAACGCCGTCCGGGATGTAGTCCTGGGGCCAGTGCGGGTTCACGGCAGGGCCGGAGAAGAGGGTGTCGTCGTACCCCACCCGGACCCGGGTGCGTCCGTGCGCCCGCAGCGCGGCGGCGGTGGCCCTCGCCAGGGTGACGACGTCCGCCCGCTGGGGGTACGTCGGGGCGTCGGCGGGCGCGGGTCGGCTCGCGAGGTAGGGGTCGCCGCCCCCGATGAGCGAGATCGCGTCGCGCCCGTCCGCGACGACCCGGGTCTGGAACGTGGCGTCGGGACCCAGCGCGAGCAGCGCGGCCGCCGCGGTGACCAGCTTGGTCGTGGACGCCGGGATCGCCATGCCGGACCCGGCCGTGAACAACGGAGCCCCGCCGCCCAGGGCCGACACGGTGGCGAGGACGTGCTTGCCGAGGTGGCGGTCGTCGAGCAGGCCCGCGACGGCACGACGTACCTTCGCCGAGGCGGGATCGCCGGCGTCGGCCGGGGTGACCGGCGCCGCGGCGGCCGGAGGCGCCGCGAGCGGGGGAAGGTCGAGGTTGGGCGGGGGCGGGATCGCGGCCGGGCTGCGCGGCGCCGGGGCGTTGTCGAGCCAGCGGTCGGCCAGGTCGTAGCGGACGGTGGCCGCGGCGCCTGCCACCAGGACGAGGACCAGCAGGCTCACCCACCAGCGTCCGGACCGGCGGGAGCCGTGGCGTCGGTCACGATCGGCCACGATTCCTCCTTCCCGGTGCGCGTTTCCGATCATTGTGCGGGACACTGACGGCGGCCCTCGCGCGGGCCGTCAAGACCCGACACCCGATAGGCGGCCGTGACCGGCCGACACACTGATCCGGAGGCTGACCGTGCTCGAGTTCGACGTCCTGGTGGAGATCCCCAAGGGACAGCGCAACAAGTACGAGGTCGACCACGAGTCCGGTCGGCTCCGCCTGGACCGGACCCTGTTCACCTCGACGCAGTACCCGGCCGACTACGGCTTCATCGAGAACACCCTCGGCATGGACGGTGACCCGCTCGACGCACTGGTGCTCCTGCAGGAGCCGACGTTCCCGGGCTGCCTGATCAAGTGCCGCGCGATCGGCATGTTCCGGATGACCGACGAGGCCGGCGGTGACGACAAGGTCCTGTGCGTGCCGGCCACCGACCCGCGCCTCGAGCACCTGCGCGACATCAGCCACGTCTCCAAGTTCGACCGCCTGGAGATCCAGCACTTCTTCGAGGTCTACAAGGACCTCGAGCCCGGCAAGTCCGTCGAGGGCGCCGAGTGGGTCGGCCGCACCGAGGCCGAGGCCGAGGTGCTCGCCTCCTTCGAGCGGGCGAAGACCACGCCCGGTCATCACTGACCGGTCACTGACCGGTCACTGACCAGGGTGCCAGCCCCTCGAGCGCGGTCCAGCGGTCCTGCGGCTGGTTGCACAGGCTGCGCGGCCGTTAGGTCGACGGACGTCGTGTGGTCGCTGCGGCAAGACTTATGGGCCGAGCCCTCCGATGGGTGCGATGACGACGCCGTCGGGGCGGGTGTAGCCGTAACCGGACGCGACGATGACTCCGAGGACAGCGGGCTTGCCGACCTTGGTCGTGTCGACCTTGTCGACGAACTTGAGAAGCCCGGCGACGGCCTCCTCGATGGCCTTCTGGCCGCCGAGCTTGACCT
>JAOPXC010000345.1 GCA_025965335.1 Nocardioides sp. | reverse complement strand
ACATCCGCAAGCTCTTGCTCGTCCTCGGCCGGTTGGTCGACCAGGGCAACACGGTGCTGGTGATCGAGCACAACCTGGACGTGATCAAGACCGCCGACTGGGTGGTCGACATGGGCCCCGAGGGCGGTTCGCGGGGCGGCCTGGTCATCGCCGAGGGCACCCCAGAGTCGGTGGCCGCCAACCCGGACAGCTACACCGGTCAGTTCCTGGCGCCGATGCTCGACGGGCGCGCCGCCCGGCAGCCCAGGCGGATGGTCACGCCCAAGGTTGCGGCTGCGCAGGCCCCGGCCAAGAAGTCGGCGACCCGGAAGACGGCTGCCGCCAAGAAGCCCCCAGCGAAGCGGCCCGCAGCCAAGAAGACAGCGAAGAAGGCCCAGAAATAAGGGAATTCTCACGCGCTTCACAGCCGCCTGTCATTGCGCGCGGCCCCTGGGTGGATAGTGTCACGTTCAACAACTTTTGCCGCTCGAGAGGAAGACGAACGTGTCCACGGAGAGCACTCCCGGGAATCTCACCCGCCGCCACGCCCTGGCTGGAGCGGCCACCGTCGGTCTCGGTCTACCGCTCCTCGCCGCGTGCGGTGGCGGCTCCGCCACCGATCCCTCCGGCAGCGCCACGTCCCCGGGTGGAACCAAGCCCGGCGGCTCCGGTGCGCTGACCACAACGTCGGACATCCCCGTTGGCGGCGGCACGATCTTTCCCGACGAGAAGGTCGTGATCACCCAGCCGACCAAGGGTGAGTTCAAGGGCTTCTCGGCCACCTGCACCCACCAGGGCTGCACCGTCGGATCCGTGGCCTCGGGCACCATCGACTGCCCCTGCCACAACAGCATGTTCTCGATCACGGACGGCTCGGTGCAGGGTGGGCCGGCCAGCGTCCCGCTGCCCGAGGTGCCGATCTCGGTGGACGGCAACAACATCAGCCTGGCGTGAGTTCGGCAGCTTGGTGTGGCGGATGAGTAGAACTCCAGCCTGCTGACCCGCCTCGGGTCTGCACTCCACCGGGACATCGCACGCACCCCTGGCTTCGTCGAGTCGGGCCAAGGGCATTGCGGGAGCCTCCGAGAGGCGGCACGGTTGGCGCCATGACGGACCTGGCTCCACCGAGTCGCACCGCTCGAGCGGTCGTCGGCGTGGTCGCAGCGCTCGGATTTCTGACGGGCGGCCTCGTGCTCGCGGTCGTTGCGGTCATTGCCCTGCTCGTCGGCACGCCGCCGTGGGTCGTTGCCGCGGGGGTCGTGGCAGCACTCGGGGGGCTCTTCGTGGCGCTTCAGCGCGTGCGCCGTTCCGGCGGGCGCGGCCCTCAGCCGGACCGGGTCGGCGCGCAGGACACGCGCCAGCGCTCGTCGCGCGGTGACCGCCGGCGATCGAGCCGGCGGTCCAGCAGCAGGCGCGCCTCCTCGAGGCGATCGGCACGGATCAGTGCCGCGATGCGGGTCTCCTCGAGGATCTCCCGTTGGGCGTCGGAGCCGCCCAACCGCCAGGTGGCCGCGGCGAGCCGGGCCAGCTCGTCAGCGGCCGTCGACGCGGCACCCGCGTGCAGGAGAGCGAGGGCCGCGGCCAGGGGTGCCACCACCGCGCGCTGAGTCGGGTGCTCGTGTCGCCGGCTCCAGGCGTGCAACCGATCGAGCCCGGCTGCATCGCCGATCGCCAGCAGCGTCACGGCCGCATGCATCGCGAGGAACGGCGTGGCCGGTCGCTCCAGGGTGTCCCGCCCGGCGATCGCCGCGACCCGGTCCAGGGTCGGGACGTCCGAGGCCCCGGGTGTGAGCGCCCACCGGAACAGCAGGGATCCGGTGTCGACCAGCGCGCGGCACCCCAGCCCTCGCTCGGGGCGCAGCTGCGCGTCGTACCTCCTCCGCACCGCATCGAGATCGCCCAGCGAGAGCTCATGCAGGGCCGCATGCCACGAGAAGTGGCTGGTGCTCTCTACGCCGGCCCCGTCGCCGGTGACCCAGAGGTCCATCCAGGCCAGCCCGGCCTCGTGGTCACCCGTCTCGTAGTGGGCATGCGCCCGGGCGTGCGCCGAGTGCCCGGCGCCGGGTTCCTGGGCGAGGGAGCGGCAGGACAGCTCCATCGCCTCGTCGAAGCGCCGCTGCTCTTGGCGTACGAAGGCCAGCATTCCGCCGAACCACCAGTCGTCGCCGTACGCCGGAACCGCGCGCTCGACGATGTCCCAGGCTTCCTCGGGCACCTCCGTGACACCGGCGAAGGCGATCGTGGGCACCGCGGTCGAGAGCAGCAGGGCGTCGCGCGGGTAGGCCTCGAGGTGGGCCACGAGGGCGCGCGAGTCGCCCGTCACGTGAGCGGTGACCGCGCGGACGTGGCTGCGCTCTCGCTCTGTCGCCCGGCCCGCGTGCAGGTGCGCGTCCTGCAGGCGGGCGGCGATGTCCACGTTGACGCACATCTCGTGGCCCAGGAGAGCGAGGCCGGCGTGACCCAGTGCGAACGTCGGGTCCAGCGTGATCGAGACGGCCAGGTTCTCGGCCGCACCCGTGCGCAGGCAGAGCAGGTCCCGCAGGCCCCGGACGTACGCCGCGGCCGCGTCCGGGCCGGTGGTGAGGGGATACCCGTAGAGATCGCGACACGGCATATAAGCAGAGTAAGTCACGTGACAAAGAGTTTCCGGTCGCCGCGAGTCCGGGTGTCGTCACGTCCCCGTAGGGTTGGCGCGTGCCTCCCGCTCGACCCTCCCGTCCCACACGAGGCCCGCTGTCCTACCGCCCCGAGCCGGGGTCGATCCCGACCCAGCCGGGCGTCTACCGGTTCCGCGACGCCCGCGGCCGGGTGATCTACGTCGGCAAGGCCAAGAACCTGCGCGCGCGGCTCTCGTCGTACTTCCAGGACGTCGGGAACCTGCACCAGCGGACCGCGACGATGGTGACCACCGCTGCGAGCGTGGAGTGGACGGTGGTCAACACCGAGGTCGAGGCGCTGCAGCTGGAGTACTCCTGGATCAAGGAGTTCGACCCGCGGTTCAACGTCAAGTACCGCGACGACAAGTCCTACCCCTGGCTCGCGGTCACCGTGGGGGAGGAGTTCCCGAGGGTCATGGTCGGGCGCGGGGCCAAGCGCAAGGGCACCCGCTACTTCGGGCCGTACAGCCACGCCTGGGCGATCCGCGAGACCGTCGACATCCTGCTCCGGGTGTTCCCGATGCGCTCGTGCAGCAACGGGGTCTTCAAGAGGTCCGCCCAGATCGGACGCCCGTGCCTGCTGGGCTACATCGACAAGTGTTCGGCCCCGTGCGTCGGGAACGTGACCGCCGAGGAGCACCGCGCGATCGTCGACGACTTCTGCGACTTCATGGCCGGCCAGACGAAGCCGTTCATCAAGCGCATCCAGCAGCAGATGTACGCCGCCTCCGAGGCGCTCGACTTCGAGAAGGCCGCGCGGCTCCGCGACGACCTCGCCGCGATGAACCGGGCCCTGGAGAAGCAGGCCGTGGTGCTCGGCGACGGCGCCGACGTCGACGTGATCGCGCTCGCGGAGGACCCGCTCGAGGTAGCGGTCCAGATCTTCTACGTCCGCGGTGGCCGGGTCCGCGGCCAGCGCGGCTGGGTGGCCGACCGGGTGGGACTGCCTGAGCCCCGCGAAGGCAGTCCCCGGGGCTCCGCTGGCGAGGAGGGCGGCACGGCGGAGCTGGTTGAGGACTTCCTGCTCCAGCTCTACGGCGGCGACTCGGACACGATCCCGCGCGAGATCCTGGT
>JAOPXC010000340.1 GCA_025965335.1 Nocardioides sp. | reverse complement strand
GGCCGCGACCGCTCCGGAGGCGCAGGCCGCGGTGGCGAGCGAGGGCGTCTCCGAGGCCGTCCAGACCGCCGGACTCTGACCCTCCGACCACCCCGTGTCGGGGAACATCCGGCTCCCGCCCGGTGTTCATTAAGATGACAGCCGAACGAGTGAAGGGAAATGCCGTGGGCAACATCAGTGCCGTGACCGACGCCGAGTTCGAGGCGCAGGTCCTCAAGTCCGACAAGCCGGTCCTGGTCGACTTCTGGGCCGAGTGGTGCGGGCCCTGTCGCCAGGTCGCCCCGATCCTCGACGAGATCGCGACCGCGCACGGCGACAAGATCACGTTCCTCAAGATGAACGTCGACGAGAACCCCGTCACCCCGTCGTCGTACCGGGTCACGGGCATCCCGACCATCAACGTCTACCAGGGCGGTGAGGTCGTGAAGACGATCGTCGGGGCGCGGCCCAAGCAGACGCTGCTCAACGAGCTCGCCGACTACATCGCCTGAGGCCAGCCCTCAGACCGCTTGCTCCTCGGCTCAGCCCTCGCTACCTCGAGGTCCCCGGCACCTTCGGCGCCGGGGGCCTTGTCGTCTTGAGGGGGGACCTCCGGGCGGGCTCCCGCGCCGGGTCGGGTGCCGACCTGTGCGCGGGCCGATGGGCCGACTTCGGCGCCGGCCGGACCGCGCCGACCAGGCGGCCGAGGGCGACCTCGAGCTCGTCCTTCCAGGTGAGCGCCGAGCGCAGCTCCATCCGCATCCGTGGGTTCAGTGGATGCGTCCGGTGGGTCTTGAAGCCCACGCCGCCCAGGAAGCCGACCGGCGGGACGCACCCCCCGGGCAGTGGCCCGGGCCGCCGGGTTTCCCCGAACGCCTCGACGGCCCGGATCCCGCGCTGGATCAGGTCGCGGGCCATGCCCTGCACGAGCATCCGCCCGAGGCCGCCGCCGGCGTGCTGCGGATCGACATACACCGTGGTCAGCAGCACCGCGTCCGGCGAGACCGGCGCGGTGGGGAACCCGGCTGCTCCGGGCAGGAAGGCTTCGGGCGCATACATCAGGTAGCCCACGGGTTGGTCGTCCACCAGAACCACCCGGCCACAGGAGCCCCACTCGCGCAGCACCTCGGAGACCCAGGCCTCCTTCTCGGCGGCGCGATCCTCGACGCGCTGGCGGCGCACCGGGTCGAGCTCCCAGAAGAGGCAGTCGCGGCACGGGCCGGGTAACGCGGCGAGATGGTCGAGCGTGAGCCGGACGACCTTGCGGGACATGGCGCCTCCCTCGGCAAAACGAGCCCGGGACCGGGCTGTGAGCAGGAGAACGCGCTCGAACGGCGGTCCGCGCGTGCGGGGGCGGCCTCCATCGTTCATGCTAGACGCTGTCATGGACAACATCCCCCCGCCCGCTGTCACCGGCAGCCACACCCGTCTCGACTCCTACGTCGACCGGTACGCCGCACGCACGGCAGGGATGACCGCCTCCGAGATCCGTGCGCTGTTCGCCGTGGCGTCGCGGCCCGAGGTGGTGTCCCTGGCCGGTGGCATGCCCAACATCTCCGGGCTGCCGCTCGACGTGGTCGGCGCCGCGATCGGTGACCTGATCGCGACCAACGGTCCCGTCGCGCTGCAGTACGGCTCCGGGCAGGGCGACCCGAAGCTGCGGGACCAGATCTGCGACGTGATGCGGCTCGAGGGCATCGAGGCCCACCCCGACGACGTCGTGGTCACGATCGGCTCGCAGCAGGCCGTCGACCTGGTCACCCGGATCTTCTGCGACCCGGGCGACGTGGTGCTCTGCGAGGCGCCGTCGTACGTCGGTGCGCTCGGGGTCTTCAAGTCGTTCCAGTGCGACGTCGTGCACATCGGGATGGACGCCCACGGTCTCGTGCCCGAGGCACTCGACCAGGCGATCCGCGCGGTCAAGCGAGCCGGCAAGACGATCAAGTTCCTCTACACGATCCCGAACTTCCACAACCCGGCCGGCGTGACGCTCGCGCCGGAGCGTCGACCGGAGATCCTGCGCATCTGCCGCGACCACGACATCCTCGTGCTCGAGGACAACCCCTACGGTCTCCTGGGCTTCGACCGCGAGCCGATCCGGGCGCTGCGCGCCGACGAGGCCGAGGGCGTGATCTACCTCGGCTCGTTCTCGAAGACGTTCTCGCCGGGGATGCGGGTCGGCTGGGCGCTCGCACCGCACGCCGTGCGCGAGAAGCTCGTGCTCGCCCAGGAGTCGGCCACCCTGTGCCCCCCGTCGTTCAGCCAGATGGCGGTCTCGGCGTACCTCTCCGCGCATGACTGGCAGGGCCAGATCAAGCAGATGCGCGAGATGTACCGCGAACGTCGCGACGCGATGATGCAGGCGCTCGAGGACTTCATGCCCGCTGCCTGCGCGTGGAACAAGCCTGAGGGCGGCTTCTTCGTGTGGGTCAGCCTGCCTCCGGGCATCGACGCCAAGGCGATGCTGCCCCGCGCCGTCACCGCGCGCGTGGCCTATGTGCCCGGCACCGCGTTCTTCGCCGACGGCTTCGGCTCCGGCTCGATGCGGCTCTCGTTCTGCTACCCCACCCCCGAGCGCATCCGCGAGGGAGTGCGACGCCTCGCCGGTGTGCTCGAGTCCGAGATGGAGCTGCGCGCGACCTTCGGTGCCACCTCACCGACGCACGAGCTCGACCTCCGTAGCGGTTACAACTCGCCCGGCACCGACCTGGGCTGACCACCATCGACACAGTCCGCAACCTTGCCTTCCGAACGGAGCACACCTTGAGCTCGATCCTCGTCCTGGCGGGCGGCCTGTCCCACGAGCGCGACGTGTCCCTGCGCTCGGGTCGTCGCGTGGCCGAGGCGCTCCGCGGCACCGGCCTCGACGTGCTGGAGCGCGACGTCGACGCGTCCCTGCTCGGCATGCTGCGCACCGAGGCCCCATCCTGCGTGGTGCCGATGCTGCACGGGGAGACCGGTGAGGACGGCGCGATCCGCGAGGTCCTCGAACTGCTCGACGTCCCGTACGTCGGCGCGCCGCCGGCTTCGTGCCGGACCGCATTCGACAAGCCGGTGGCCAAGGCGGTCGCCGAGCGGGCCGGCATCCTCACGCCGGCGTCGGTGTGCCTGCCGGCCGAGACGTTCCGCGAGCTCGGCGCGGCCGACGTGATGGCGGCACTGGTCTCCCGCCTCGGACTGCCGCTGATGGTCAAGCCGGCCAAGAGTGGCTCCGCGTTGGGCTGCTCGGTCGTGCACACCGCCGAGGAGCTGCCCTCCGCGATGGTGAACGCCTTTGCGTACGGCGAGGTCGCGCTCCTCGAGCGGTTCATCGACGGGCTCGAGGTGGCCGTCCCCGTGATCGACGACGGCTCGGGACCCCGGGCCCTGCCGGCGGTGGCGATCGAGCCCGACGGCGGCGTCTACGACTACACCGCCCGGTACACCGCGGGTTCCACAGAGTTCTCGGTGCCGGCGCCGCTGAGTGTCGAGCTGACCGAGGAGGTGGCCCGCGTCGCCCTGCTCGCCCACGAGGCGCTGGGGCTGCGCGACGTGTCGCGTTCGGACCTGATCGTGGATGCGGAGGGTCGGGTGTGGTTCCTCGAGGTCAACGTTGCCCCCGGGTTCACCGAGACGTCGACCGTGCCCCTCTCCATCCAGGCCGCGGGGCTCGACCTGGGCAAGGTGTGCGCCTCGCTGGTGCACGCGGCCGTCACCCGCGGGAGGAACTGAGCATGCGCGACATCACCTACCCGTCAGTCATCCTCACCGCCAGGACGGCGTTCCGGCTGCTCGGCCAACGCATCCAGCTGTCCGGCACCGAGCACGTGCCGCGCACCGGTGGCGCGCTGCTGGCCTTCAACCACGTCAGCTACGTCGACTTCGTGTACGGCGGGCTTGCGGCAAACCCGTCCGGGCGGCTGGTCAGGTTCATGGCCAAGCGCGAGCTGTTCGCGCACAAGGTGAGCGGACCGGTGATGCGGTCGATGCACCACATCGAGGTCGACCGCGGTGAGGGGCTGGCGTCGTACCAGCGGGCCCTGGAGTACCTGAGGGCCGGCGAGGTGGTCGGGATCTTTCCCGAGGCGACCATCTCCCGGGCGATGGAGCTCAAGGAGTTCAAGTCCGGGGCGGTGCGGATCGCGGCCGCCGCCGGGGTGCCGCTGGTTCCCGTGATTCTCTGGGGGACGCAGCGAATGATGACCAAGGACCACGAGCGCGACTTCGCGCGCGGCAGGAGCATCGCGATCCGGGTCGGCCGGCCGCTGCACCCCAGCGGGACGGACCCGGTCGGTGAGACCGCGGAGCTGCACCGCGTGATGTCGACGATGCTCGACGAGACCATCGCCGACTACCCCGTCGACGAGCAGCCGCCGGGGTCCTGGTGGCTCCCGGCCCGGCACGGCGGGTCCGCGCCGACCCTCGAGGAGGCGGCCGGCCTGGACGCGGCGGAGAAGCGTCTCCGGGCCGAGAAGCGGGCCGCTCGTCGGGCCTCCGGCCGCCGCTGAGCCACGCCGGGGCGGCGGATCCGATGTGGCCCGCACCGCGCTGACCTGCGGAAACTCGACGTGGAATCGCTGTGTCGACTTATGGACTTATGGATTTGTCGCTTTGTTGCTCAGTCTATGAAGTGCCGGACGGTCCGGATCAGATCGGGCGGTCGACCCGGTTGCGCGGATCCATGACGTCGACGATCCGCCGCAGGTCATCGAGGGAGGCGAACTCCACGGTGATCTTGCCCTTGGTGCGGCCGAGCTCGACCTTGACCCGGGTCTCGAGGCGGTCGGAGAGTCGCTCCGCGAGGTCGGCCAGGCCCGGTGCCACCGGCTTGCCACGCGGCACCCGGCGCTGCGCGGAGCCGGTGTCGCCCACCGCCACGATCTCCTCGAGGGCGCGGACGCTGATGCCCTCGGCGACCACGCGCTGGGCCAGCCGGTCCTGGACCTCGGGGTCCTGGACGGCGAGCAGTGACCGGGCGTGCCCGGCCGAGAGCACCCCGGCCGCGACTCGGCGCTGGACCGCGGGACTGAGCCGCATCAGCCGCAGGGTGTTGCTGATCTGAGGCCGCGAACGGCCGATCCGCGAGGCGAGCTCCTCGTGGGTGCACCCGAAGTCCTCCAGGAGCTGGGCGTAGGCCGCGGCCTCCTCGAGCGGATTCAGCTGGGACCGGTGGAGGTTCTCCAGGAGCGCGTCCCGGAGCATGTCGGTGTCCTCGGTCTCCCGCACGATCGCCGGGATCGCGGTCAGGCCGGCCGCCTGGCAGGCGCGCCACCGGCGCTCCCCCATCACCAGCTCGTAGGCCTCGGGCCCCGAGCGCCGGACCACGATCGGCTGGAGCAGGCCCACCTCGCGGATGGAGTGCACCAGCTCGGCCATCGCGTCCTCGTCGAAGACCTGGCGGGGCTGCACCGCGTTGGGCACGATCTGCGTGATCGGCACCTCGGCGAAGTAGGCCCCCGCCACCGGTGCCAGCGCCTGCCCACCGGGGCGAACCCCGGCCACGGGCTCGGCCGGCTCCCCGTCGGCAGCCGCGGGACCACTCGGGATCAGCGAGCCGAGCCCTCGGCCGAGCCCTCGACGCACCGGCTGCTTGCTGGCATTCATGCTGTTCCCTTCAGCGCGATCTCGCGCGCCGCCTCGAGGTAGCTCAGGGCTCCCGGCGAACCGGGATCGTAGGTCATCACCGTCTGGCCGTACGACGGCGCCTCGGAGACCCGGACCGAGCGCGGGATGTTCGTCCTGAGGACCTGGTCGCCGAAGTGCTCGCGCACCTCGTCCGCCACACCCGCGGCCAGGCGGGTACGGGCGTCGTACATCGTGATCAGGACGGTGGTGATCGCCAGGTCCCGGTTGAGGTCCGCCCGGACGAGATCCACGATCTTGAGCAGCTGACCGAGGCCCTCGAGCGCGTAGTACTCCGCCTGGATCGGGATCATCATCTCGTCGCCGGCCGCGAGGGCGTTGACGGTGAGGAGACCCAGGGACGGCGGGCAGTCCACCAGGACGAAGTCGAACCGGTCCGCGTCCTCTCCCCCGATCCGGGCACATCCGGCGAAGGCCTTTCGAAGCCGGGTCTCGCGGGCCACCACGCTCACGAGATCGATCTCGGCACCGGCCAGGTCGATGGTGGCGGGGACCAGGAAGAGCCCGTCGATGTCGGGGCAGGTGACCACCGCATCGTCGAGGGGCACGCCGTCGACGAGCACGTCGTAGATCGACGTGACGCCCTGCTGATGTGCCACGTTCAGCGCCGTCGAGGCGTTCCCCTGCGGATCGAGGTCGACGACCAGGACCCGTTGGCCGAGCTGGGCGAGCGCTGCGGCGATGTTCACCGTCGAGGTGGTCTTACCCACGCCACCCTTCTGGTTGGCCACCACGAAGACCCGGGTGGCCTTCGGTCGGGGCAGGCTCGGTCGCGAGTGGGTCGCCTGCCTGGCCAGGACCACATGTTCGGCCGCCTTTGCCAGGGGCGTGGCGTTGTCGTCGAGCCCGGTGGAGATGGACGCGAAGTCGCCGGCGGTGCGCACGGTGAAGGGCCTCATCACGGTTGTTTCACGTGAAACATCGGGCCCGGCCGACGAGTCCAGATCGGCGGAGAGGGAGACCCCAGCCTGTGGATAACCTCGGTCGACCTGTGGAAACTCAGGCTCCCGCGGGTCGTTGCGGTCGGTGGAAAACTCGGTTGGCTCGCGGTCCGGCCGGTCCCAGTGGGGACGGTCTCCGGGTCCGATCTGCTCGGTCACGCGCCGTGCCTCCGGTTCGTCGTCCTGCGCCTGCGGGCTGCCGAACGGGGCCTCGACCCCTTCACGGGGGCATGGACCACGGCAGGCGGCCAAGATACTCGCGTCGGATCCGCCCAGGAAACCCGCACCGCCAGCGTTGTGGACTCCAGGACATCGGTCCCGAGCACCCGGGTCTCCGGCGCCGCGCAGCCCCAGCGCCGCAGGTCGGCCGCTGCGGCCGCGATCTCCTCGTCCGCCGAGGCTCCCTTCATGGCAAGCAGGGCGCCCTCGGGGCTCACCAGGGGCATCGACCAGTCCAGCAGCCGACCCAGCGGCGCCACCGCACGCGACGTGACCACGTCGAAACCGCGGGCCCCGTGCAGCGAGTCGGCGCGGCCGCGCACCACCTCGACCCGGTCGAGGCCGAGCTCGGCGACCACCTCCGCCAGGAACGTGGTCCGGCGCAGCAGTGGTTCGACCAGGGTGACGCTCAGGTCCGGGCGCGCGATGGACAGGACCAGGCCGGGCAGCCCGGCGCCCGACCCCACGTCGCAGACCGAGGCACCCTGCGGGATCCACTCCCCCAGCACCGCGCAGTTCAGCAGGTGTCGGTCCCACAGCCGGGGAGCCTCGCGCGGCCCGATGAGCCCGCGGACCACCCCCTGGGTCGCCAACAGCCCCGCGTAGCGCTCGGCGAGCTGGAGCCGCTCTCGTGGAAACACCCTCCGCGCCACGTCCGGCGCAGAGGGTGCTTTCGACACGGGCGCTGCGCGCCCTGCACTATCCAACGGTTTCACGTGAAACCTCGGTCATGACGTCAACGTGGCAGCACCACCACGTAGCGCCGCGGTTCCACGCCCTCGGACTCCGAGGACAGCCCGGCGGCGGCCACGGCGTCGTGGACCACCTTGCGCTCGAAGGGCGACATGGCCTTCAGGGAAACGGCCTCGCCGGTCTCCTTGACCTGGGCCGCGGTCTCCTCGGCCAGCGCGACCAGCTCCCGGCGCCGGTCGGCGCGATAGCCCGAGACGTCCAGCATCAGCCTCGACCTCTCGCCGGTCTCGCGGTACACCGCCAGCCGGGTGAGCTCCTGCAGCGCGTCGAGCACCTCGCCCGTCGCTCCGACGAGCTGGCTCAGGTCCGCGCCCACGATGGACACCGCGGCCCGGTCACCCTCCACGTCCATGTCCAGGTCACCGTCGAGATCGGCAATGTCCAGCAACTCCTCGAGGTAGTCGGCGGCGATGTCGCCCTCCTGCTCGAGCTGCTTCAGCCGGTCACCCGGGGACGGCGCCGGCGCCTCGTCGTCTGCCTCGTCGCCCTCAGCGTCGTCGGCTTCCTCAGCGTCGTCCTCGTCGACCGGCTCCTCGGCATCGACGTCATCGGAGGCCTCGTCGTCCACCTGGTCCGCCACATCGTCCGCCAGGACCGACCCTTCCTCGTCCGGCTCCGGCTCGGTCACGGGCTGGGTCTGTTCCTCGGTCACTGCTTTTCCTCATCCTTCGTCGTCGGCTTCGTGGCCTTCTTCGCATCGTCCGGCTT
>JAOPXC010000328.1 GCA_025965335.1 Nocardioides sp. | reverse complement strand
CGGCTGCGGAACACCACCCGGCCCGCGCCGTCGATGTACAGTTCGCCGATCTCCGACTCGGTGGCGGCCTGCAGTTCGCTGAGCGCGTCCCCCGACAGGTCGGTGGCCTGCAGGGTGCTGTTCCCGGTGGCGATCACCCGGTCGGTGGCAGACCAGCCCGCCGAGTTCAGGATCCGTGTGACCCGGGCCCCGGTGTTCTCCCCCACCCCAACAGGGGTGACGGCAGGGCGTTTCCGGTTCCGCAGCACCTTGAACCCGTCGGAGGCCCGCACCGTGACCTCGCTGTACACGTCAGCCACCCAGTCGACATCCCACTGGTCGATGAACCCCCGGAAGATGTCGTAGGTGACCGACGCCCAGGTGGCGCGGATCCGGATCGGCCGCATCGGAGTGACCTGGCTCCGCCCGCCCGACACATACGGCCCGGACAGATTCGTCGGGTCGAAACGGCGGTCGGAGTTGTTCAGGATGGCCGTGGCGGTCCCCGCCTCGTAGCGGATGATCGGCGACTCGATCCTCGACGACCCCCGCCGCGTGCTGATCCCGTGCTTACCCCACGACGTGACATCCGTCCACGTGGGGCTGGTGAACATCACCTCGACCGTGATGACGGGCAGGGTCATGACGTGCGCCGCCAGGTCGCGCCCGACCGGCTCTCATACGCCTGGATGGCTTTCACCGTCACCGCCCCGGCCGCCGCAAGGTCGCCGCCCGGCGGGACCTGCACCGTGATGTTGTAGGTGTTGCCGCCCTGCCCCATGGCCATCGCGGACCCGCCGTCCCCGCCACCAGCCGGCGCGCCCATGGGTTTGAGGAACACCCCGCCGAAGTCGCCGGCGACCTGCGACAGCAACCCTTCGGCGAGCTGGCGATACGTCTGTTCGTAGGGGATGAACGCCTCATCCCCCTTCCCTTCGCCGAACAGGACCGTCGGGCGGGTGGCCATCGTGGGACCCGCCGGGCGGCGCAAACCGCCCATGGCGTACCGCTCAATCCCGCCCGACTCGTACCGGTCGATACCACCCGACTCCCGGTTTTGGACGGCCATGCGCAACGCCTCACGCGACAGGTCGTCCTGGTACTCGGTCTTCACGAAAATCGTGATCGTGTGGTCCTTACCAACACCCTTGATGATCTCCAGGCCGAGCCGGTGTGCCGCCTCGTACACCGAGGTGCGGCCACCGTCCATGCCGTCCCGGACCCGGTTCGCCACCTCCTGGCCGCGTCTGAGGGCGATCTCCCGCAGCACCGGGCCCGCATCGGCGAGGTTCTGCGCGAACGTGTCGCCGGCCGCCTTACCGGACCGGCCGTGCAGGTCGATGAACTTTTTGAGCTCCGGTTCGCTCATCTGGGTGGCCAGGGCAACAACTTTGGCGCCGCCCGGGCCGAGCGCGGCGAGCTCGGCCAGCATGTCGTCCGGCACCCGCCCCGCGAGACTGACGAGGTTGGCGGCCCAGTCCTCCTGGTCCTTGACCTGCTTCTCCAGCTCCTTCAAAAGCTGGTCGGTCGTTATGGCCGCAGAGCCCGCCAGATCACCCCACGAGTCCTTGACGGCCTGGTTAGCCTTCAGCGTGTCCCGGGCCGCGTCCATGCGGGCCTGCCGCACCGACTCCTCAGCGTCCTGCACCTGGCGCGCGGCGTCCTTCGCCGTTTTGGCTGCTTCCTTCTCGGCGTCCGCGATCTCACGTTTCGCGTCCTTCGCCGTTTTGACCGATTCCTTCTCAGCTTCGGCGACGTCCCGCTTGGCCTTCAGCACGTCCTTGGCACCATCGATGCGGGACTTGTTCAGCTCAGCCTCAGCTTCGGCCAGGGTGCGCTGGGCTTCCTCCTGCTGGCGTGCCGCGTCGCTACGGGCATCAGCCAGCGCCTGCTCGGCGGCTGCGACCGTCTTGGCGCCGTCCTCGCGGGCCTTGGCCAGCGCGACCTCAGCCTCCAGCTCAGCCTTCTGTGCGGTGGCGATCCGCTCCTTCGCCTGGACGACCTCGGCGCTGCCCTCTATCCCGGCACGGTTGGCGTCGTCGATCTCCTTCTGCAGGTCGCCGTTGCGCTGCCGGATCTCCTCCAGGCGTTGCACGGCGCGGCGGAACGCCAAATCGGCTTCCTGCCGGTCCAGATTCGTCGACGTCGGGTCAGCGTTGACCTCGTCGAGGCGCTGCTTGGCGCGCTCGATCGCGATCTGCGCGCCCTCCTCATCCAACGCGCTGGAGGCTTGCGAACGTGCGAGGTCTTCCAGCCGCTGCGCCGCATGCTCCCGCGCGGCGGTCAGATCCTCCACCGCCTGGGCGGTGCGGGCGTGGGAGTCCTGCAACCGGGCCTCGGCGTCCAGCTCACGCTGAGCCGCCTCAGTCTGGGCGTCGCTCACCCGCTGAGCCGCTGACTCGATCTGCCGGGCGGAAGACACGGCCACCTCAGCCGCGCGACGCCGGGCGTCCTCCACGCGCTGCTCAGCCTGTGCTTCACGCTGGGCGGCGTCCTCGACGGCGGTGGCCAGTGCCTCGCGGGCGTTGCGGACCCGGGCTTGGGCCTGCGCCACCTGCTCGGCGGCCCGCGTATGGGCATCGGCGACCCTGCGCTGCGCCTGCTCGGTCCGGTCGGCGGCCTGCTCCTGCGCGTCAGCCAGGTCACGCTGGGATTTCACGATCTTCTCGGCGCTGGTGCGCTGCACCTCGGCCAGCCGTTCCTGCGCGGCCGCGACCCGGTCCTGCCCAGACCCCTGCGTCTTGCTCGCCTCAAGCGCCCCGGACAGGGCGGCGAACTGGGTGAACGCCCGACTCCACGACTCGGTCATGGCCTTAGCCGCACCCGTGCTGGCCGTCGCCAGCACATCCGCGCCACGCGCCGCCCCGACGGCCGACTTCTCCAACCCCCCGGCCTGCTGGCTGGCCTTGAACGCCTCGATCCCGAAGTGCGACAG
>JAOPXC010000314.1 GCA_025965335.1 Nocardioides sp. | reverse complement strand
CAGGGCTTCGAGAAGGAGGTGCTCGCGGGCGGCCAGGCGACGCTCGAGCGTTGCGTCGGCCTCCAACTGGAGCTCTCGTTCGTGTCGCTGTACGACGGCGGCATGCTCGCCGACGAGGCGATCTCGCTGGCGTACGACGCGGGATTTCACCTCGTCGGTCTAGACCAGGGCTTCGCGGACCCGAGGGGACAACTCCTGCAGGCAGACGGGGTTTTCTTCCGCAACACCCCATGATCGCGGGGCCGGTGAGGGATCGAATCGCCTCAGCACCGTGACGTAAAGGCGGGCAGTTCGTTTTGGGCTTCGACGATGTCGAGCTGGCGAGCTGGAGGTTTGCGGAGATGGCAACAGGAGTCGATGTCCTGGTAGCGGGCGGCGGAGGATTCATCGGTGGCCACCTGGTTGCTGACCTGCTCGCGCAGGGGCGCTCCGTGCGCTCTGTCGACGTCAAGCCGATGTCCGAGTGGTACCAGGTCCACGACGGCGCCGAGAACATCCAGGGCGACCTGTCCCTGCTCGAGCACGCACTTTCCAGCACCGAGGGCGCCGGCGAGGTCTACATGCTCGCCGCGGACATGGGCGGCATGGGCTTCATCGAGAACAACAAGGCCCTCTGCATGCTGTCGGTGCTGACCAGCACCCACATGCTCCAGGCCGCGCAGCAGCACGGCGTCGGGCGCTACTTCTACTCGTCGTCCGCCTGCGTCTACGCGGCCGACAAGCAGACGAACACCGACATCACCGCCCTCAGGGAGGCAGACGCCTACCCGGCGATGCCCGAGGACGGTTACGGCTGGGAGAAGCTCTTCACCGAGCGGATGTGCCGCCACTTCTCCGAGGACTACGGGCTGACGACCCGCGTCGCGCGCTACCACAACGTCTACGGGCCCGACGGCACCTGGACCGGTGGCCGCGAGAAGGCTCCCGCGGCGGTCTGCCGCAAGATCGCCGAGGCCGTGATCTCCGGCGACCACGAGATCGACATCTGGGGCGACGGCGAGCAGACCCGGAGCTTCATGTACATCGATGACTGCGTCCAGGGATCCCAGATGATCCTCAACGGCGAGAGCGCGGTGCCCGTGAACCTGGGCAGCTCCGAGCTGGTCTCGATCAACCAGCTCGTGAGCATCGTCGAGGGCATCGCCGGCATCCGGTGCGAGCGCCACTACCAGCTCGACGCTCCCCAGGGCGTGCGCGGTCGCAACTCCGACAACACCCAGATCATCGACACCTACGGCTGGGAGCCGTCGATCTCGCTGGCCGACGGCCTCGCGAGGACCTACGCCTGGGTCTACGACCAGGTCAAGCGCGCACAGGGCTGACCGGCCGATGCGCGTGCTCGTCCACGACTACAGCGGGCACCCGTTCCAGGCTCAGCTGAGCCGGGAGCTCGCCCGGCGGGGCCACGCCGTCACCCATTCCCTGTGCGCGGCGTACGTCTCGGGCAAGGGTCGACTGGTCGCGGAGCCCGGTGAGTCGATCGTGTTCGAGCCGATCGGTGCGGGCGTCGTCATCCAGAAGATGCAGTTCCACCGCCGCTTGCTCCAGGAGCTGCGCTTCGGGCTCGAGCTGGCCCGACAGGTGCGCCGCACCAGGCCGGACGCCGCCCTCGTGGCGAACGTACCGATCCCGACCCTGACGGTCTTCGCCATGGCCATGCTGGTGCTGCGGGTGCCGTGGGTGCTGTGGCACCAGGACGTCCAGGCGGTCGCGATCCGGTCCTTCGCCGGGAACAAGCTGTCCCGAGCGTTCCGCTTCGTCGCTGCGGGCATCGAGATTGGCGAGAAGTGGTGCTCACGGCGGGCCGCCGCGATCGTCGTCATCGCGGCGTCGTTCGAGGGCGTGCACCAGGCCTGGGGCACCTCGCACAAGGTGACGGTGATCCCCAACTGGGCGCCGCTGGACGAGATCGTCCCGGTCGAACGCAAGAACGACTGGGCGGTCGAGCACGGACTCGAGGACACCCGGACACTCCTCTACTCCGGCACCCTCGGCCTCAAGCACAATCCGACCCTGCTGGTCGGTCTGGCACGGCTCGTGATGGACGCCGGCCAGAACGTGCGGCTGGTCGTCGTCAACGAGGGTCCGGCCGAGGACCTGCTGCGCGCCGAGGCGGCGCGCCTCGAGGTCCCCCTCACGCTGCTGCCGTTCCAGCCGTACGAGCGGCTGCCCGAGGTCCTCGGCAGCGGTGACATCCTGCTGGTGCTGCTGGAACGGGACGCGGGCGCATTCTCGGTGCCGTCGAAGACGCTGTCCTACCTCTGCGCCGGCCGGCCCATCCTGGGGCTGATGCCGGCCGAGAACCTCGCCGCCCAGCTGGTCAACCAGGTCGGTGGCTGCGTACTGCCGCCGCTGGAGTCCGCGCTCCCCGAGGCCGCGGCCTGGGCGACGTCGGTCCTGGACGACCGGGAGCAGGGCGACGAGCTCGGTCTGGCCGCCCGCGGCTTCGCCGAGGACGAGTTCGCACTCACGCGGTCGGCAGACCGCTTCGAGCGCATCCTCTCCGACGTCGTCTGACCGGTCCGGTCAGGGCTTGACCCAGATCGCGGTGTCCCAGACGCCGTTCGTGGTCCAGATTCGACGCCACGTCGACACGTGCCCGGCGAACTCCTCCCAGCGGGCGCTCACCGGCTTGTCCACTCGCCACGGCGATCGCGTGTCCGCAGGCAGGTAGGCGGTGGCGTTGTCCAGGATCAGCAAGCCCCCGGACTTCAGCAGCGTCACGCCGCGCAGGGCGCAGTCGTCGCGGTACTCGCCGTCGACGAACACGAAGTCGAGCGACTCCGGCTGCAGGTCGGGACAGACGTTGATGTACCCCTCACGGTGCGCCGGGGAGTCGATGCCCAGCTCCTCCTTGGAGACGAGGTGCAGGGTGACGTTGTCCATCCCCTTGCTCGCGATGTCGCCCTCCAACGGGCCGTGCCAGCGGTCGGAGCCCTCGACGGAGTCGAGGAACTCGACGCGCTCCGCAAACCAGGTGGTGGTCCCGCCTGCGCCGTACTCGAGCCCGCGATCGGTCGGCCGCAGGAGCTGGTCGAGGAGCTCCAGCGCGTCTGCGGTGATCCAGGGCTGCCGGCCCCGCACGAGGTCGCGTATCCGGACCGTCGCGCGGTCGTAGCCGTAGCGCGGGAGCGCGCGGGGCGAGATGACGACATGGGGTCGGACCCGATCGGGAGCGCTCACCGCCCACTCGGGGTGGCGCTTGTTCCAGAACGCTTCGGCCAACCGGCTCGTCAGATTGGATTCAGGCATGGCTGAGTTCGACTGCACTTTCGGTCACGGTGGGCTCGGCTACCAGTTCGTGCCCGACGGCACGGGACAACATCCTAAACGGGCAACCCGACGCCTAGACCGCGGTTCTGACGAACAGTCCGTCGCATTGCAACAGCCGTCCAGAGGCGTCGGAGAATCCCGGCTCGATGATGTGCAGGTGGTAGCCGTTGCTCCGCATCCGCTCGTACAGATCGTCGAACAGCTTCTGGCCGGCATAGAGCTCCACGAACGACAGCTCGAGCTGCACCGCCCCGAACTCGCCGATGAGTTCCCCGGCGCCGGAGAGCACCTCGTCCTCGAAGCCCTGGGTGTCGATCTTCAACAGGGTCCTCGCCGGCACCAGGGACTGCTCTGCGACCAGGTCGCGCACGGTCGTCAGGGCCACGGTCTCCTGGGCGACGTACCCGGACCCGGGCGCACTTGTCAGGTGCACCTCGGTCATCGTCAGCACCGAAGACGAGAAGCTGTTCGCCGAGACGTTGATCGTCGTGGTCCCCGCGGCGCTGCCCACCGCCGTGTGCAGGGGCGTCCACTCCGGGTCCCGCGAGGCCCGGGCCCGCAGCTCTCCGAAGGCCCCTCTGAGGGGCTCGCAGCTGATCATCCGACCGGCGAACCCCGCACGCCGGGTCATCGAGGCGAACTGCCCGACGTTGGCGCCGATGTCGAGGACCGTGTCGATCCCCTGGGCGTCGAGGGTGCGCGCCAGCCGGTTCGGGTAGGGGCCGCGCGACACGTCGAGGTCCACGCGGTGCAGCGCGCCACGAATCAGGAGCTTGGCTCTCTCACGCAGCCGGTTGGACAGGGTCTGGTCCGTCACGGTGGATTCCTGACTGTCGTGGCTCATTCGCATCCTTCGAGCAGGTCGTCCAGGGCGTCGTCGACGTCTTGCGGTGTGACGTGGATGTCGTGCATGACGCCGAGCATTCGGGATCCGGGTCGGGGCGGGCGGGCGGTGTTGGCGACGAGGTAGCGGTAGCTCGACTCCTCGATGTTCGCCGTGATCGACCAGTAGCCCGGATTGAGGTAGCCGGGAGCGAACAGCTCGAGGACGCGTACGCCGGGACGACAGAAATTGAGGTTGGTCAGCGCGGCGCCGTGTGGGGCCACGACGACCCGCGCCGCTGCGAAGTGGTCGATCTGCTCCTGCACCGACACGGCGCCGGGGTCGAATCTCACGAACCCGCGTCGGGACAGCCGATCGAAGACGGCATCCTCGTGCTCCAGGCGGCGCGTGTGCTTCGTGTTGCCGCGCGTGACGTAGAGGCGCTCCGGACGACCCTCCAGCTGCTTCGGCGGCAGGTTGTCCCGCAGCCACGTCGTGGTCTCGGGTGACGCGACCATGCTGACGTTCGGCAGGGACGGGACGAGCAGGCGACGGGCCCGCAGCGCGAGTCCCCGTCGAGGCGAGACCATCGGCAACCGGTCGAGCCCGAGCAGCGCGATGAGCTCGCGGTGGTAGCGGGTGCTTTTGTCGACGAGGTACCCCTCCGGCCTCAGGCCCGCTTGCGCGGCCTGGAGAATCCCCAGCCTGGGCAGGGCATCCATCAGGAAGTGGTAGTAGTTCGCACCCGTCGCCCGGCTGGCCAGGGCCAGCAACGTGCCGTCGAAGGGCTCGGGCGTGACCGGCCTCGGGTTCAGGAAGACCGGGTGCTCCCGCCAGTCGGCGATGCCGAAGTAGTGGCTCGTCTCCGAGTCGAGGCGACCGCCCTGGGTCACGACGCCGACATGGGGCCCGAGGACGGTGGCGTCGTCGAGGTCCAGCACGAAGCGCTCCGGCACCTCCTGCTCGAGCACGGTGCCGAAGTACCAGTGGTCGCGCGGCCGACCCCGGGGCAGCACGCGACGCAGGGTCATCGCCTCACCCGCAGGGTGGTAGCGGGTGCTCTCGGGTTCGAGGACCGCGGTCTCCCGCGAGGTCGCCGTCGCATCGCGAGGCAGGCCGCGACCGACGACCGTCGACCGACGGGAGACTGCGCCGACCCCGCGCGCGCCGGCGCGGTGCATCTTCTTGGCGACGGGCCAGAGCGGCTGGAGCGCGGAGGGGAGTCGCGTCACGCGGTTTTCCGGGCGAGCCACATGACGCCGAGACCCGCGCGGGTCCCTGGCTCGTGCCGCACCTCCGTGATGCCGACCGCGGCGAGGTAGTCGGTCAGCTCCTTGAGCGAGTGGCCCTCGACGGGGTGGTACTCCATGACGACCTTGCGGACGTCCGACCACGAGGCCGGGTCGCTCTTCAAGATGATGTCGTACTCGGCGCCCTCGACGTCCATCTTGACCAGCTGCACGTTGCCGCCGGCCACCTTGACGGCCTCGTCGAACGTCACCGCGGGCACGGTGACCTCGTCGCCGAGCCCCTCGGGCGCGGTCAGGCCGTTGTGACCACTGGCGTCGCCGCTGTCGACGAACGTGAACGTGCCCGTCTCGCCCGACATCGCGGACGCGTGCACGGTCACGCGGGACTGGAGCCGGTTGGCGTTGATGTTGCGCGAGACGTACGACGCGCTGGTCGGCGAGGCCTCATAGACGTGGATGCTCGCCTGGGGCAGGGCCTTCGCCAGGGCGAGCGAGAAGCTGCCGATCTGGCCGCCGACGTCGAGGACCGTCGCGTCCGGGTCTACACCGGCGCAGAGCTCGTCGAGGCGGTAGCCGTCATCGGCGAAGACCTCGTAGAGCGGGAACCGCGCACCGTCGGCGTTGGGTGAGACCACCGTGTAGCCGTTGCGCAGCCGGAACGTCATCTCGTCGCTCTGCCACTTGGTGTCGTGCAGCGCGAGGTCCTTGAAGACCGTCGGGAAGTTGCGGAACAACATGGGCGTCTGGCGCACTCGCTTGGCCAGGTGTGCGACGCCGCGCTCGGTCTTCATTGAGGGTCTCCAGAATTGTTGACGAGGACGAGTTCTTCGGTCGGGGTCGGGCCGTCGTCCCCAAATGCGTGGGGGCCCTCGTGCGTGTCGACGTGCTTGCGCCTCTCGAACTCCGTCATCGCGACCACACTGAGCGCGACGACCGCCCAGATGCTGCGATCGTAGAGGCTGGGAACGGTGGCCCCGAAGCCGATGTATCCCCAGACCGCGTAGGACAGGCGCCGGAACTCGCCCGACCCGAACAGCGGCCGGGCGAAGGCGAACAGGACCAGCAGGTAGCCCGCCAGCCCGAAGATCCCGATCGAGACGGCGACCTCCAGGAAGTTGTTGTGGATCTCGTAGAGGTCCACGATGCCGTCGCCCCGCAACGGGTGGGCGAAGAAGCGGGCCAGGCCCCCCTCGAGACCCAGGGTCCGGGCGGAGTTGGAGAACTCCGCGCTCTTGTCGCCGCCGAGCCGGGCGATGGAGGACCCTTCGCCGGCGCTCCCGGCGATGAGTGGGAAGGCGACGATCAGCAGGGCACCCAGCAGGGCGAGGGCGAATCCCTTGACGGCGGACCGCTCCACGATGGGCACCATCAGGATCAGCACCGCGACCACGAGGGTGCCGGCACGACTGCCGCTGAGGATGACCGACGCCGAGCAGACCGCGGCGGCTCCGAGGAGCGCGGCGTTGATGAACCACGACTTCCCGTGGTGGCGGTGCCACAGGTAGAGCAGCAGGGCGATCGACAGCAGGCCGGCCTGGGCGAGGTAGTTGGGGTGTGTGGAGAGTCCCGCGTCGCGACCCAGGGCCCGGTTTCCCTTGGCAATGCCCGCCGCCAGGCTGAACATCTGCCCGGCGACGAAGGAACAGGCCAGCAGGTCGACCCACCGGCCCGGTGGTCCCCAAAGCGCGATGGCCAGGGGAAGCCCGATCATCACGGTCATCCAGAAGACGAGCGCCATGAAGCTGGCAAGGGCCTGTTCGGAGAAGACCGAGGACACCAGGCCGGCGGTCAGGACCGTCAGCACACCGATCAGGTAGGCGATGGGCAGGTGGACCCGCTTGCCGATGAGCTGGGGGAACAACAACCCGAAGCCGACGACGAACAGCAGGTCGGTGCCGGTGACGATCGATCCCGGGCTCGGCGCGAAGCCCTTGTACCAGGGCGCCGTGAAGAAGGCGCCCATCAGCGCCAGGAATCCGGTGCGCTCGTTGCCGAGCGCGGCGAGCACCATCAGGGAGCCCGCCATGAGGATCGCCACCAGGGCGAACATCCCGCCCAACGAGGCGATTGCAACCAGAAGCACTGCGAGCAGCGTCGCTCCGGCGGACAGCACGAGAACGAGGCCGTCACCGATCCCGTTGCCGACACCGCGGCCGCGGAGGGACGACAGGGCGCTCATACGGGACTCCACGGAGTTCTCTTCGGTTCGGGCGCCGCTGCACCGGCGCACGGGAGATGGGACGCCCCGACAGGGCTGGACGGAGGTTTCAACGACCGTGACGGCCGGTCGTCACGCCTCGGTTCGCGAGTCATCCGGGACTGTCGGCTCGTCGAGCATCCTGACCACCTTGGCGGGCGATCCCCGAACGACCGAACGAGCTGGGACGTCGTGCAGGACCATCGACTGGGCTGCGACGAACGCTCCGTCCCCCACCGTGACCGGACCCAGCACGATCGAGTCCAGGGCGATCGTGACGTTGTCGCCGATCACCGGGAAGCCCACGCGGGACCGCGACCCCACGGGGCCGGTGTCGCCGGCGATGGTCACGCCGTGGCCGATGCGGGCGTTGGCACCGATGGTGACGCCGGGTCCGATCACGACCTTGTGCGAGTGCACCAGACACAGACCCGGACCGATGCTGGTGGCCGGATGGATCTCGGTGCCACCCCAGACGGTGGTCATCGCACGCAGGAGGAACGCGAGAGGCCGCGTCGGCAGGAACTTGTAGAGGGCCGCGCTCAGCCGGTACACCAGGACCACGTGCACGGCGGGGGCGAACAACGACTTGCCGATGACTCGAGCCCAGTAGCCGGGGGCGGGGTACAGCGGGCTCACGGTCGACCGCAAGTCCGCAATCACCAAGCGGAGCACACTGATCTCCTCTGCTGACCGGCTCGAGTGGCCGCAGACTAACAGTCGGTCAGGACCCGCTGGACCTGCTCCCGAGTGGGCACTCCGCCGGCCCTGCCGAGCTCCTGTCCGGACGGACCGAGCAACAGCGTCGTCGGGGTCCGGAGCACGCCGAGGTGGCGGACCAGGTCGAGATGGAGCTCGGCGTCGATCTCGACATGGACGACGCCGTGCTCCGACTCGGCGATCCCGGCCAGGACCCGGCGCGTGGTGCGGCACGGTGCGCAGAACGCCGACGAGAACTGGACCAGGGTGGCACGCTCGCCCAGCTCGGCGGCGGGTGCCGCGGCGGCGACACGCGACCACGCGGTGGCGGTGGGCTCCGTCGGCATGGCCTCGGCCCCCCTGATCCGACGGGCGCCTCGGAAGCGGCCGTCGGTCAGCGCGCGGTAGCAACCGAAGCCGACGGCCAGCACCACGGCGCCGAGGAGCACCCACAGACCGGTCGTCACGACAGGCTCAACCTCTCGGGCGGGTCCGACATTCCGGCTTGAGATCTAGACCGCTGCGCGACGGTCAGCCGCCGGCGAACGGCGGCAGGAACTCCACCGAGGATCCGGGCGGCACCATCACGGTGTCGGGGTCCTCGCTGCTCACGGGCCGGTCGCCGACCAGAGCCGAGCACGCCTTCAGGACGTCGGGCAGGCGGGAATCGGGGTGCAGGGCCACGGCCCGCCGTACGACTTCGGAGAGCGAGATCGCGGCGTCCACCGCGATGTCGTCGGACGCGACACCGGCCGCGGACTTGGCCGCGGCCCAGTAGGAAACGCGGATGGCGTGCATCTCACGTACCTTGGCTCGGTCCAATGTTTCACCCACATCTCGGTATTCTTCCTCAAGCACCACCAGACCGGAGCCCAGCGTCGCGTTTCGGTCCCCGCCCCTTCGGGAGGAGACCACCTGTGAGCACCCTGCTTCTGTTGACGAGCGCATTGCAGCCCTCGGCCGAGGTCCTGCCCGGCCTCGCCCTCCTCGGCCATCAGGTCAAGGTCCTTCCCGCGGAGGGCAGCGCCCTCCTCGAGGCCCCCGACTCCGACCTGCTCCTCATCGACGGCCGCCAGGAACTCGCCCTCGCCCGCGACCTGTGCCGGCTGATCCGCACGACCGGCACCGACGTCCCGGTCCTCCTGATCGTGACCGAGGGTGGACTCGCCGTCGTCACCCACGACTGGGGCATGCACGACGTCGTCCTGCACACGTGCGGTCCCGCCGAGCTCGAGGCGCGCAGCAAGCTGGCGATCGGTCGGCTCAACGCGCTGCGCGAGGCGGCCGACCCCGAGGCCCACGTGATCCGGTCCGGCGAGGTGGTCGTCGACGACGCGACGTACACCGCGAAGGTCGGCGGCCGCTCGCTCGACCTGACGTTCAAGGAGTTCGAGCTCCTCAAGTTCCTCGCCCAACACCCCGGGCGGGTCTTCAGCCGCCAGCAGCTGCTGCAGGAGGTGTGGGGCTACGACTACTTCGGCGGCACCCGCACCGTCGACGTCCACGTGCGCAGGCTGCGCGCCAAGCTCGGCCCCGAGAACGAGACCCTGATCGGGACCGTGCGCAACGTGGGATACCGGTTCGTGCTGCGCGCCAAGGAGCGCGAGACCGCCGCCGACGTGCGCGCCAACGAGCGGTCGGAGCGCCTCGGGCAGGACGCCTGACCGGGCCTCTCCTCGGCCCGATCCCCGGCTCCAACACCGCGGTCGCGTCCTTGTGGCGCCGTCTCCCGTTCCGGGAGTCAGCTCCTAGAGTGTCGCCATGCCGGTCCAGCCCGTCCCGCCCGACGACTTCACCTGGGACAGCGACGGGGGGTCCGCAGCCGCGGTGGAGTCGGTACGCCGTGCCTGCCGCGAGGCGGACGGCCAGGACCCCCTCGACGAGGCGTCCTCACTGCACCTCAAGCACCACGGGCTCGCCGGCGCCCAGCTCTGGCTGACCGGCACGGATGGCTTCGCATTCCGGCACGAGGGCCAGGTCGACCTTGCGGTCTCCCCTGCCGCCCGCCGTCACGGTCTGGGCACCGAGCTCGCGGACGCGGCCCTGGGCGCGTCCGGCCCGGTCCGGGCCTGGTCGCACGGCGACCACCCGGCGGCCGCGCGGGTCGCCGCAGCCCGTGGTCTGGACCGGGTCCGGGAGCTGTGGGTGATGCGTCGGCCGTTGTCTCGCCCACTGCCCGCGCCGATCGTCCCGGACGGCGTGACCCTGCGCTCCTGGGTGGACACCGACTCCGACGAGCTGCTCCGCGTCAACGCGGCCGCGTTCGCCCATCACCCCGAGCAGGGCGCGATGGACACCGCCAACCTCGCCGAACGGATGGCCGAGGACTGGTTCGATCCCGCGGGTCTGATCGTCGCCGTCTCGGACGACTCGGTGTTGGGATTCCACTGGACCAAGCAGCAGTCGCCGACGGTGGGAGAGGTCTATGTGATCGGCATCGATCCGGCCGCCCAGGGTCGCGGGCTGGGCAAGGCCCTGACCCTGGCCGGGCTGCACCATCTCGCGGGCCTCGGAGTCGACGAGGTGCTGTTGTACGTCGAGGCCGACAACCTCGCCGGCAGGTCCCTGTACGCCGGTCTCGGCTTCGAGCACGCCGCCGCAGACACGCACGTGATGTACGCCCGAACGGCGTGACCAACCCGTCCATACACGCACCCCGTGGTTCGTAACTTTCGCGGGGGTCGGCGGTTTAACCTCCCGATGATGGACTCAGACACCGACGACGTCGGCGAGGTCGAAGACCGGCCCCGCCGCAGGTCCCGCCGCGCCCCCGAGCCCGAGTTCCTGGCGGAGCTCGACCCGGCTGACGCCGCGGCCCTGGTGCAGCGCTCGGCCGAACGGGAACGTGACGCCTCCGGCCCCGTCGAGACCGTCAGGATCTCGCCCTCCCGAGAGGTCCCCGCGGATCACGAGCGCGCCATCCTCGATGCGCTGGCGGGCCTCGTCGAGGCCGACCCCGAAGCCGACCAGTCAGCGCGGAAGCGGTTCCGGCTCCGCCGGCGCGAACAGACCGACGGCCCCGGCTCGGTGGAGCCGTCCGACGCTCCGGTCGCGGGCGAGCGAGCCCACCGCGAACGCGCCCGCCACGCCGACGCCGGGAGGACGCCCGCGTCCTGGCGCCGACGCGCCGAGTCCGACGCCCCCGCTCGGACGAAAGATGAGCCCTTGCACACCGAGGCCGGCCAGGAGCTGGCGGTGGCCAACGAGCACGCTGTCGCGCTGCGACGGGCCGCTGAGGCCGCCGCGGCAGAGCAGGGGGCGCAACGGCTGGCGGCCGAGGAGGCCGCCGTCCAGGCCGCGGACGCGCGGTTGGCCGCCGAGGCCGCGGCCCGGCAACACAGCGAGGTGGCGGCCGTCGCCGTGGCCGCCCGCGCCGAAGCGGAACAGGCAACGGCTCGGCACGCCGAGGAGCGACGGCTGGCCGAAGAAGCGGCGACCGCTGCTGCGCGCGCCCGCGAAGCAGCCGAGGAGAGCGGCCGCGCGCACGCCGCGCGTGCCGACAGCGAGTCGGCCCAGCGGGCCATCGCCGAGGAGCGGGCAGCCGAGCAGTCCCGGTCGGCCGAGACCGCGGCCCGCGCCCGCGCCCAGGCTGAGGAAGCCGCCCGCGACCAGGCCGTGTTGGCGCAGCAGGCCCACGAGGGCCGCATCGCAGCAGAGGACCGCGCGCGAACCCTGACCGAGGCGGCCGCCGCGGCGGCCCAGGAGCATGCCGCGTTCGTCCGCCGTTCGACCGAGGAGCGCGAGGCGTCCGAGGCGGCGATGGCCTCCCACCTCGGGGCCCGCCTCCTCGCCGAGGACGCCGCCACCGCCCAGTACGCCGCGCGGGCGGCCGCCGAGGAGGCGAGCGCCAGGCTGGCCGTCCAGGCCGCCGAGGCCCACGAGGCGCGCGCGGCTGCGGAGGCCGCCGCCCGCGACCAGGCC
>JAOPXC010000428.1 GCA_025965335.1 Nocardioides sp. | reverse complement strand
AGCGAGTCGACGGTCTTCGGCGTGGGGTCGATGATGTCGATGAGGCGCTTGTGGGTGCGCATCTCGAAGTGCTCGCGGGAGTCCTTGTACTTGTGGGGCGAGCGGATGACGCAGTACACGTTCTTCTCGGTCGGCAGCGGCACCGGGCCGGCGACCTTGGCACCCGTACGGGTGACCGTGTCCACGATCTTGCGCGCCGAGGTGTCGATCACCTCGTGGTCATAGGCCTTGAGCCTGATGCGGATCTTCTGTCCCGCCATAGGTCTCTTCATCCTTACTCGTCGTACCGCGTGCTGGTCCCGGAACGTCCTCGGGTGAGTCCGTCCCGCCCTGTCGCTCGCCACCCGTCCGACCCCCGAGGTCGGGCGTGTCGCGGCTCAAGGTCAAACTGCACAGTGAGCGCAACACGAAACCCGGGGGATCTCGCATCGTTGTTGGTGGCGCCCGACGGTTCGTCGGGCTGAATCGGGTCTCCTGGATCGGTGCGGCCGCACGCCGACCACTGATCACACTCGGAAACGCGATTCAGTAGTCAAGATGTGGCGCACCCCGGCAACCCGCCGGAGCAACCGAACTATCTTGACAGACATCCCGCAGAGCGCCAAATCCGATCGGGGCCCGCGGCGCCCGACCTCGGATAGGCTCCCCCCATGCTCGACGAGAACACGTTCTACTTCGGCTCCGGAGACCCCGTACCGGTCGTCGTGTGGGGCACCGGGAACATGGGCCGGGCCGCGATCCGCGCCGTCGACGCCCACCCGGATCTGAGCCTCGAGGCCGTCGTCGTCGTCAATCCGGACAAGGTCGGTCGCGACGCCGGCGACCTGGCCGGGCTCGACCGGGACCTCGGCGTTGCGGCCACCACTGACGTCGATGCGGCGCTGGCCGGTCTCGGCGGGGGCGGCGCGGTCGCCTACATGGCCTCCGGCGACGTCCGCCCCGACGAGGCGGCCGCCGACGTCGCGCGGGCCCTGCGCACCGGAGCCGTCGTCGTGACCCCGGCGATCTATGCCCTGTACGACCAGCGCAGCGCTCCCCCGGAACTGCGCGACCCGTTGCTGGCCGCGGCCCGGGCGGGTGGGTCGTCGCTGTTCGTCAGCGGCATCGACCCGGGCTGGGGCAATGACGTGCTGCCGGTGCTGGTGAGCTCGATGGCCGGCACCATCGACCAGATCCGCTGCCAGGAGATCTTCGACTACGCGACGTACGACGCCCCCGACGCCGTCCGCTTCCTCGTCGGGATGGGTGAGCCGATGGCCTACCAGCCCCCGATGGTCGCGCCCACGGTGCCGACGATGGTGTGGGGCGGCCAGGTCCGGCTGATCGCCCGCGCCCTCGGCGTGGAGCTCGAGGAGATCCGCGAGACGCTCGAGAGGCGCGAGCTCGACGCCGACGTCACCAACCAGATGGGGCTCTTCGAGAAGGGCACCCAGGGCGCCTTGCGCCTCGAGGTGCAGGGGATCGTCGACGGCGCGCCCGTCATCGTGATCGAGCACGTCACCCGGATCACCCCCACGTGTGCCCCGGACTGGCCGCTACCGCCCGACGGGGGCGCCGGCGCACACCGCGTGATCATCGAGGGCCGTCCCCGCATCGAGGTCAACATCGAGGCCACCGACGAGGGCGGCAACCGTGCCGCCGGTGGCAACGCGACGGCCGCCAACCGTCTCGTCAACGCCATCCCCTGGCTGGCCGCGGCCGAGCCCGGCCTGTACGACGGGCTCGACGTACCCCTCACTCCCCCGCGTGGCCGCCTGGGCGGGTCTCCCGGTCCTCGGCCGTCCGCAGCAGGCCATGGGACCGGGAGCCCCGCCCCTGACCGCACCTCACGGAAGGCAATCGCATGATCATCGACATCCCCGAGGGCAAGGACCCGATCATGTACGTCTGGGGCGAGATGGTCCCCGGCATCGGGCCCGCCGCCTCCGCCTTTGCGCAGAGTGTCTACGAGCACGGCACCCTGGGCCTGCGTGAGTTCGAGGCGGCGCGGCTCCGCGTGGCGCAGATCAACGGGTGCCTCTTCTGCCAGGACTGGCGCACCGAGAGGGACGGCCAGAAGGTCGAGGACTCGTTCCCCGAGGCGGTCACCGACTGGCGCGGCACCGATGCCTTCGACGAGCGGACCCGCCTCGCCGCCGAGTACGCCGAGCGCTACGCCCTCGACCACCACGGGCTGGACGACGAGTTCTGGGCCCGGATGAAGGCGGCGTACGACGACCGCGAGATCGTCGAGCTCTCGATGTGCCTGGGCTCGTGGATCGCGTTCGGGCGACTCAACCGGGTGCTCGGCCTCGACGCCGCGTGCGTGCTGCCCAGCCACCTCCAGACGCGTTAGCGCGGGATGCGCCACTCGAGCCGGCGGGGTGAACAGCGCCGGCGCCGCCGGTGGTTGCGCTCGCCCCGACTGCGGTGCGGCTCCACGTCCTGACAGGATGAGCGGCCGAGGCCGAAGGAGGGGACGCAGATGTCTGGCAGCGAGGAGTTCCCGCCTCCCGGTGCATACCCGCCCCCGGGGTGGGCGCCCCCACCGCCGGGGTACCAGCCACCGGGTCAGCAGGCGCCGTACGCCCAGCAGTACTTCCCGCAACCGGCCCCGAGCCAACCCTGGGCTCCCCAGCCCGGGATGCTCGGCGCGGCCCACAAGCCCGGCGCGATGCCGCTACGCCCCTTGGGGTTGGGCGACCTGTACGACGCGGCGTTCCGCATCATCCGGTTCAACCCCAAGGCGACCGTCGGCTCGGCCGTGCTGGTCGCGTCGGTTGCCATGGTGATCCCGGTGCTCGTGACCGCGATCCTGACCTTCGCGGTGAACCTGTCGGTCGATCAGAGCGGGTCCGAGATGTCGGACGCCGATCTGGCCGGCATCCTCGGCTCGGTGGTGTCGCTCGGCGTCGGCACGGTCCTGCAGAGCATCGGTCTGATCCTGGTCACCGGGATGATCGCGCATGTCGCGGCGGCGGCGGCGATCGGTCGACGCCTGTCCCTCGGCGAGGCGTGGCAGGCCACCCGGGGCAAGCGCTGGCGGCTGGTCGGCCTGGCCGCGGTGCTCGGGCTGATGATGCTGTTGATCACCGCGGCGTACGCCGCGACCTGGGTTCCCGTCGTGATGACGTTCGGGTTCGCCGGGACCCTGGTCTACGGACTGGTGAGCGCGCCGTTGTTCCTGTGCCTCATGTGCTGGTTCTGGGTGCGGATCTACTACCTGCCGGTGCCGGCACTGATGCTGGAGGAGGTCGGGGTCTTCGGCGCCATCGGTCGTGGCTTCCGGCTGACCAGGAAACAGTTCTGGCGAACCTTCGGCATCGCGCTCCTGACGATGGTCATCGCCCAGATCGCGGGCTCGATGCTGACGCTGCCGATCTCGTTCGCCGGTCAGATCTTCATCCTCGCGGCCGGCCCGCAGTACGCCCTGCTCGGCCTCGTCGTCCTCCAGGCACTCTCGTCCGTGGTCTCGTCGGCCTTCGTCGCCCCGTTCACCACCGCGGTGGTGTCGCTGCAGTACCTCGACCAGCGGATGCGCAAGGAGGCGTACGACGTCGAGCTGATGACCCGGGCCGGGATCACCGCCTCGTGACGCCCCTCCTGTTGCGGGACCCGCCCCTCGACCCGTCGGCGGACGAGGCGAGGTCGTGGCTGCGGCGCGAGCTGCTGAACCCGGAGTACCACCAGCAGAACGTCCTCCAGCAGATCCTCGCCTGGCTGCAGCGGCAGGTCGAGGACGGTCTGGCCGCGGCCCAGGACGCCCCGCCGCTCTCGACGTTCGCCGCCATGGTCGTGCTGGTGCTTCTCGTCCTCGGACTCGGCTGGTTGCTGTCGCGGGCCCGCTGGTCGGCGCGCACCCGAGAGGAGGAGCGCGCGGTGCTCACCGACGAGGTGGTGACCGCCGCCGAGCTGCGCCGGCGGGCGGAGGCGGCCCTCGCCGAGGGGCGGCACGAGGATGCGGTCGTCGACGGGTTCCGCGCCCTCGCCGTACGCCAGGTCGAGCGCGGACGCCTCGACGACGCACCCGGCGCCACCGCCCACGAGGTGGCCGCGTCGCTGGCCGCGACATACCCCCACCAGCGGCCGCGCGTCGCCGCCCTCGCGGTCCTCTTCGAGTCCGTGCTGTACGGCGACCGGCCGGCCACCCGGGACCAGGCGCACGGCGTCCTCGACCTCGACAACGAGCTGGCGGGACTGCGATGAGCGCCCCCACGCTCGCACCGGCGCCTCCCGACACCTGGTGGCGGCGGCACCGCTCGATGGTCCTGATCGGGTGCGCCCTCGCGGTGGCCATGGGAGTCGTGATCGTCCTGGGAGGCGGTGGGACCCAACGGGCGGGGACCCTGGACCCCGACAACCCGACCAACAACGGCGCCCAGGCGTTGGCCCGGGTCCTCGGCGACCACGGCGTCGACGTGACGGTGGTGCGTAGCGCCGACGAGCTCGAGACCGCCGACCCTGGCCCCGGGACGACGGTGCTGGTCACGTCGACCGACCTGCTGGGCCGCAGCACGACCGAACGACTGCTGGAGGACGCGTCGACGGCCCGGATCGTGGTCGCGGGTGCGGGTCCCGGCCTGGTCGACGCCCTGGGGTCGTCCGCACTCCCCGACCAGGTGCGCGTCGGCTCCCGTGCGGCGGGCTGCGACGACCCGCTGTTCGCCGACCTGACCATCGAGGTCGGCCACGCCCTGGCCTACCCGGGCGGCGACGGGTGCTTCGTCGGACCGGAGGGCTCCCTGGTCGTCGAGCGGTCCGGGGTGACCCTGTTCGGCGCCGACGAGGCGCTGCGGAACGACCGGGTGCTGCGCGCGGACAACGCCGCGGTCGTCGTACGTCTGCTGGGCCAGGACAGCCGGCTGGTCTGGTACCTCCCCAGCATTGACGACCTGCGCGGCGACGACGGCGTCAGCCTGTCAACGCTGCTGCCACGCTGGCTGAAACCCGGGCTGTGGCTGGGCGCGATCGTCGTGGTCGCCCTGATCCTGTGGCGCGGGCGTCGGCTGGGTCCGCTGGCGGCCGAGCCGTTGCCGGTGGTCGTCAAGGCCATCGAGACCACCCGCAGCCGGGGGCGGCTCTACCGCAAGGCGGGCGACCGGGGACACGCCGCCGCGGCGCTGAGGGACGCGGCCCGCACCCGCGCCGCGGAACGTCTCCGGCTGGGCGTCACCGACTCCGAGGCCCTCGTCCGGGACCTGGCTCGACACCTGGGCCGACCCGAGGCGGAGATCGCTGCGCTCCTGGGCCCACACGCACCCGCACCCGCCACCGACAAGGACCTGATCGTCCTGGCCAGCGAGCTGGCCGCACTCGACCGAGAGGTACGTCGCACATGATCGAGCCGACTTCCAAGTCCTCCTGCCCACCCTCCTCCGACCTCGCCTCCGACGGGGCGCGGGAACGGCTCGGCGCCGTGCGCACCGAGGTCGCCAAGGCCGTGGTCGGTCAGGACGCCGCGGTGTCCGGCCTGCTGGTGGCGCTGCTGTGCGGTGGACACGTGCTCATGGAGGGGGTGCCCGGCACGGCCAAGACGCTGCTGGTCCGCACCCTGGCCGCGAGCCTGTCGGTCGGCACCCGGCGGGTGCAGTTCACCCCTGACCTGATGCCCGGGGACATCACCGGCTCGATGGTCATCGACAGCAGGCAGGGGGAGCTCAGCTTCCGCGAGGGGCCGGTGTTCACGAACCTGCTGCTGGCCGACGAGATCAACCGGACGCCGCCCAAGACCCAGTCCGCGCTGCTGGAGGCGATGGAGGAGGGACAGGTCTCGGTCGACGGCGTCTCCCGCCAGCTGCCGAGACCGTTCCTGGTCGCCGCGACCCAGAACCCGGTCGAGTACGAAGGCACCTACCCGTTGCCCGAGGCACAGCTCGACCGGTTCCTGCTCAAGGTCGTGCTGCCGATCCCCGACCGCCCGGACGAGCTGGAGATCCTGCGTCGGCACGCGACGGGGTTCGACCCGCGAGACGTCGCGGGCGCGGGCGTGCGGGCCGTGGCGGGGGCCGACGACATCGTGGCCGGCCAGGCAGCCGTGAAGACGGTGCAGGTCTCCCCCGAGGTCGCGGGCTACATCGTGGACATCGCGCGGGCGACGCGGGAGTCGCCGTCGCTGAGTCTCGGCGTCAGCCCGCGCGGTGCGACCGCCCTGCTGCGGGCGGCCCGGGCCTGGGCCTGGCTGACCGGCCGCGACTTCGTGACCCCCGACGACGTGAAGGCCCTCGCACACGCGACGCTGGTGCACCGGTTGGGCCTTCGACCCGAGGCCGAGCTCGAGGGCGTCGACGTCGCGAAGGTCCTCGCCTCCGCACTCGGGTCGGTGCCGGTCCCCCGATGAGCCACCTCGACAGCTGATGGTGATCTCCGGGCGGCTACCGCTCCTGCTGCTGCTGGGCCTGGTCCCGGTGGTGGCCCGCCCCAGCCTGGGCACGCTCTGGCTGTGGGTGCTGCTCGTGCTGCTCCTCGTGATCGCCGACTGGTTCGCGGCGCCGCGACCGGCCGGACTCGAGCTGTCCCGGGCACCCGTGGGAACCGTCCGGCTCGGCCACCCCACCGAGACCGTGCTCGTGGCCACCAACCGCGGAAGGCGTCGGATGCGCGCGCTGGTGCGCGACTCCTGGCAACCGACCGCCGGGGCCGGGGCCAACCGGCACCGGATCCGCCTGGATGCCGGCGACCGCACCGTCCTGCGCACCCCGTTGCTCCCCCGACGACGTGGCGACCTGCGGGCGGTCGGCGTCACGGTGCGGACCCGCGGGCCGCTCGGGCTGGCCTCGCGGCAGCGGACCCGCGTGGTGCCGGGAGCCGTGCGCTCGCTGCCGCCGTTCGAGTCACGCAAGCACCTGCCTTCCCGGCTCGCCCGACTGCGCGACCTCGACGGCCGGTCAGCGGTCCGGGTCCGCGGCCAGGGTACGGAGTTCGACTCACTTCGGGAGTACGTCCGCGGCGACGATGTCCGGTCGATCGACTGGCGGGCCAGTGCCCGCAACCGCAACGTGGTCGTGCGGACCTGGCAGCCCGAGCGGGATCGCCGGGTGGTCCTGGTGCTGGACACGTCCCGTACCTCGGCCGGTCGCGTGGACGACGTACCGCGCCTCGATTCCGCGATGGACGCCGCGCTGCTGCTCGCAGCACTGGCCGCGCGAGCCGGCGACCGGATCGACTTCATCGCCGGTGACCGGCGGGTGCGCAGCCGGGTGCGCTCCGCCGGAGCCCGTGATGTCGCGGCCACCCTGCAGGAGACGATGGCCGACCTCGAGCCCGTCATCGCCGAGGCTGACTGGGCGGCGCTTGCCGGGGCCGTCACCGGGCTCGGTCGTCAGCGGGCCCTCGTCGTACTCCTCACGCCGCTGGAGCCGTCCGCCGTCGAGGAGGGGCTGCTGCCCGTGCTGCCGGCGCTGACCCGCCACCACCGGGTGGTGGTGGCCTCGGTGAAGGACCCGGCGCTCGAGCGCCTGGCCGCGGGGCGCGCCACCGTCGACGAGGTGTACGACGCCGCCGCCGCCGAGCAGGTCCTCGCGCGTCGGCGCCGGACCGCGGACCTGTTGCGGGCGATCGGCGTGGACGTCGTCGACACCGACGCCGACCGGCTGCCACCCGCCCTGGCCGACCACTACCTGTCGCTGAAGGCCCGCGGCCTCCTCTAGGCGTACTGAGCACGGCTACTCACCGCACCTGAGCGACGACCCGTTTGCGCGTGCGCACTCCGCGGGACTCAATGAGCCCATGACGCGCTATTCGGATCCCTACCTGTGCCCGGACTGCCAGTCCCGACTGCCGGTGAACTCCACCGCGTGCCCGGTCTGCTCACTGCCGCTGCAGGGTCCGCTCGCCATCCAGCTGTTCAACACGCTGCGGAGCGCCGACGAGCTGTTGTTGCAGCTGCGCGCGTCCGGAGCGCCGGTCGCCGCGACCGCGACGCCGATCATCCCCACCGGCGGTGCCTACCCGGCCCCCTCGATCGAGCGCCCCGTCCCGTCGCGCGGCATCCGCGTCGCGTCGGTGCCGACGATCCTGCTGGGCCTCGGCGCCCTCTGCCTGCTGGTCGCGGCGGTCGCGTTCCTCGCCGTGGCCTGGTCCTGGCTCGGCGTCGGCGGTCGCACGGCCGTGCTCGTCGCCCTGACCCTCGCCACGGGCGGGGCGGGCACCTGGCTCGGTGGCCGCCGGCTGCGGGTCGCCGCGGAGTCACTCACGACGGTGGCGCTCGGTCTGCTCACCCTCGACGTGGTCGGTGCCGACAATGCTGGATGGCTCGGAGACCCGAGCCTGGCGGCGGGTGTCTGCCTGGTCGGAGGGGCTCTGGGAGCTGCGTCCGTGGCCCTCACGTTCACGCCGAGGCGGCTCCTCGCACCCCAGGTCGGCGCCGTCCTCGGCGGGTGGCTGCTCGTCGCCGGTGCCGTCGGAGTCAGCTCCCACGACCACGTGGTCTTCGGCGCCGGTGTCCTGACGTTCGCGGCGCTGGCCGGGCTCGGCCGGGTGCGCCGCGCGACCCTGCTGGCCTGGGCCGCACTCGTCGGCGGCTGGACGTGGTGGGTCGCGCTAGCACTCTCCGGGCTCGCCGAGGCGATCGACCATGCCAGTCTGCGTGAGCTGTGGACCCAGGGTCACGGCTGGTCGCTGCTCGCGGCCTCGGTGTTCCTGTTGCTCCCCATCGCGTTCGCCCCATCGCGCTCGTGGCTCGTCCAGCTCTGCGGTGCCGCCGCGGCAACGCTGGGCACCGTCACGCTCGCGGTGCCCGCTGTCGACGACGGCCTGACGACCTTCACGGTCGTCGCGTTGGCGTGCCTGGTCGTCTGGTCGGTGGCCGCCGCCGCTGCACCGGCCCGGCTGGCGCTCGTGCCGATGGGTCCGATGGCCCTCGCTTCGCTCCCCGTGGGGTTCGTGTCCCTGGGTCTGCTGCTCCAGGGGGCCAGCACCGTGCTCGACGTGGGCGACCCCTTCACGCTGGGCGCCGGCGCGCTGCTGGACCCGGCCGAGACCCTTGCCCACCCGGCGCTGCTGCTGCCGTCCGTCGTCGCCCTTGTCGTCGCGGCCGCCGTCGCGGCGCCCCGGACGTGGCGGCTGGCGTGGCCGGCTCCGGCAGTGGCCGCCGTCGCGGTCGGCGGCGTCGGCACCCTGGCGCTCCAGCCGGTGCCGCTCTGGACGGTGACCGCCGCGCTGTCCGTGGTCGCGACCGCTCTCGTCGTCGAGGCGCAGCGCCGTACCGGTCCCCGGAGCACCGCCGGATCGGCGGCCGGCGTCGTGGTCGCGCTGGTCGCCCTGGTCTCGGCCCTGCCGAGCGACGTGCTGACCACCGCCGCCGCCGTCGCCCTGACAACGGCCGCTGCCACCCTGACCAGCCAGGGGAAGACCTCCGAATCACGGTTCCTGGGCGGGGCGGTACTTCCCGCGTCGGTGGCCGCGGTGATCTGGTCCGCGACGAACGTGGCGGCGGTGTCCGAGGCGTATCGGGCGGCGCCGATCCTGCTGGTTGTCGGGCTCCTCGCGATCTTGCTGCCCCGTCCCGAGATCGAGCTGGGTGCCGGGGCCGCGGCCTTCGTCGTGAGCGGGCTGGCGGTGGCCGACGCCTCCGACCGGGCCAGCTCCCTTGCCGTCCACCTGACGCTCGCCGGTGCCCTGGTCACCGCGAGCGCCCTG
>JAOPXC010000310.1 GCA_025965335.1 Nocardioides sp. | reverse complement strand
GGCCTGGTCGGCGGCGAACACCTTCGAGGACGACGCGTCGCCGACCGAGATCTCGCCGACCGCCGCGGCGCGCGCGACCTCCCAGTTGAGCAGCTCGTTGACCCGGAACACCGCGGTCACCTGGACGAGCACGGACCGGACGTCCGCCCGGTAGATGACGCCGGCCTAGGTCGCCCACTCGGCGACCCGGTCGCGCAGCCCCTCGATCCGCCCGGCCGGTCCCAGCATCACGCGCTCGTGGTTGAGCTGCTTCGTGATCAGCTTCCAACCCTGGTTCTCCTCGCCGACCAGCATGTCGACGGGGACGCGGACGTCGTTGAAGTACGTCGCGTTGACGTGGTGCGACCCGTCGGCGGTGATGATCGGCGTCCAGGAGTAGCCGGGGTCCAACGTGTCGACGATCAGGATCGAGATGCCCTTGTGCTTGGGCGCGTCCGGGTCGGTGCGGACCGCCAGCCACAGGTAGTCGGCCTGGTGCCCGCCGGTCGTCCACATCTTCTGGCCGTTGACGACGTAGTGGTCCCCGTCCTTGCGGGCCGTCGTCCGCAGGGACGCGAGGTCGGTGCCGGCGTCGGGCTCGCTGTACCCGATCGCGAAGTGCACGTCACCCTGGAGGATCCGCTTCAGGAACAGGTCCTTCTGCTTCTCGGTGCCGTAACGGATCAGCGTCGGGCCGACCGTCTGAAGCGTCACGGCCGGTAGGTGCACGTCCGCACGTTGGGCCTCGTTGGCGAAGATCGTCTGCTCGATCTCGCCGAGACCGTGCCCGCCGTACTCCTTGGGCCAGCCGATGCCCATCCAGCCGTCGGTGCCCATCTGCCGCACCACCCGCTGGTACGTCGGGCCGTGCCGGTCCTTGCCCATGTCGAGGTGTGCGTCGTCGTCGGCGAGGCCCGCGAAGTAGGTCCGGAGCTCGGCCTTGAGCCGGCGCTGCTCGGCGGTGAGCTCGAGGTTCTTGGTCGTGGGGTCCTCGACGTGCACCTGGTCGACCGTGCCGTCGAGGGCGTGGGCGATGTCGGTGATCCACGAGAAGTAGTGGTGCAGCGGGTAGGTCTCGTCGACGCCCATCCCGCCATGGAGGTGGTGGCAGGTGCGCAGCGCCTGCGGCCCCTCCGTGCAGATCCAGTACGACGCCACCGCGAGGTCGTCGCCGACGTCGAGCCCCTCGCGGATCCGCCAGGCGGCATTCTCTGCGGCCAGGTCGATGGTCCGCGACGCGATGTAGACGTCGGCGATCTGCATGGCGACCGCCTGGAACTCGGCCAGGGCGCGTCCGAACTGCGTGCGGCCCTTGATGTACGTCGCGGTCAGGTCGCGCGCCCCCGATACGACGCCGGCGGCGA
This sequence comes from Nocardioides sp., assembly GCA_025965335.1. Lineage (GTDB taxonomy): Bacteria > Actinomycetota > Actinomycetes > Propionibacteriales > Nocardioidaceae > Nocardioides. The sequence goes on along the minus strand of JAOPXC010000310.1, from coordinate 5,626 downwards.
TCAGGCATAGACCGGCGATCGCGTGCTCGCGCAGCGTCTGCGCCGCTCCGTCCTCCAGCACCTCGGCCCGCGCCCCGTCGAAGACCACGGTGTGCTCGGCCTGGCCCGAGGACGAGGGCGACACGAGCAGCGTGACGCCCGGATCGCTCGGGTCCACCAGGGCGACGACCACGGCGTCGCCGTCGGAAGCGGTGACCAGGAGGCGGGCGGCCTGCGCGGCGTACGTCACCCCGATCTTGCGGCCCGTGATCTTGCCCGCGGCAAAGCTCGTCGAGGGGACCAGCGGGATGCCCGCGCCGGCCTCGCGCAGGGCAGGCGTGAGGATGACCTCGCCACGGGCGACGCCGGGCAACAGGGCCTCCCGCTGCTCGGGGGTGCCGGCCGCGGCCAACGTCAGCGCGCCGCAGCAGAGCGTCTCCCAGACCGGGAGGTGCTCGGCGCGCGCGCCGACCTCGCGCAGCAGGACGCCGACCTCGGCGATGCCGAGGCCCTCGCCGCCCTGCTCGGTGGGCACGACGAGCCCGAGCATCCCGGCGGCGGCCAGGGCCGCCCAGTCCGTCGCGAGCTCGTGCCTCGCGCGCCCGAGCACGTCCGTGACGACCGCGCGCACCGCCTCGATCGACTCCTGGTCCGCCGGAGCGAATCCGTCCGATGCCACGCGTGTCTCCTGCCGAAGTGGGGTACCTGCATCCACGAAAACTGTAACGTGTTCTACCCTACGAGACGAGCGACGTCGAGAGCGAGGAACCGATGGCCGTGTTGTCCCCGCTCGGCGTGCTGCGCCAGCGGGCGTACATGCCCTGGGCCGCCATCCCGTCGGGCGAGCTCCTGGAGCTGCCCGGTCGCGGGACGACGTACGTCACCGACACGCCGGGACCGTCCTCCGACGCGCCCACGATCGTCCTGCTGCACGCCCTCGCGTGCACCGGGCTGCTGACGTGGTACCCCGCGATCGAGCCGCTCTCGCGCCGGTTCCGGGTGGTGACGCTCGACCAGCGCTGGCACGGCCAGGGCATCCAGAGCGAGACCTTCTCGCTCTCCGACTGCGCCGACGACGTCGCCGCCCTCATCGACGTGCTCGACCTGCGCAACGTCATCGTCGGCGGCTACTCGATGGGCTCGATCGTCGCCCAGCGGGTCTGGCGCCAGCACCCGGACAAGATCGAGGGCCTGGTGCTCTGCGCGACGACCGACCGGTTCCAGATGACCGCCACCGAGCGGCTGTTCTTCGGCGGCCTCGGGGCCGCCATGCTCGGTACCCGCGGGGTGGCCCGGTCCCGTACCGCGGCCCGCGCGTCCCGGGCGGCCGCCGAGGCGGTTGACCTGGAGATGTCGGACATCCAGGACTGGGGGCTCCGGGAGTTCCGCAGCACCAGCCCCTGGGCGGTGGCGCAGGCGGTCACCGCGCTGGGGCGCCACCACTCCCGGCCCTGGCTGGGCCGGATCGACGTCCCGACCGCCGTCGTCGTACTGCGCAAGGACCGCGTGATCCCGCCTCGGCGACAGGTCGCCCTGGCCCGGTCGATCCCCGGCGCGACGATCCACGACATCGAGGCCGGCCACGTCGCGTGCGTGCTCGAGGCCGAGGTGTTCATCCCGGCCCTCGTCGAGGCGGCCAACACCGTCAACGCCCGGCGGCGGGACTTCAAGCGCGCCCGAGGGGCGTGACCGCCAGGACCGCCTCCTTCAGGGCCGCGAGCTCGGCCGGGAAGCGCTGCACGAGGTCGTCGACCTCGGGCATCGACTCACGGCAGGCGATGACCCCGACGTGCACGTGTCCGTAGTTGGACATCACCGTGATGTTGAGGCCGGCCCCGTGGAACACCGGCCCGAGCGGATAGAGCCCGACGATCTGCGCGCCCATGAAGTAGAGCGGCACCGGCGGACCCGGGACGTTGGAGATCACCAGGTTGTGGACCACCGGGTGCTTCTCGGCGAGGCGGAGGCCGGCGTACGCGCGCACCGCGAGGCCGAACGTCCGCGGCGCGGCGAACTCCGCCCAGTCCTGGAGCGAGTCGGCGCTGATGGCCTTGTGGTGGTCCTTGGCGTTGCGGTTGCGGGTGGACATGTCGCTCAGGCGCTCGAGCGGGTGCTCCTCGTCGGTGCCGAGCTTGGTGAACAGCGCGGAGACCTTGTTGGCGCCCGTGGAGCGCCGCGACGACTCGCGCACCGAGACCGGGACGGTGGCCAGCAGGGAGTCCTCGGGCAGCTCGTCCCGCTCGGCGAGGTAGGAGCGCAGCGCCCCGCCGGCCACGGTGAGCACCACGTCGTTGACCGTCGTGCCGGTGGCATTCTTGATCTCGCGGACGTCCTCGAGGCTGATGTCGACGAAGGCGATGGCCCGGTGGCCGGTGATGGTGCCGTTGAACGACGTACGCGGCGCGGTCAGCGGGGCGGCCATGGACGTGCCCGCGCGGGCTCGCCCGATGGTCTTGGTGACGAGCTGCGCCGAGGGCCCGAGCAACCGGACCGCGTTGACGGGCCGCGTCACGCTGGTGACCATGCCGCGACCGAGCAGCTCGAACCGGGCCGGGTCGCGGCCGAACTCCTGCTTCTCGCCCAGGGCCAGGGGCTCGGCGTCGGGCTCCAGGCTGCACAGGTGCGAGATCAGGTTGGAGCCCGAGACGCCGTCCACCGTCGCGTGGTGCATCTTCGAGAAGACGACCACCTGGTCGGGGCCGTTGCCCCCGTCGTACCCCTCGATCACCCACATCTCCCACAGCGGGCGCGAGCGGTCCAGCGGCAGGCCGGCGAGGTGGCTCGTGAGCTCGGTCAGCTCGCGGTAGCCGCCGGGCTGGGGCAGCGCGAGCCGGTGCACGTGGCGCTCGATGTCGAACTGCTTGTCACGCACCCAGATCGGGTGGTCCAGACCGAGGGGGACGCGGCGCAGCTTGCGGGTGAAGGCCGGTACGTCGCGCACGCAGCGGTCGATCTCGGCCTGCATGCGGTCGAAGGTGTAGCCGTCGGGCATCGTCGCCGGATCCAGCACGATCACGCCGCACACGTGCATGAGCTGCGCGGGGGTCTCGAGATAGAGGAAGCTCGCGTCGAGTCCGGACAACCGATCCATGGCGCACTCCTCAGCGGAACCGAAACGTGTTCTAGCGCCCTAACGATGCCCGGGGCGGCAGGTTCCGGGTGGCGCGCGTCTCATCATGCAGTCCGGAGTCCGGGCACGCGAGGGGAACCCCGGGCCGGGCTCCCACGTTGAACCAGCGCTGCCCGACGAGAGGAACTCCGTGCCCGCTGCGACGAGCCCGTCCCCCACACCACCCGCGACCCGCGACGACCTCGACGCCGAGATCGACCGGCAGACTGCCGTCCTGCTCGGCCTCGGCTACCCCCGTCTCGCCGGCATCCCGGAGCGGGAGCTGCGCACCGACGTGGAACACCTCCGCGAACCGTTGCGCGCCCGGCTGGCGGGCGGCGCCGCGCCCGCCCCCGGGCACGCACCGTTCGTGCTGGTCGTGGGCGGCTCGGCCGTCGCGATCTCCGCACGGGTGCCGCTGCTGACTCTGGGCGGGCGAGTGGGCACGCTGAGCCGACACTTCGCGGATGTGGACGACTTCGCGCCGGTCGTCACGGTCCCCGGCTCTCGCGTCTACGCCGTGGTCGGCGTCGAGCGTGGGGAGGAGTTCTGCGGGGTCCGGCCCGCCGAGGCGGCCGCGACCATCGCGGAGCGGGGACGCAGCATGCTGACGATGGAAGAGGGCATCGCCTTCCTGCACGCGTACCCCGAGGCGCTGGAGAAGAACCGGTGCTTCCACACCGGCGGCTCGCGCGGGACCGACCGCCGCGTCCCGGCGCTGTGGATCTCCGACCGCTCGCCCCACCTGGGTTGGTGCTGGGAGAACAACCACCACACCTGGCTGGGCGTCGCGTCTGCGGAGTCTCGGATTCCCGACGGGGCGGCGCCGGTCAGCCACTAGCCTTGCCCGCATGTCTTTCCTGCGACGCCAGGTCGTCACCGCGGCGCTCACCGCGAACGCGATCCGTCCGCTGCCCGGCTTCCGGGTCGGTATCCCTGCGTTCTTCGCCGGCTGGATGACCGGCGAGCTCGCGCCGCACCTGCTCGCCGTCACCGCGGCCGATGCCGCGGCCCACGTCTCCGGGAAGCGCCGCAACCCCGTCGGCCTGGCCCTGGCCGGCGCGAGCGCGGCAGGGCTGGGCTTCCTCGTCGCCCAGAGCCGCAAGGTCCAGACCAGGGCCGAGGAGTCGCTCGTGGAGGGCCTGGGCGCCGAGTACCTCGACCAGCTCGAGTCCCGGCCCACGCCCGCGGACCTGGCCGTCCCCTGGCGCAAGCTGGTCTACCCGTTCCGGATGCGCAACGGCGCGGTGACCGTCGATCGCGACATCCGCTACGCCGAGACCGGCAAGCGCGGGTTGCTCGACGTCTACTCCCCCGCCGGGGGCATCCCCGAAGGCGGCGCTCCGGTGCTGCTGCAGGTCCATGGCGGTGCCTGGATGCTCGGCACCAAGGACCAGCAGGGCATCCCGCTCATGCAGCACCTCGCGGAGAAGGGCTGGGTCTGCGTCGCGATCAACTACCGCCTGGCCCCGCGCGATCCCTTCCCCGCCCAGATGATCGACATCAAGCGGGCGATCGCCTGGATCAGGGAGAACATCGCCGAGTACGGCGGCGACCCCGACTACATCGCGATCACCGGCGGGTCCGCCGGCGGTCACCTCGCCGCGCTCACCGCGCTGACCGCCGACGACAAGGGCTGGCAGCCCGGCTTCGAGGACGTCGACACGTCCGTCCAGGCGGCGGTGCCGCACTACGGCGTCTACGACTTCGCCGGCTCGACGGGGCTGCGCAGCGCCGAGCTCATGCGCGACAGGTTCCTCGCGCCGCGCATCCTGCAGAAGCGCTGGGACGACGCCCCCGAGGACTTCGAGGCGGCCTCGCCGATCCTGCGGATCACGCCGGACGCGCCCGACTTCTTCGTCCTGCACGGCGCCCACGACACCCTGGTCCAGGTCGACCAGGCCCGTCTCTTCGTGGAGCGGCTCCGGCACGTGTCCAAGCGGACCGTGGTGTACGCCGAGCTGCCGGGCGCCCAGCATGCCTTCGACATCTTCCCCTCGATCCGCAGCTCGCACATCGTGCGCGCGATCGACCGTTACCTGCACTGGCACTGGGGCCAGTACCGCCGCGAGCGGTCAACCGTCTGAGCGCGAGTCGGCCGGGGAAAACCGCGCCGACTCGGCTAACGCGGGAGGCCGAGGATCCGTTCGCCGACGACGTTGCGCAGGATCTGCGTGGTGCCGCCGGCGATGGACAGGCAGCGGGTGTTGAGCATCTCCCAGACGTCGCCGCGGTCCTCCAGGACCTCGATCGTGATGCGGTCACCGAGCAGGGCGACAACCAGCTCGGCACCGTCCTGACGGTTGCGCACGCCGAGCAGTTTCGCGACGCTCGACTCCGGTCCGGGTCCCAGCCCCGCCAGCGACCGAAGCGTCGAGCGGACGCCGAGCAGCGAGCACACCGTGGCCAGTGCGATCGAGTGTCCGATCCGCAGCCGTTGGGCGGCGGTCACGCCGTCGGCCACCAGCTCGATCGCCCGCTCGGTGCTCTTGCTCAGGCGGGTCGCCGCCATCGCGACGCGCTCGTTCGCCAGCGTCG
>JAOPXC010000305.1 GCA_025965335.1 Nocardioides sp. | reverse complement strand
GTGGAGCCTAGGGGACTCGAACCCCTAACCCCCTGCTTGCAAAGCAGGTGCGCTACCAATTGCGCCAAGGCCCCGGGAGGGTCAGGAGCTGGTGACGTTGTCCGTCGCCTCGGCCCACAGGGCCTGCTCGGCTCGACCCGCGTCGAACTTCCTCTTCGCGAACAGGGCGCCGACGACGGCCAGCGCCAAGAGGACGAGCTTCTTCATGATGGACTCCCGGCGGGTCGGACGAACGTGGAATGTGGTGGGCCTAACAGGACTTGAACCTGTGACCTCTTCCTTATCAGGGAAGCGCTCTAACCGTCTGAGCTATAGGCCCGCGACTCGGCCAAGAATCGGCGTCGTGCCAGGGGTGGCCGACGAGCGACCGAGGGGGAACACTACCCCACCGCTGAGGAGCCGGACAAAACGGCGTCTGAGCGGGGAATCGGGCCCTCAGTTGTCCTCGGCCAGGGTGACCTCGATGCCTCCGAGCAGGGCCGCAGCCATGTTGTAGAGGAACGCTCCGAGGGTCGCGATCGCGGTCAGCAGAACGACGTCGATGACCGCGACCACCATCGTGAAACCGAGCACGCGCGACATCCCGACGTAGTTGCGGACGTCGAACGACGCCGCCTCCTGGCCGCCGACGATGTTCTGCACCGTGTCGTTGATGGACGTCCAGACGCCGGCCGCATCGAGGACCGACCAGACCATCACCACCGACACGACGGTGACGACACCGAGCGCGATGGCGAGCAGGAACGCGGTCTTCATGACCGACCACGGGTCGACCCTGGTCAGGCGCAGCCGGGCGCGGCGAGGGGGCCGAGCGCCGGCCGCGGCATTCTTGGCCAACCTCGTGGACTCGGGCTCGGCGTTCGCGCGGTGCTCGTCGACGGACCGGCTCAGCTTCGCCGAGATGCGCTCACCGAGCGGCAGGCGCGCGGCCGTGTCGCCGACCCCCGCGCTCTTGCGGTCGGCGGCGGTGCGGGTGGAGGTGCGGTCGGCGGAACGGTCCGTCATCAGCCCTCAGTGTCCCCTTCGTCCTGCGCCTCGTCCTCAGCCACGTCGGCGACGGATACGGATGTGGTCTCGTCGATTGTTGCATCCGGTCCCACATCCGACGACTCGGCGGCAATCGCCTCGTCGGCGTCCTCCTCGTCCTTGGCCTCGACCGATCGCGCGACCACGGCGACGGCGTCGCCGGACTTGGGGGTCACGAACTTGACCCCCATCGTGGCCCGACCCGTCGCGCGGAAATGGTCGTTGATCGGGCTGCGCACGACCTGACCGGCCTGGGTGATGGACAGGATCTCGTCGCCGTCGACCACGATGAAGCCGCCGACCAGCCCGCCGCGGTCCTCGTTGGCCAGCGACATGGCCTTGATGCCGAGGCCGCCGCGGGACTGCAGTCGGTAGTCCGAGATGCGGGTGCGCTTGGCGAACCCGCCGTCGGTCATCGTGAACACGAACTGGGGCTTCACCTCGCCGAGATCGGCAGTCGGCTCGACCTCGACGTAGGCGGCGTCCTCGCTCTGCTCGCTGAGCCCGGCCGCCACCTCGGCGGCGACCTGCGTGGCCCGGATGACCGACATCGACAGCAGCGAGTCACCGGCGCGGAACTTCATGCCGGACACGCCAGACGTGGCGCGGCCCATCGGCCGCAGCTGGGTGTCGTCGGCCCGGAACCGGATCGCCTGACCCTTGCGGGAGACCAGCAGGATGTCGTCCTCGGCGTTGACGAGCTCGGCGCCGATCAGCTCGTCGTCGTCCTCGCGGAAGTTGATCGCGATGACGCCTGCCTGGCGGGGGCTGTTGTAGTCACCCAGCCGGGTCTTCTTGACCAGGCCGTTGCGGGTGGCAAGGACGAGGTACGGCGCCTGCTCGTAGTCCCGGATCGCCAGCACCTGGGCGATGTTCTCGTCGGGCTGGAAGGACAACAGGCCCGCCACGTGGCCGCCCTTGGCGTCCCGCGATGCCTCGGGGAGGTTGTAGGCCTTGGTCCGGTAGACCCGCCCGGCCGTGGTGAAGAACAGCAGCCAGTGGTGGTTGGTGGTCGAGATGAAGTGCTCCACCACGTCGTCACCGCGCAGGGTCGCGCCGCGCACACCCTTGCCGCCGCGCTTCTGGGTGCGGTACTGGTCGGCGCGGGTCCGCTTGGCGTAGCCGCCCCGGGTGATCGACACGACCAGGTCCTCGTCGGGGATCAGGTCCTCCATGGAGAGGTCGCCGTCGGCCGCGATGATCTGGCTACGCCGGTCGTTGCCGTACTTGTCGACGATCTCGGTGAGCTCGTCGGAGATGATCTGCCGCTGACGCGGCTCGCTGGCAAGGATGTCCTCGAGATCGGCGATCAGCCGCTCGATCTCGGCCAGATCGTCGATGATCTTCTGGCGCTGCAGGGCCGCGAGGCGACGCAGCTGCAGGTCGAGGATGGCCGTCGCCTGGATCTCGTCGATGTCCAGCAGCTCGATCAGACCGTCGCGGGCGTCCTCGACCTCGGGCGATCGCCGGATCAGCGCGATGACCTCATCGAGCATGTCGAGCGCCTTGACCAGGCCGCGCAGGACGTGAGCCCGGCGCTCGGCCTCGGTGAGGCGGAACTGCGTCCGGCGCTGGATGACCTCGATCTGGTGGGTCACCCAGTTGCTGATGAACTGGTCGATCGTCAGCGTGCGCGGCACCTGGTCGACCAGCGCGAGCATGTTGGCGCTGAAGTTGGTCTGCAGCTCGGTGTGCTTGAGCAGGTTGTTGAGCACCACCCGGGCCACGGCGTCGCGACGCAGCACCACGACCAGGCGCTGTCCGGTGCGCCCCGACGAGTCGTCGCGGACGTCGGAGATGCCCTGCACCTTGCCGGAGTCGGCGAGCTCGGCGATCTTCAGCGCCAGGTTGTCCGGGTTGACCATATAGGGCAGCTCGGTGATCGACAGGCAGGTGCGGCCACGGTTGTCCTCGTCGATCTCGATCACCGCGCGCTGGGTGACCGACCCGCGCCCGGTGCGGTAGGCCTGCTCGATGCCCTCGCGGCCGACGATCAGCGCACCGTTGGGGAAGTCGGGGCCCTTGATCCGCTCGACGAGCGCGTCCTGGAGCTCCTCGCGCGTGGCGTCGGGGTGCTCGAGTGCCCACTGGGCACCGGCCGCAACCTCGCGCAGGTTGTGCGGGGGGATGTTGGTGGCCATGCCGACCGCGATGCCGGCCGAGCCGTTGACCAGGAGGTTCGGGTAGCGCGCCGGCAGGACGGTCGGCTCCTGCGAGCGGCCGTCGTAGTTGGGCTGGAAGTCAACGGTCTCTTCGCCGATGTCGCGCACCATCTCCAGCGCCAGCGGGGCCATCCGGCACTCCGTGTAACGCATCGCGGCCGCGGAGTCGTTGCCCGGCGAGCCGAAGTTGCCCTGCCCGTGGATCAGCGGCGCGCGCATCACCCAGGGCTGGGCGAGCCGGACCAGGGTGTCGTAGATCGCGGTGTCGCCGTGGGGGTGGTACTGACCCATGACATCACCGACAACGCGTGAGCACTTGGAGAAGCCGCGGTCGGGGCGGTAGCCGCCGTCGTACATCGCGTAGAGCACCCGCCGGTGGACCGGCTTGAGACCGTCGCGCACGTCGGGCAGCGCCCGGCCGACGATGACCGCCATCGCGTAGTCGATGTAGGCGCGCTGCATCGAGGTCTGCAGCTCGATCGGCTCGATCCGGCCGCCGGGTCCCTCGGGGCCGCCGGGTCCGGCCGTGCTGTCGGTGGGGGTCTCAGTCACGTGTCTCGCTCTTTCTCATCGGTTCTACGCATATCTAGGGCTGGTGCTAGAGAGCTAGATATCGAGGAAGCGAACGTCCTTGGCATTGCGCTGGATGAACGAGCGTCGTTGCTCGACGTCCTCGCCCATCAGCGTCGAGAACACCTCGTCGGCCTGAGCCGCGTCGTCGAGGGTCACCTGGAGCATCAGGCGCGCATCGGGGTCCATGGTGGTGTCCCACAGCTCCTCGGCGTTCATCTCGCCGAGACCCTTGTAGCGCTGGACGGGGTTCTCCTTGGGCAGCTTCCTGCCCTGCTCGAGCCCGTCGCGCATCAGGTTGTCGCGCTCGGAGTCGGAGTAGACGAACTCGTGCTCGGCCGGCTTGTTCCACCGGATCCGGTAGAGCGGCGGCTGGGCCATGTAGACGAAGCCGTGCTCGATGAGGGGTCGCATGAACCGGAACAGCAGCGTCAGGAGCAGGGTGTTGATGTGGTGGCCGTCGACATCGGCGTCGGCCATCAGCACGACCTTGTGGTAGCGCAGCTTGTCGAGGTCGAACTCTTCCTGGATGCCGGTGCCCAGGGCCGAGATGATCGCCTGCACCTCGGTGTTGGCGAGCACCTTGTCGATGCGGGCCTTCTCGACGTTCAGGATCTTGCCGCGGATCGGCAGGATCGCCTGCACCCGCGGGTCGCGGCCCTGGCGGGCCGAGCCCCCGGCCGAGTCACCCTCGACGATGAAGACCTCGCACTCCGAGGGATCGGTCGACTGGCAGTCGGACAGCTTGCCGGGCAGACCGCCGCCGCCGAGCAGGCCCTTGCGGGACCGGGCCAGGTCTCTTGCCTTCCTGGCCGCGAGCCTGGCCTGCTGCGCGGCCTGGGACTTGCGGACGATGTCGCGGCCCTCGGCGGGGTTCTGCTCCAGCCAGGCGCCGAGCTGGTCGTTCATGATCCGCTGGACGAAGCCCTTGGCCTCGGTGTTGCCGAGCTTGGTCTTGGTCTGGCCCTCGAACTGTGGCTCACCCATCTTGATCGAGATGATCGCGGTCAGGCCCTCGCGGATGTCGTCACCCGAGACGCGGTCCTCGGGCTTCTTCATCAGGCCCCACTCGAAGCCCCAGTTGTTGACGAGACCGGTCAGCGCAGCGCGGAAACCCTCCTCGTGGGTGCCGCCCTCGTGGGTGTTGATGGTGTTGGCGAACGTGTGCACGGACTCGGAGAAGGTGGTGTTCCACTGCATCGCCACCTCGAGGCTCATGTGGTTCTCGACGCTGTCGGGAGTCTCGGCCTCGAAGGAGATGACAGACGGGTTTGCGACCTGCTTGCGGCGGTTGAGGTACTCGACGTAGTCGACGAGACCCCTGTCGTACCTGAAGATCTGCTCGAGCCCGCCGCCCTCGCTCTTGCGGATCGCGGACGCGCCCTGCTGGTCGACGTCGTTGCTGACGGTTTCGTCCTGCACCGCGTCGACGACGTCGGCGGCCTGGGGCCGCTCGTCGCGGACGACGATCTCGAGGCCCTTGTTGAGGAACGCATATTCGCGGAACCGGCTGGTGATCGTCTCCAGGGAGTACGTCGTGGTCTCGAAGATCTCCTCCGAGGCCCAGTAGGTGACAGTCGTGCCCGTCGACTCGCCGGGCTCCAGCGGCCGGACCTGCTCCAGCTCCCCGTCGGGGACGCCGATGGTGAACGACTGGCGCCAGAGGTGGCCGCGGTTCTTGACGTCGACGATCAGGTGGCTCGCGAGCGCGTTGACGACCGAGACGCCGACCCCGTGCAGGCCGCCGGAAACCTTGTAGCCGCCGCCGCCGAACTTGCCGCCGGCGTGCAGCATCGTGAGCGCCATCGTCACGGCCGGCATCTCCTGGCCGGGCGCGGTGTCGGTGGGGATGCCGCGGCCGTTGTCCTCGACGCGGATCGCGCCGTCGGCCATCAGGGTGACCACGATCCGGTCGCAGAAACCGGCCAGGGCCTCGTCGACCGCGTTGTCGACGATCTCCCAGATCAGGTGGTGCAAGCCCCGCTCACCGGTCGAGCCGATGTACATGCCGGGCCGCTTGCGCACCGCCTCGAGGCCCTCGAGCACCTGGATCGCGGAGGCGTCGTACTCGACGCCGGCGGTGGGAGCGGTGCCGCGCAACACCGGATGCAGGGAGGTTTCGGTGGGCTCGTCGACCGGGTTCTCGAGCGGGGATTCGGCGGTCACGCACACCTCTTTGCGACGGGCCTTCCGACACTGGGCCGGGCGGCGCTGACATACAGACGGCCGCAGCAGCGGGGAGCTGGCGACCAACCCCCATGATAGCCGTCAGAAGGCCGCATTCCACGTCGGCACCCCCGGGAGCGGGGGGATCTGTGGAAAAACATGGCCCTGAGCGGGTCGTGAAGGCCTCCGAGAGGCCCGATCAGGGGGGCGAACGGGTCCCCATACGTCCGCGGACCCCGCAGATCGGCACATCCACGGTCCTGCGGACACGCGTCAGCCGTAGGTGTCCCGCGGGCCGCGCCCGTCCCGGGTCGACCTCTTGCCCTTCTTCCAGCTGGGTAGGTGCGGGCCGACGACGTCGATCGCGGTGACGGTGCCGTGTCCGAGCTCCTCGTTCAGCCGGCGGACGACGGTCGGGGCGAGCAGGCGCAGCTGGGTGGCCCACGCGGTCGAGTCGGTGCGCACGACCAGCTTCCCGTCGGCGAACGACTCGGGCGCGCAGTGCTGCGCGACCTCCGCGCCGACCAACTCCTCCCACCGGCCGAAGACGCCGTGCACCCGGAGGTCGAGCGACCAGCCGCGATCGTCGATCAGCCTGCCGACGGTCGCCTCCAACAGCTGTGGGTCGCGGTCGTCGGGGTGGGCGCCACTCACCCGGCCCCGGATCGGCGGTCCCTGCCCCTTGCTGCGTTGCTTCCTGCGCTGGGCCGGGGTGGACTTCGCGGTCGCGCGCGTCAGCGAGCGCGCCAGGTCGAGGCCGTCGTCGTGGTGGGCCCCCTCGGCCGGCGTCGCACCCTCGTTCCCCGGCGCGGCGTCGCCCTCGTCCTCAGGCTTCACGGACCACCTCGCCGTTCCCGACCAGGTAGCGCACCCCGGCCAGCGCCTCGGGCACATCGGCCGCCACCGCGGCGGTCACCAGGACCTGCTCCGCGTCGGCGACCAGGTCCGCGAGCTGGGCGCGGCGCTCGGTGTCGAGCTCCGCGAACACGTCGTCGAGGATCAGGATCGGGTCGTCGCCGTCGGAACGCAGCAGGTCGTACGACGCCAGCCGCAGCGCGAGCGCGAACGACCAGGACTCACCGTGCGAGGCATAGCCCTTGACGGGGAGCCGGGTCCCGTCGGCACCGGGACCGAGACCGAGGCTCAGCAGGAGGTCGTCGCGATGCGGGCCGACCAGGGAGACGCCCCGGTCGAGCTCGTCGTTGCGTCGCCGCTCGACCTCCGCCAGCAGCGCGTCGGTCAGCATCCCCCGATGGTCGCGACTCCCGCTCGGTGGTTGAGCAGGTTGCGCAGCAACCGTCTCGGAACCCGCAACCTCCTCAACCACCGAAGGGGGGAGCTCGAGGGACGCCTTGTAGGTGATCTCCGCGTCGTCGCGTGAGGCGCCCCTCGCCACGGTCTCGTAGGCCTTGCCGACGTACGGCCGGAGCTGGTCGACCAGCGCGAGCCGTTCGGCGAGGAGCTCCGCGCCGGTCCGGGCCAGGTGCGCATCCCAGACGCCGAGGGTGGACAGCGCCGACTCCTGCGACGAGCTCCCCCGTCGGGCTGCTCCTGCGGTCTTGAGCAGCGAGTTGCGTTGCCGAAGAATCCGGTCGTAGTCGGCCCGGACGCCCGCGAGCCGGGGTGTGCGCAGCACGAGGAGGTCGTCGAGGAAACGGCGCCGTTCGGACGGGTCGCCCTTGACCAGCGTCAGGTCCTCGGGGGAGAAGACCACGGTGCGCACGAGGCCCAGCAGCTCACGGGCCCGCGGCAACACCGACTTGTTGATGCGGGCCCGGTTGGACTTGCCCGGGTTCAGCTCCACCTCGAGCACGGCCGTGCGTCCGTCGCGCACCACCGCGGCCCGGATGACCGCCTGATCCGCGCCGACCCGGACCAGGGGGGCGTCGGTGGCGACCCGGTGCGACGCGAGGCGAGAGAGGTAGTCGATGGCCTCGACCAGGTTGGTCTTCCCCTGACCGTTGCGTCCGATGAACGCGGTCACACCCGGACCGAGTGGGACGTCGGCCGTGGCATACGAACGGAAGTCGTGCAGGGTCAGGTGGGAGACGTACACGGCCGACGGAGCTCAGCCCGGGTTGGCGTCCCCGCCGACCGGCGGCTCGGTTTGGACGGCATGGCCGCCGAACTGGTTGCGCATGGCGGCGACCGCCTTCATGGCGGGCGAGTCGTCCTGCCGTGAGACGAAGCGGGCGTACAGGGCGGCGGTGATCGCCGGCGTCGCGACGGCGTGCTCGATCCCCGCCTCCACCGTCCAGCGACCCTCGCCGGAGTCCTCCGCGTAGCCGCGGATGCCCTCGAGGTTCGGCTTGTCGTCCAGGGCGGCCACGAGCAGGTCGAGCAGCCACGAGCGGATCACGGTGCCCTCGCGCCAGGAGCGGAGGACCTCGGTGACGTTGTCGACCATGTCGACCTTCTGGAGCAGCTCCCAGCCCTCGGCGTACGACTGCATGATGGCGTACTCGATGCCGTTGTGGACCATCTTCGAGAAGTGGCCGGCGCCCACCTTGCCGGCGTGGACCGAGCCGAACTCACCCTCCGGCTTGAGCGCGTCGAAGGCGGGCTGGACCTTCACGACGTGCTCCGGCTCCCCGCCGTACATCAGGGCGTAGCCGTTCTCGAGTCCCCAGACCCCACCGGAGACACCGCAGTCGACGAAGCCGATGCCCCTCTCGGCGAGCTGCTCGGCGTGCAGCAGGTCGTCGGTCCAGCGGGAGTTCCCGCCGTCGACGACGACGTCGCCCTCACCGAGCAGGTCGCGGAGGGCCGTCACGGTCTCCCGGGTCGGATCGCCGGCGGGCACCATCACCCAGACGACCTTGGGGGACGGCAACTTGTCGACGAGATCTGCCAGCGAGTCGGCGTCCCGCACGTCGGGATTGTGGTCGTAGCCCACCACCGTGTGTCCGGCACGGCGCATGCGTTCGCGCATGTTGCCGCCCATCTTGCCGAGTCCGACGAGACCGATGTCCATCGCTGTTCCTCCCGTGGGGGTGCCGCGCTGTGCTCCGTGGTCGCCAGCCCTTAAGGGACCACCCTAGGCCGGGGGACCGATGGGTCGGTCAGGAGAGCAGTCGGCGCGGCATCAGCAGGTAGCGGAATCCCGAGTCGGCGGCGCCGTCGGTGACTGAGCCGCTGATCACCACGGGCTTGGAGGCCTGGGTGAACGCGAGCTCGACGACCGGCTCGTCGATGGCACCGAGCCCGTCGAGGAGGAACTGCGGGTTGAACCCGGTGGTGATGTCCTCGCCGTCGATGCTGGCCTCGATGGACTCCGAGGCCTGGGCCTCGTCACCCGATCCCGCATCGAGGGTGAGCACACCGTCGCTGAAGGCCAGCTGTACGGCGGTGTTGCGCTCGGCCACCAGGGCGACCCGCTTCACCGACTCGATGAGTGCGGCCTTGTCGACCAGGGCCGTGGTCTGGTGCTCGTTGGGGAACAGGCTGCGCACCTTGGGGAACTCGCCGTCCAGCAGCCGGGTGGTGGTCCGGCGTAGGCCGCCGGGCGCCGCGCCTTCGAAGCCGATGATGCCCTCGCCGGAGCCACTGGCGGCCAGGGCGATCGTCACCTCGCTGCCGGCGGTGAGGGACTTTGCGGTGTCGCCGAGCACCTTGGCCGGGACCAGGGCGGCGAGCGACTCGTCGGGGGTCCGTGGACTCCACCCCAGCTCGCGGTGCGAGAGCCGGAACCGGTCGGTCGCGAGCAGGGAGATCGTCGAGCCGTCGATCTCGATCCGGACTCCCGTGAGGACGGGCAGCATGTCGTCGCGACCGGCAGCGGTCACGGCCTGGGCGACGGCGTGGGCGAACTCGTCGCTCTGGACCGTGCCGGTCGCGGCCGGCATGTCCGGCAGCGACGGATAGTCCTCGACCGGCATGGTCTGCAGGCTGAACCGTGCCGAACCGCAGGTGAGGGACACCCGGGTCCCGTCGAGAACCATCTCGACCGGCTTGGCCGGCAGGCTCCGACAGATGTCGGCGAGCAGGCGGCCGCTGACCAGGGCTCGGCCCTCGCCGCTGACCTCGGCCGACAGGGTGGCCCGGGCGGAGGTCTCGTAGTCGAAGGTGGACAGCACCAGGCCCTCGTCGCTCGCGTCGATGAGCAGGCCGGCCAGCACCGGAACGCTCGGACGGACCGGCAGGCTGCGGGCAGCCCAGGCGACGGCATCCGCGAGCACGTCGCGGTCGACGCGGAACTTCACGATGAGTGGCCCTTCTTGGACAAGTGAGTGGGGCGGGGCGCGGACGAATCACACGGCCCGGGAGGGGAATCCTGCCACGGACGACCGCGCTGCGGGAGTCGGTGTGTGGTTTCGGGTAGGTCCGGGCCGTCAAAGACGGGTCGGTTCCGGGTGGTTGTCCCCAGGCAGGGGCCCAGATGGAGTTCCACCGATGATCGATCACTCTGGAGGTAGGTAGTAGTCATAGCGTCGGTGGAATCTGTGGATGACCAACGTCTGTGCAGGTCAGAGCCGGAATTCGTGCGCACAGGCCCTGTGGATGAGGTCGGGACGGGCCCGGGGGTCGGTGTGGAACGGGGCGGACCCGGCGGCGGACGGCGCCGGGTCGTCCACAGGGGATAGCCCGTTTGGTGACGGTGACACACAAGTTCCCCACAGCTCGTCGGCTAGGACTGGCGGGCCTGCATCTTCACCCGGTTGGTCAGCTCGCTGACCTGGTTGAAGACCGCGCGTCGTTCCGCGAGCAGCTGGTTGATCTTGCGGTCGGCGTACATCACGGTCGTGTGGTCGCGGTTGCCGAACTGGGCGCCGATCTTGGGCAGCGACAGGGCGGTCAGCTCGCGGCACAGGTACATCGCGATCTGCCGCGCCATCACCAGGTGCCGGCCGCGGCTCGGGCCGGTGAGCTCCTCGATCGACAGCCCGAAGTAGGCGGCGGTCTGGGCGATGATCAGGGCCGCGGTGATCTCGGGCTCGCCGCCCTCGGGGATCAGGTCCTTGAGGACGATCTCGGCCAGGGTCATGTCGACCTCCTGGCGGTTCAGGTTCGCGAACGCCGTGACCCGGATCAGCGCACCCTCAAGCTCGCGGATGTTGGTCTGGATCTTGGAGGCGATGAACTCGAGCACGTCCGGGGGAGCGGTGAGCCGGTCCATCGCGGCCTTCTTGCGCAGGATCGCGATCCTGGTCTCGAGGTCGGGCGGCTGGACGTCGGTGATCAGGCCCCACTCGAACCGGTTGCGCAGTCGGTCCTCGAGGGCCTCGAGCCGCTTGGGCGCGCGGTCGGACGTGAGCACGATCTGCTTGTTCGCGTTGTGGAGTGTGTTGAAGGTGTGGAAGAACTCCTCCTGGGTCTGGGTCTT
>JAOPXC010000301.1 GCA_025965335.1 Nocardioides sp. | reverse complement strand
CCGGCCGCGCACCGAACCCCAGGGTTTCCCACGGCTTCGTCGATTTGAAAGCGGAGCCCGGCCGCGCGTCGTACGTTGCCCTGACACGTACGTCAGCGGGAGGGAAACCCATGTCGTTCAACACTCGCGCGCGCCTCGCACTCGCGGCCACCGCCGCACTGGCGCTGGCCGCGCTCGCCCCCGGCGCGGTGCAGGCCGCCGACCGGTCGGAACCGGGTACGGCGGCCGACGCGGCCGCCTCCGCTCCTCGCGTGTCCCCCAACGCGGCCTGGGCCAGCACCCTCAAGGTGATGACGCAGAACCTCTACCTGGGGTCCTCGCTCGACCCGGCCCTGGAGGCCCAGGGCGGCCCGGAGTTCGTGCAGGCCGTCGCCCAGATCTACGACACGTCGGTCATGACGAACTTCCCCGAGCGGGCCAAGGCGATCGCCGCGACCATCGCGCAGCGCCGGCCGGACCTGATCGGCCTCCAGGAGGTCAGCAAGTGGTCGACGCTCCCGGTGAAGCCCGGTGCGAACCCCCCGTCGTTCGACTTCCTCCAGATCCTGCTCGCCGAGCTCGCCGCGCGGGGGCTGCACTACAAGGTCGCCGGGGTCTCCGACAACGCCTCGATCGGCCCGGCACCGCTGATCGCGCCGGCCTTCGGGTGCGCTGAGGTCCGCTCTGCGTTCGACGCCGACTGCTACGTCACCTTCGCCGACCGCGACGTCATCCTGAAGAACCGGGCGCGCAAGCACCTGTTCGTGCAGAACCCGCAGAGCGGCGACTACGAGACGCAGCAGTCGTTCGACAGCCCGCTGGGCCCGATCGACTTCGGCCGCGGCTGGGTGTACGTCGACGGGTCGCTGAACGGCAAGAAGTTCCGCTTCGCCAACACCCACCTCGAGGTCGAGGGGTTCGCGGACGTCCAGGTCGCGCAGGGGCAGGAGTTCCTCGCGGGGCCGGCCCACACCGACCGCGCCCTGATCGTCACCGGTGACTTCAACTCCGCCGCCGACGGCTCCAACACCCCGACCTACGCGAACCTGGTCTCGTCCGGCCTCACGGATGGGTGGGCGGCCGTGCGCGGCGACTTCCCCGGCCTGACCTGCTGCCAGGCCAGCGACCTGTCGAACCCCGAGCGCGGGTTCGACAAGCGGATCGACCTGGTCCTCGCCCACGGCATCTTCCGATTCCTGGGCGCCCACGTGGTGAACGACGAGCCGCTCAACGACACGGCGATGATTCCGGTGTGGCCCTCCGACCACGCCGGCGTCTTGACGCGGATGCAGCTGCGCTGAGGCCGTTCAACGCTCAGGCGCGGGCGAGGTAGGCGAGCAGGTCCTGGCGGGTGAGGACGCCGACGGGCTTGCCGTCCTCGTGCACCAGCACGGCGTCGGCGGACTCGAGCATCGCCACCGCGGCGCGGGCCAGCTCCGTCGAGCCGATCGTCGGCAGCGGCGGAGACATGTGCGCGTCGACCCGGTCGGTCAGCCGGGCCGAGCCGGCGTAGAGCCCGTCCAGGAGCGTCCGCTCGGAGACCGAGCCGGCCACCTCGGCGGCCACGATCGGCGGCTCGGCGCGGACCACGGGCATCTGGCTGACGCCGTACTCCTGCAGGATCTGGACCGCCTCCGCGATCGTCTCGCCGGGGTGGGTGTGCACGAGGTCCGGGAGCCGCCCGTCCTTGCCGCGCAGCACCTCACCGACCGTCTGCGGAGCAGATGAGTCGGCGCCGTCGACCGGAAAGCCGTAGTGGCCCAACCACTCGTCGTTGAAGACCTTCGTGAGGTAGCCGCGACCCGAGTCCGGGAGCAGCACGACGATCACCGCGTTCTCACCCTCCGGTGTGCCGGAGAGCTCCTCGGCCAGCTGCTTCGCGGCGTACGCCGCCATCCCGGACGAGCCGCCGACCAGCAGGGCCTCCTCGCGGGCCAGTCGCCGGGTGAACGCGAAAGAGTCCGCGTCGGAGACCTCGATGATGCGGTCCGCGACGGTCGGGTCGTAGGCCTCGGGCCAGAAGTCCTCGCCGACACCCTCGACGAGGTAGGGCCGGCCGGAGCCGCCCGAGTAGACCGAGCCGGCGGGGTCCGCGCCGATCACCTGCACGGCGGGGTTCTGGTCCTTGAGGTAGCGCCCCGCGCCGCTGATCGTCCCCCCGGTGCCGACGCCTGCCACGAAGTGCGTCACCCGACCCTCGGTCTGCTGCCAGATCTCGGGGCCGGTCGTCTCGTAGTGGGAGCGCGGGTTGTGCGGGTTGGAGTACTGGTCCGGCTTCCACGCTCCCGGCTGGGAGGACAGCCGGTCGGAGACGTTGTAGTAGCTGTCGGGGTGGTCCGGCTCGACCGCGGTCGGGCAGACCACCACCTCCGCGCCGTACGCCTTCAGCACGTTGCGCTTGTCCTCGCTAACCTTGTCCGGGCACACGAAGATGCAGTGGTAGCCCCTGGCCTGCGCGACCATCGCCAGCCCCACGCCGGTGTTGCCCGAGGTCGGCTCGACGATCGTCCCCCCGGGCTGGAGCTCACCGGACGCCTCGGCGGCGTCGATCATCCGGGTTGCGATGCGGTCCTTCACGGAGCCGCCGGGATTGAGGTACTCGATCTTGGCGAGCACCAGCGGCCCCGGGGCCTCCCCCACGGCGTCGAGCGACCGCGAGAGCCGCAGCAGCGGGGTGTTGCCGATCAGGTC
This sequence comes from Nocardioides sp., assembly GCA_025965335.1. Lineage (GTDB taxonomy): Bacteria > Actinomycetota > Actinomycetes > Propionibacteriales > Nocardioidaceae > Nocardioides. The sequence goes on along the minus strand of JAOPXC010000301.1, from coordinate 6,021 downwards.
AAGGAGTGAATTCACGTACTGCACCCGGTCAATCTAGGGCGCCGGGGGCGAAACCGGCTGACCGGCGCTGTCTACGCCTCAGTAAGGTGCATCCGTGGGGAAAGCAGCCGCCGCACGAAAGCTTGCCGCCGCCGCCGCATACGGCGGCGGCGGGTTGTCCGTGCTCGGCGCCACCCTGTACGGCGTGCTCACCGCCGAGGCCAAGCTCGCCCGCAGGGCCATCGGCAATTTCAGCAGCGAACCACCGCCGGACTCGACCGGCTGGTACGGCCGCGGCCGGCCCGGTCCCGCGATCAAGGTGGCGCTGCTCGGCGACTCCAGTGCGGCCGGTTACGGCGTCGAACGCGTCGAGGAGACGCCCGGCGCCCTGCTCGCGAGCGGTCTCGCAGAGCGCGCCGACCGCCGGGTCTACCTTCGCGCGTTCGCCAAGGTGGGGGCGCGTTCGTCCGACCTCGACGGCCAGATCACCCGCACCCTGCCGATCGGGCCGGACCTCGCGGTGATCCTGATCGGCGCCAACGACGTGACGCACAGCGTGCTCCCGGCGGCGTCGGTGCGCTCCCTGTCCGACGCCGTACGCCGCCTGCGCGACGCCGGGGTGGCCGTCCTGGTCGGCACCTGTCCGGACCTCGGCACGGTCAAGCCGATCGCGCCCCCGCTCAAGCAGGTGGCCCGGGTGTGGTCGCGCCGGCTGGCGGCGGCGCAGACGATCGCGGTCGTCGAGGAGGGCGGCCGATCGGTCTCGCTCAGCTCGGTCCTGGGCCCGGAGTTCCAGGCCGCGCCGGCGCTGCTGTTCGGCCCCGACCAGTTCCACCCGTCGGCCGAGGGCTACCGCTCGCTGGCCACCGTGCTCCTTCCGTCCGCGATGGCCGCCCTCGGGCTCATCCCCGACGACGAGGACCAGCCCGAGGCGATCCGCGGCGAAGGCGTGCTGCCGATCACGGCAGCCGCGGTCCAGGCCGTGAAGACCCCCGGCATCGAGGTCGACGGCACCGAGGTGGGCGGCGCCCGATTCGGCGTACGAGGCCTCTGGGTCGAGCTCCGGCACCGCCGGCGCCAACCGCCGACCGTCGGCGAGGCGCCCGACGAGCACGACGAGGCGCCGGCCGGGGCGGCCGCTCCGAGCACGGCACCGGAGTAGGGCTGGGCCCACCCCCTTCGGCGGCCCAGCACCATCGAGCCGGCTGCCCGGAGTCCCTAGCGTCGGGATCGACCACTCGATCCGACCCAGGAGTCCTCATGAACACCAGCACACAGGCCCCGTTCGCCCTCGAGGTGTCCGGCCTGACCCGCACGTACGGCGAGGGCGTGGGCGCCGTGCACGCGCTCGCCGGCGTGGACCTCGCCTTTCCGAGCGGCACGTTCACCGCGGTGATGGGCCCGTCCGGCTCGGGCAAGTCGACGTTCCTGACCTGCGCGGCGGGCCTGGAGCGCCCGACCGGCGGCGCCGTCGTCATCGACGGGCAGGAGATCACCCGGTGGAGCGAGGACGACCGGACCCGCTTCCGCCGCGAGCGGATCGGGTTCGTGTTCCAGGGCTTCCACCTGATGCCCTACCTCACCGCCGAGCAGAACGTCGGCCTCCCCCTACGCCTGGCCGGCCACCGCCCCGACCGCGCCCGGGTCCGCTCGCTGCTCGAACGGGTGGGGCTGAGCGACCGCGCCGGGCACCTCCCGGGCACCCTGTCCGGCGGCCAGCAGCAGCGGGTCGCGATCGCGCGCGCCCTGGTGACCGGGCCCGCGGTGATCCTCGCCGACGAGCCCACCGGCTCGCTCGACTCGCGTACCGCCCACGACGTGCTCCGGCTCCTCCGCTCGCTGGACGACCGAACGGTCGTGATGGTCACCCACGACCCGGTGGCCGCGGCGTACGCCGACTCCGTCGTGTTCCTCGTCGACGGCCGCGTCGCCGGCCGGATGGATGCACCCACCGCGGACGCCGTCGCGGGGCAGATGGCCCACCTCGACGACCTGGTCGCCGTCGAGGCAGCGTCGTGACCGGGCTCGCGCTGCGGTCGCTGCGGCACCGCGCCACCGCCTTCACCGCGACGTTCCTCGCGGTGCTCCTCGGCACCGCCCTGATCGGCTCGTTCGCCACCCTCATCCAGACCGCAACCGGACCCGTGTCCTCGACCGACGGCGAGACGCTCATGGTCCTGGGGGCCGTCGTCGGCGGCTGGGGCACCCTGATCGTGCTCTTCTCGGTCGCGTCCACGCTCGCGATAACGGTGCGCCAGCGGGAGGTCGAGATCGGGCTGCTCCGCACAATCGGCGCGACGCCTCGCCAGGCCCGTCGACTGATCCGGCTCGAGGCCCTGGTGGTCGCCATCCTCGCCGCGCTCGGCGGCAGCCTGGTCGCCGCGGTCGGCGGGCGCGCCCTGCTCGCGATGCTCCGGAACGGCGGTCTGGTCGCCGATGACGTCGCGTACGGCGGGGGTGTCGCCGCGCTGGCTGCCGCCGCGGCCGGTGTCGTGCTGACCAGTGTCCTGGCCGCGAGCATCGCCGGACGCCGCGCCACCGGAGGCCCGGCCACCGTCGCCCTCGCCCAGGGCGCCTCCGAGAGCGGCCGGATGCGCTGGTGGCGGGTGCTGGCCGCGCTGGTCCTCATCGGCTACGGGCTCGCCATGGGCGTCGTCACGATCACCGTGTCCGCGGACTCGGCGGATCCCTACGACGCGATGGCCACGTCGGGCTCGTCCTCGATCCTGGTCGGCGTCGGGCTCGCTCTGCTCGCGCCACTCCTGCTCCGCTGGCTGTCCGTACTGGCCCGGCCGATCCTCGGCCGCAGCGGACCGACCGGCCACCTCGCGGCCTACAACACGTCGCGTCGCTCGCACCTGCTAAGCGGGGTGCTGGCCCCTGTCATCGTCCTGACCGCGTCGTCGATCGGCACGCTGACGCTGGTCGGCATCGACGGCCGGACCCTGGCCGGGGGTGTGTCGACGCCCGAGACACACACGATCAACGTGCTCAACAACGTGGTCGTCGGGATGCTGTCGCTGTTCGCGGCGATCATGGTGATCAACTCGTTCGCGGCCGTCGTCTCCCACCGGCGTGCGGAGCTGAACCGGTTGTGGCTGCTCGGCGCCACCCCCGGGCAGGTCCGGGGCTCGGTCCTGGCCGAGGCCTGGGTCGTGGCCGGCGTTGGTGTCCTCGTCGGCGCCGCCGCCGCCCTGGCCACGATCGTCCCGTTCGGGGTCGCGCGGCACGAGGGCGTGGTGCCCGACGGGCAGCTGTGGCTGCCGCCGCTGCTGGCCGCCGGCGTCGTGCTGCTCACGCTCCTGTCGGCGCGCTCCGCCGTACGTCGGGTCGCGCCCGCCGCGCCCGCGGGACAACCGGCCCTGCGATGACAGACTGGAGCCCGATGGCCCAGCCGCTCGCCCCGATCACCTCGGTGCGGCCGCAGCCGGTCGACGGGCGGTCGCTCGTGGAGCGGCTGCGGCTCACCGCGGTCTCGGCGTGCACGGCGCTGATGTTCGTCCCCGCGCTCGCGCTCGCGATCCTCACCGTCCTCGCGATCGCGCTGGCGCCGGTCGGCGTGGGCTTCGTGATCGCGCTGGGTGCGGTGCCGGCGACCGAGCAGGTCACCCGACTGCACCGCCGGATCAGTGGCGGGCTCCTCGGCGAGGAGATCCCGGCCGGCTACGCGCCCACCGACGGGACGAACATCGTCACCCGACCGGTCCGGTGGCTGCGCGACCGGGCCCGATGGCGCGACTTCGCCATGCTCGCCTTCTCGGCGACCGGCGGGTTCGTCCTGTCGCTGCTCCCGGTCGCGCTGCTGGCCTCGCCGGTCGTGCACCTGCTCGGCGCGGTGGTCGACGGCGGTGTGTGGTGGTGGCTGCTCGTCCTGGTCGACGGGCCGATGCTGCTGGCCTGGTGGCTCGTCACGCCCAGCCTCGTCCGGGCCCGGGCGATCGCCGAGCGCAACATCCTGGGCCACTCCCGGGTGGAGACGCTGGAGCGCCGGGTCGAGCAGGTGGCCGCCTCGCGCGAGCAGACGCTCGACCACTCGGCCGCCGAGGTACGCCGGATCGAGCGCGACCTCCACGACGGCGCGCAGGCCCGGATCGCGGCGGTCGGGATGAACGTCGGGCTCGCCGAGAAGCTGATGGCCACCGATCCCGCGGCCGCGGCCGCGCTGCTGCGCGAGGCCCGCGAGACCACGGTCTCCGCCCTCGAGGACCTGCGCTCGGTGGTGCGCGGGATCCACCCGCCGGTGCTGGCCGATCGCGGCCTCGCCGGGGCGATCGAGGCGCTGGCGCTGCCGCTCCCGCTGCCGGTGACGCTGTCCCTCGACCTACCCTCCGCCCTGCCCGCGCCGGTCGAGTCGGCGGCCTACTTCGCGGTGGCCGAGTGCCTGGCCAACCTCGTCAAGCACTCGCGGGCCACCCGGGCCTGGGTGTCGGCCTCGCACGACGGCGAGGTGCTGCGGCTCGTGATCGGCGACGACGGCCGCGGCGGCGCCGACGCGTCGGGATCCGGCCTGGCGGGTGTGGCGCAGCGACTCGCCGCCTTCGACGGCACAATGACCGTAGCCAGCCCCGCTGGCGGGCCGACCGTCGTGACCCTGGAGGTTCCTTGCCCGACCAGCCCCCGCGACTCAGGGCCGTCCTCGCCGAGGACCAGGCACTCCTCCGGGTCGGCCTGACCCGGATCCTCGAGGCCGGCGACGTCCAGGTCGTCGAGGCCGTCGACAACGCCCCCGCGCTCACCCGGGCACTCGCCCGCGAGGACGTGGACGTCGCCGTGGTCGACGTACGGATGCCGCCGTCGTTCAGCAACGAGGGACTGGTCGCGGCGATCCAGGCCCGAGCCGACCGGCCGGGCTTCCCGGTGCTCGTCCTGAGCCAGTACGTCGAGCCGCTCTACGCCCGCGACCTGCTCGCCAGCGGCGAGGGCGCGGTCGGCTACCTGCTCAAGGACCGGGTGTCCGACGTCGACGGCTTCGTGGCCGCGGTGCGCCAGGTCGCCGGGGGTGGCACCGTCCTCGACCCCGAGGTGGTGGCCGGGCTGGTCAGCGGCGCCGGCGGGGACCGGCCGCTCGAGAGGCTCACCGAGCGCGAGCGCGAGGTGCTGACCCTGATGGCGGAGGGCCGCTCCAACGCGGCGATCGCGGCGCGGATGTTCTTCTCCGAGAAGGCCGTCGGCAAGCACACCAACAGCATCTTCACCAAGCTCGACCTGCCCGTCGCGGCCGACGACAACCGGCGGGTGCTCGCCGTCCTCGCCTGGCTCCAGGGTCAGTAGCGGGCGATCTCACTCCACCGTGGCGCTGCGACCCGCCGGGGTCAGCTCCCAGACACCGGGCCGCCGCGGGGGCATGAGCAGCCCCTCGTCCACGAGCGCCTTGCGGGCCCAGCGCGCGTTGTACCTCCAGCGGACCTCGTCCTGGGGCGGCATCGTCTCGTAGTCACCGGGGAGCAGGATCGCCTCCATGCGCACCTCGAGCTCGGCGAACAGGTCGTCGACGTGCTGCTCACCACCGGCCCGCTGCAGGAGCTCGACGATGTAGGGCTTGAACTCCGTCTGCGGCGTCCGCTTCCGCGTCCCGTTGGTGAGGGCCACCGCCCGCTTCAACCGCGGCGGCCCCTGCACCGCCGGCGCCGGCGTCGCCCGGGCCCTCGGGGCGGCCGTGCGCCTCGGCGTCGCCTGCTGGACGACCGGGGGCGGCGGGGGTGGCTGGCCGTGCACGCACGTTGCCAGCGGCAGCTCGCAGAGCTCGCAGTAGTCCGACGCCGTCATCCCGAGGTCTCCATGTGCACGACCCGACCGTACTTCGTCCGGCCCCGGGACCCGGAAATGCCGGAAGCCCCGGGTCTCCCCGGGGCTTCCGTCGTGGTCATCGACAGGCTCGACCAGCGTCGGTCGAGCTCGTCAGTTGTCGCTGAAGATCGCCAGCAGGCGCAGCAGGTTGGTGTAGATCCAGACCAGGCTGACGGTCATGGCGAAGGCCGCCCGCCACGACTCGCGCTCCGGGATGCGGTTCGCGATGCCCTGCTCGACGAAGTCGAAGTCGAG
>JAOPXC010000273.1 GCA_025965335.1 Nocardioides sp. | reverse complement strand
CTCGATGCTCTTCAAGATGAGCGAGCAGAAGTTCGGGGCCGACGAGCGCCTGGTGAAGGCCCTCGACGTGCTGTTCATCCTGCACGCCGACCACGAGCAGAACTGCTCGACCAACGCGGTTCGCTCGGTGGGCTCCTCGCAGGTGGACCCGTACTCCGCCGTCGGTGCCGGCGTCGCGGCCCTCTTCGGCCCCCTGCACGGTGGTGCCAACGAAGCGGTGCTCCGAATGCTGCGCCGGATCGGCTCGAAGGAGAACATCCCCGCCTTCATCGCGGGCGTGAAGGACGGGATCGAGAAGCTGATGGGCTTCGGTCACCGCGTATACAAGAACTTCGATCCGCGCGCCACCATCATCAAGAAGGCCTGCGACGACGTCTTCGAGGTCACCGGTGTCAACCCGCTCCTCGCGATCGCCAAGGAGCTCGAGAAGATCGCGCTCGAGGACGAGTACTTCATCAAGCGCAAGCTCTACCCCAACGTCGACTTCTACTCCGGCCTGATCTACGAGGCGTTCCAGTTCCCGCCGGAGATGTTCACGGTCCTGTTCGCCATCGGGCGCACGCCGGGGTGGCTGGCCCAGTGGCACGAGCTGGTCCAGGACAAGGAGCAGAAGATCGCGCGTCCCAAGCAGATCTACACCGGTGACCGGACGCTCAAGTTCGTGCCGGCGTCGGAGAGGTGGGCTTGAGACTCTCCGAGCCTGCTCGGAGAGCTCAAGCGCACCTCTCGATGGTGGTTGAGCAGCGACCGCGACCGAGCCTGCGAGGTCGCGACGGAGCGTGTCGAAACCAGGTGAGATGACAGCGAGCGCCATCGCCGGGGTGGTCTTCGACCTCGGCAACGTGCTCATCGACTGGAGCCCGTACGCCGCGATCGCGGCCGGAGTGGGTCCGGACGAGGCGCGGCGCTTCCTCGCGGCCGACGACTTCGACTTCATGGCCTTCAACCACGGCCCGGACTCGGGTCGCACCTGGGCGGACGCCGAGGCCGAGGTGGTGCGCACCCACCCCCACTGGGCCGAGCACGCCCTGGCCTACCGACGCAACTTCACCGCGTCCCTCGTCGGCGAGGTGCCGGGCGCCGTCGACATCGTGCGCGAGCTGCATGCCGACGGCATCCCGCTGTGGGGGCTGACCAACTGGTCGCACGAGCTCTATCCCCACGCGCCGGCGACGTTCGGCTTCCTGGCGCTCTTCGACGACGTGATCGTGTCCGGCTCCGAGGGCGTCGCCAAGCCCGATCCCCGGATCTTCGAGATCGTCCGCGCCCGCACCGGCCACGACCTCGACCGCCTGGTCTTCGTCGACGACCGGGCCGACAACGTGGCCGCGGCCGCGGCCGCCGGCATGGACGCACTGGTGTTCACCGACGCGATCACCCTGCGCCAGGATCTGAGGGCCCGCGGGTTGCCCGTGTGAGGGCTCGCCCCGAGCCACTGAGGGGCGGCGGCAACTTTCGCGCGACCAGGCGCGTCCCAGCGCCATGCAGCTACCCCGGACCTCACTGGCACTGACCAGCTTCCTGGCCGCGCTGGCCCTGACCATCCCGACGGCGTACGCCGCGGACATCCCCGGCACGTCGGGCGATGACGTCCTGCACGGCACGCGCGGAGACGACACGATCCGCGGCGGCGCCGGCAACGACGTGATCGACGGGCGGCGAGGCCACGACGTGCTCGACGGCGGGTCCGGTGATGACCGGCTGAGCGACTACAAGGGGGTCGGATCGGGTGACCCCATCGACACCACGAGAGACGTCTTCCGCGGCGGTCCCGGCCGGGACACGTTGTCCGTCGGTCACAACGACGTGGTGCACGCCGGCCCGGGTGCCGACCAGGTCTGGGCGTACTACGTCGGCGAGGGCGACCTCATCGACTGCGGGGCGGGGGCCGACGTGCTGCATCTCCACGAGGACCTGCACGGCCTGGAGACGCGCGGCTGCGAGACGATCCTGACCGAGTACGCAGGCTAGCGACCGGGGCTCAGTTCACGCCGCGGTCGCGTCCCGCCCAGTACGGCGCGCGTAGCTGGCGCTTGAGGATCTTGCCGGTGGGATTGCGCGGCAGCGCCTCGATCACGTCCACGGACTTCGGGCTCTTGTAGTGCGCGAGCCGGTCGCGGCACCAGGCGATCAGCTCGTCCTCGGTGGCGCTCGTGTCGGGCTTGAGCGAGACGACGGCCTTGACCGACTCCCCCCAGCGGTCGTCGGGGACCCCGATGATCGCGACCTCCATGACAGAGGGGTGCTCGGCGAGCACCCGTTCGATCTCGGGCGAGTAGATGTTCTCGCCACCGCTGATGATCATGTCCTTGAGCCGGTCCTCGACGAAGACGAACCCTTCGTCGTCGACCTTGCCCATGTCGCCGGTGCGGAACCAGCCGTCCTCGGTGATGACCGCGGCCGTCTCCTCGGGCTTGCCGAGGAAGCCCTTCATCAGCTGTGGGGTCCTCAGCCAGATCTCCCCGTGCTCGCCAACCGGCAGGTCCTCGAGGGTCGCCGGATCGACGATGCGCACCTCGACCCCCGGGACCGGCTGCCCGGCCGAGGTCAGCCGCTCCGGGTGGTCGGGGTCCTTGTGGGCCTCGGGCAGCAGGTGGGTGGCCACCCCGGCGACCTCGGTCAGCCCGTAGACCTGGATGAAGTCGGTGTCGGGCCACGCCTCCATCGCCGCGCGCAGCAGCGGCAGCGGCATCGGTGACGCACCATAGGTGTAGGACTTGAGGGCGCCGAAGAGCTGCACCGCATCCGCCCCGGTCTGGAGCACCTGGGCCAGCACCGCCGGGACCAGGAACGTCCGGTTGGCGCCGCCAAGGATGGCTCCGGCCAGCGACGCACCGTCGGGCTCTCGGGTCATGATGCTGGGGATGCCGTCGTGGATGCCGAAGAGGACGTACGACGAGCCGCCCACATGGAAGAGCGGCATCGCCACCATGCTCTTGTCGCCGGGCTCGAACTCCCATCCGTCGTGGGCGTTCAGGGTGTGCTGGACCATGTTGGTGTGGGTGAGCAGCACGCCCTTGGGGCGACCCGTGGTGCCCGAGGAGTACATCACCAGGCACACGTCGTCGGGATCCACGTCGGCCGGGCGCGGCACCGCTGCGGAGCTCGCGAGCCAGGCTTCGTACTCGTCGCCCTCGTCACCCTCGGGCGTCACCTCGATGACCTTCTCGACGGTGGTCAGCCGGTCGCGGATCTTCTCGACCTGCGGCATCAGCTCGGTGCCGACGACGAGCACCCTCGCCCCGCTGTCGTTGACCGCGTAGTCGATCTCGTCGCCTGCCAGCCGCCAGTTGATGATCGCGTTGGCTGCGCCGAGCGAGCCGGCCGCCATCGATACCTCGACGCAGGCCGGATGATTCTTGTCGAGGAACGCGACGACGTCACCGCGTCCGATCCCCAGCGCCTGCAACCCTCCCGCAGCACGACGTACGCGCTCGTTCCACTCCGCCCAGGTCCACGAGCGCTGCCCGTAGGTCATGCTCTCCCCGTCCGGGGTCGCGACTGCCCAGTGGGCGAGGCGGTCGTCGACATAGCTGGGGGTCGGTGCGCTCCCGGCGCCGGACTCGGGGTTGGTCGTGGCGTTCATCGGAGTTGGTTCCCTCCCTAGGCGTGGCGACGATTGTGACCCAGGCCACAAGACCCCACAACCGCCGGTCCGAGCACGCCGGCCCCGTTCGCCCCCGTTCGGGGCCGCTCAGTTCTTCAGAGACACCAAGCGGCGTCTCAGCATCGTCACAGCCTCGCCGGTCAGAGTCACTGACATGAACGACAACCCCGACGCTCCGACCGCGAGCGAGCCCGAGTCGACGCCTCACGACGACACCTTGCCGGTCTACCCGATGGGTCCCCCGCCGGTCGGCCCCCCCGCCACACCGCTGTCCCAGCCCCAGCCGCGGCCCCGGGGCCGGACCGCGTTCGCCGCGTCGGTCGTGGCCGCGTCGCTGCTCGTGGGCGGGGCGTCGGGGGTCGGCGGCGCGGCCGCCTGGACCTCCTCGCACCAGGACGCAACGACCAGCAGCACCGTCACGTCCGGCGCTTCGACCTCTCCGGTCGTCAACACTCCGGCCGCCCCCACGGTGCCCGGGTCCGTCGAGCAGGTCGCCAAGGACGTGCTGCCCTCGGTGGTGAAGATCACCGTGACCGGTGCGCAGCAGGCCGGCTCCGGCTCCGGGATCATCCTGAGCGCGGATGGCCAGATCCTCACGAACAACCACGTCGTCGAGATCGCCGGTAGCTCCGGCACGATCACCGTCTCGTTCAACGACGGCAGCAACGCCAAGGCGAAGGTCCTCGGCACCGACCCGCTCACCGACACGGCGGTGATCCAGGCCGAGAACGTGAGCGGGCTGACCCCCGCCACGATCGGCCAGTCCTCGAACCTCCAGGTCGGGCAGGCCGTCGTCGCCATCGGCTCCCCGTTCGGCCTGGACTCCACCGTCACGAGCGGCATCGTCAGCGCCCTCGACCGGCCGGTGGACGTCGGCACCGACGGCCAGGGAAACAGCACGGTGTATCCCGCGATCCAGACGGACGCAGCGATCAACCCCGGCAACAGCGGCGGACCCCTGGTTGACATGAACGGCCACGTGGTGGGCATCGACTCGGCGATCCAGAGCACGTCCTCGTCGACCTCCCAGCAGAGCGGCTCGATCGGCCTCGGCTTCGCGATCCCCATCGACGAGGTGATGCCGATCATCCAGCAGATGATCAATGGCCAGACCCCGACGCACGCCCGGCTGGGGATCACGGTCTCCGACGTGTCGACCGGCTCGGGCGCCGCGGTCACCGAGGGCGCGAAGGTCCAGAACGTGAGCAGCGGCTCGACCGCCCAGTCGGCCGGCATCGCCGTGGGCGACGTGATCACCAAGGTCGACGACCACCTGATCACCGGCGCCGACTCCCTGGTGGCGACGATCCGCTCCTACCGCCCCAACGACCGGGTGACGGTCACCTACGAGCATGGCGGCCAGACGAAGACCGCCGACCTCACCCTGGACTCGGACGCGAGCTCGTCCACCTCCTGACCCTCGCCGAAGAACCACACGGCGTGCGCCCCCTCGCACGCCATTCCGGAGGGGAGAGGGGCGGAACCCGCGACCGAAGGACCGTCTCCCTGGCGGTCGCCGGGTCCCGCCCCTTCTCCGCGTGCTTCGGAGCGCTCAGGCCAGGTGCTTCTGGAACTCACCGAGCCGAGCGATCGGGACGAACCCGAGCCGGTCGTTCACTGCGACCATGTGCGAGTTGACCTCGGCGTTGTAGGTGATCAGGCGCAACACGTCGGGCTGCTCCCGCTGCATCAGCCGCAGGTTGGCCACCTTGACCGCCAGACCGAGCCGGTGGCCGCGGGCGTCGCGCCGGACCAGCGTGCCCCACTGGTAGGCCCCGTCCGGCTCGTGGATCGTGATCGCGATGTCGGAGTACGCCACCACCTCGCCGGCCGGGTCCAGCGCGACGGTGTTGTACTTCGTGCGGCCCTGCTTCGCGATCATCGCCTCCGCCTCGCGGACGACGGCGGTGTCGATCGCCTCGGCCTCGACCTCGAGGTCACCCGTGGGCGCCTCGGTCATCAGCGTCGACGTGAGCGCCGCCCAGCCCTCGACCAGGTCGTCGGGCACCGGACCGACCCAGGAGCGCAGGGTGTACGCCGTGTGGTGCGGCGCAGCCTCGGCCTCGAGGGCCGCCAGCCGCTCCTCGGTGACGGGCAGCCGCAGCTCACGCTTGATGTCACCCAGGGCGAGCTCGAAGCCGACGCTGCGTGCGAACTCCGGACCCGGCTCGTCGCTCCCGTCCGCTCCCGCGGCATGGGCCCATGCGGTCTCACCGCCCACCACGGACCGGCCTCGCTCGCGGGCCACCCGTTCCAGGTGCCGCACCATCGCGGTCCCGTGCCCCCGGCGCCGGTGGTCGGGCACCGTGTGGGCCGAGATCTGGGCGCGCTCGAGGTTGTCGAGCAGCGGGGTCTGGATCCAGCCCGCGGTGACCACGCAGCCGTCCACGGCACCGGAGTACGCCTGCGCCCAGCGGCGCCGGCCCTGCTCCTGCATCTGCACCCGCAGCTCCTCGAGCTGCCAGGGCGAGCCGAGCCCGGACACCTGCTCGGCGGCCAGGTAGGCGGCGTACCAGGCGTCGAACCGGGTGTCGTCGAACGGGTCGACCTCGGCGATCTCCAGGTCTCTCATCGCGTGCGCCGCACCCTTCCCTCGTCCCAGACCGGACCGTCGGACTCATAGACCGCGCCGTCGGCGCCGTACACGAGGAAGCGGTCGAAGCCGCGCGCGAACCAGCGGTCGTGCGTCACCGCGAGCACCGTGCCCTCGAACGCCGCGAGACCGTCCTCGAGCGCCTCGGCGGACTGGACGTCGAGGTTGTCGGTCGGCTCGTCGAGGAGCAACAGGGTCGCACCCGAGAGCTCGAGCAGCAGGATCTGGAACCGGGCCTGCTGTCCACCGGAGAGCGACTCGAACGTCTGCTCCGAGGCGTGGGCGAGCTCGTAGCGGTCGAGCACCCGGGCGGCCTGCTCGCGGCCCATGCCGCCCCGACCGTTCGGGTCACCGTCGCCGCGGTGCAGGATCTCGAGCAGGGTGCGGCCCATCAGCTCGGGATGCTCGTGGGTCTGCACGAACCAGCCCGGGCGGACCCGTGCCCCAAGCCTGGCCTTTCCGGTGTGGTCGACCGGCTTGACCGGCACCTCGGACACGGGCCGGTGCTCGACGTCAGGGTCGCTCCCACCCGCGGCCAGGAGCCGCAGGAAGTGGGACTTGCCGGACCCGTTGGAGCCGAGCACGGCCACCCGCTCGCCGTACCAGACCTCGAGATCGAACGGCTTCATCATCTCGACCCGGTCGCTGCGCTCAATGCTCGATGCAGGCAGCAGCAGCTCGAGCTCCTCGCAGACCACGGCGCGCTTGCCGGTGCGGCCCCCCTTGAGGCGCATCGAGACCTGCTGCTCGCGGGGCTGCTCGGTCGGCGGACCGGCCTCCTCGAACTTGCGCAGCCTGGTCTGGGCCGCGCGGTACTGCGAGGCCATGCCGTCGTTGTACTCGGCCTTGATCTTGTAGTGCAGGACCAGCTGCTTGAGCTTGGCGTGCTCCTCGTCCCAGCGCCTGCGCAGCTCCTCGAAGCGGGCGAACCGATCCCGGCGGGCCTCGTGGTACGACGCGAAGCCACCCGGGTGCGTCCACACGGTGTTGCCGGCGCTTCCGAGCTCGACGGTGACGATCCGGGTCGCGGTGTTGTTCAGGAGCTCGCGGTCGTGGCTGATCATCAGGATCGTCTTGTCCGACTCGCGGACCCGGTGCTCGAGCCAGATCTTGCCGGGGACGTCGAGGAAGTTGTCGGGCTCGTCGAGCAGCAGAACCTGGTCGGGGCCACGCAGCAGGAACTCCAGCACGAGCCGCTTCTGCTCGCCCCCGCTCAGGGTCTTGAGCGCGCGGTACTTCGCCCGGTCGTAGGGCAGCCCCAGCCCCGCCGTCGTGCAGACGTCCCACGTCACCTCGATGTCATAGCCGCCGGCGTCGGCGAACTCCGACAGCGCGTGGGCGTACGCCATCTGCGACTTCTCGTCGTCGGTGTCCATCAGAACCAGCTCGCGGCGGTCCACCTCAGCCGCGGCGGCACGGATGCGCGGAGGCGAGACGCTCATGAGGAGGTCGGCGACCGTTGGATCCCCGTCGATCGAGCCTGTCGAGATCCCCTCGGCCACCATCTGCCGCATCACGCCGAGACCGCCGCTGCGGGTGATGGCGCCGGCATCCGGCTGGAGGTCGCCGGTGATGATCCTCAGCAGCGTGGTCTTGCCGGCGCCGTTGGCGCCGACGAGCGCGACCTTGGCGCCCTCGCCCACCCGGAACGACACGTCGTCGAGCAGCACCCGCCCGTCCGGCAGCTCGTAACGCACCCCAGCGACATCCACATGACCCACGTCGGAGCATTCTCCGGCATCGGCGCCCGGGCAGCGAACCGTTTAGCGGGGTCGTGTGCCTGAGAGCGCCGCATGGGGCGTCGTCAGGCACACGACCCGGCGGCTCACTTCAACTGCTCGATGATGAGCGTGGACGAGACCGGGCGGGTGCCGCCGGCCAACGGGGTGATCGTGAGCGCGGGGGAGTTGCCCGCCGGATTCCGCACCGTCAACACCGAGTTGACCACGCTGGTCGCGACGAGGGACTCACCGGCGATCGCCGACGTGCCGGTCGCCCGCCCGGTGACCGTGTAGGCAAGATCGGCGCCGTTCAGGGTGAGGATGAGCTGGCCGGGCTCCGTGACCGGCACCTTGAACGACACGCGGTAGGTGCCGATCGCTGGCAGGGTGAACGAGCTCGGACCGGTCCTCAGGATCGAGCCGCTGGTTGGGCCGTCCTGGGGGAACGAGACGTCGGCGCCCTGGGCAACGGTGGCCGCGTTGTCGGGCGGCGCGAGGGCGAAGAACTCGGCGAACGCGGAGACGGCGGCGGCGCCCGGCGCGCCACTCGGACCCGCCGAACCCGGCGCGCCACTCGGACCCGCTGCTCCACTCGGACCCGCCGAACCCGGCGCGCCACTCGGACCCGCTGCTCCACTCGGTCCCATCGGACCCGCCGAGCCCGGCGCTCCGGACGGACCCGCCACTCCCGGATTTCCGGACGGACCTACCGCTCCCGGCGCACCACTCGGACCCACCGAACCGGGCTCGCCCGGGGCGCCCGCGGGCCCGACCGGCCCGGTGGCGCCAGTGCGTCCGGCGACGTTCCAGGAGATCTTCTTCGAGCCCTTTGGGCAGAGCCGCGTCGCCGTGGTCTGCGTCAGGACGTGACTCTTGGCGTTCACGCAGGCATAGATCCGCGTCGTCCGGGGCGCGTCCCTGCTGCCGACGTGGCCCGCTACCCCGTAGGCACCCCCGCCGGTGAGCAGCAGGAGCGCGACGACCGCGACGGTGTGACGGCGCAGGAAATGGAGAGCGTTCGACATGGGGAACCCTTCGTGCTGAGCCGGCCCGGACACGGCTGCGGTCAGCCGGGAGCGAAACGCACGCTAGCAACGTTTTCACCGCCCGGAGTCGGAATCGGCGTACTGGTCTGACAACGGGCCGCGCAACCGCCTCGGGGGGTCCGTCGCCGCTCGAGCCGTCCGACTCGTTCAGGGAGCGACCGCCACGCCCGGCCACGTAGCGAGCTCCGCCAGCACGTCGCGGACGTACGCCGGCGAGAGCATGACCTGCTCCCAGGTGAACCGCACGACCCGCCAACCGGCCAGGACCAGTGCCGTGTAGCGGACGCAGTCGCGGGAGTGTGCGTCCTTGGACGTGTGGAACTCCCAGGAGTCGGCCTCGAGGACGAGGCGCCGCGACTCGTCGACGAGGTCGGGGTGCCAGGTGCGGCCACGGGCGGTGACCGGCCGCTGCGGCGACATCGCCAGCCCGGGGTACTCCAGGGCCAGCGCCCGCAACACCGACTCGAACGGGTTGGCCGCCTTCGCAGTCGCCTCGGCGGCCACCCGACGGCACTGCGCCGCTCCCCTCCCGCGCACGCAGGCGGCCGCCGCGACCAGTTCCGTCTTCCGCACGTCGCCGGCCCGCAGCGCCGAGTCCGCGACCGCCAGGGCCTCGTCGAAGGGCAGCCGGCGGGCACAGTCGAGGACCGTGCGCAGGGGCGAGGTCACCCCGTCCACGATCTCCTCGGGCGTCAGGTCGGCGTACGCGAGGTTCAGGGCTGCGCGGCGCTCCGCATCGAGGTGGCGCTTGCGCCGCACGGTCACCCAGGGTTGCTCGGGAGGCCACTTCACCGGCCAACCCCCAATGCCTGGCCGCGCTCAGATGCGAGGTCACGCCCGCGAGGGCGACCGCGGTCGCACGGTCCCTTGTGGCTGAGGTCGAGGCGTAGCGTCCACGACCCACCCGCGTGATCTCCCCGCGCCGAAGTGCCAGCCGGAGCCTGCGACGCGACGACAGAGCCACGATCTGGGCGGTCGTCCCGACCCCGCCCAGCCGCTCCAGCGCCGCTGACACCTCCACACATCCAGCCTGAACCGACTCCGGATTCCGTGCACTCGGTCATCCACAGGGGTACGTGCCTGTCTGACGTTAGGCCGCGTCAGTGCCGCAGGTCAGGCGGCAACGGCACGTCCCCGTCGACGACTCCCGACCAGCCCGGAGACAGTGCCCAGTACATGACGTCGGCCGTCAACGCCCGCCTGGTGTCACCCCAGAACACGCCCCAGTTGGGGCACGCGGAGCCGGTCCACTGCACCGTGTACTGCTCGTCGCCTGCCAGCAGGAGCGCGTACTCGCTCGGCTCCTCAGCCCCTCCCAGCGGAGCCGGGCACAGCCGCGAGTCGCCGGTCTCGGGTGCGGCCTCGAGGGCCGCGACGGCGTCGGAGGCGTCCGGACCGGTGAGCCGCTCGCTCTGCTCGAGCAGCCCGGCGGCCGTGTAGCGGCACACCGACACCGAGTCGGCGGCGCCCGAGTCAGGCGCGTCCGCGGCGGCCGGCGCACAGCCGTTGGTGTCCACGCCCTCGACGCGGTGAGCCGAGTCCAGGATCCTCCGGGCCATCGCCTGCGTGGGTGCGACCACCAAGATCGCGGTGTCCCCACTTGTCGAGATCGCGTACCCGGTCCACGCACCGTCCGGGCTGTCCTGGGACGCCCCGGCCACCTGCTCGACGGCACCCGGCTGCTGGATGAAGCCGCTCGTCGAGGAGTCGAAGAAGTTCACGCCATAGCCGCTGCTGGGGTTTCCGCAGCCGATGGAGCGCACCGCGCCGCCGGGACGCTCCACGACGGGGTTCCCGGGCCCACGCTTGCCGTTCAGGCACCAGGTGGACAGGGTGCCGTAGCCCCACGAGGCCGGCACCTCGATCTCCAGGTCCCGCCAGGTCTCGGTGCGCCACCTCGTCGGGGCATCGGACGCGGTGGACCCGGTCGGATCCTTTGCGATGCCGGGGCCGGACAAGGCGTCGCCCGAGTCGCGCAGGGCCAGGACCCCGACCGGGACGGCGACGACGGCGAGCACGGCCACCACCGAGACCACGATCGTCGTGCGGCGTCGGGTGCGGGCCAGTCTCCGGGCCGCGCCCGCCAGCCCCGACGCATCCGGCGCGCCCGAAGCGCCCGCGCCCAGCGCGTCGCGAACCCGGCTCTCGAAGTCACTCATCGTGCGGCTCCTCATCCATCGACTCGCCCATCTCCAGGCGCAGCGCGGCGAGGCCGCGGGACACCCGGGAACGCACCGACCCCTCGCGGACCCCGGTGAGCGCCGCGATCTCGTCGTACTCGAGCTGCTCGTAGAAGCGCAGGACGACCGCCGTGCGCTGCGCCTCGGGCAGCGCCCGGCAGGCGAGCCAGATCCGCCGCCGGTCGTCGTGCGCCATCCCGCTGTCGGCGGCCGGCGCATCGTCGCCGGCGGGCACGACCTCGGAGACCGGCGACTCCCGGCGTCGGACCTTGCGCCACCACGACGTGTGGCCGTTCACGACCATCCGGCGGACGTAGGCATCGGGGTCCCGGACGCCCGAGATGCGCTCCCAACGGGGCAGCGCCCTGGCCAGGGCCTCCTGGACGACGTCCTCGGCGTCGGCGCGGTTGCCGGTCAGCGTGTAGGCCAGCCGCAACAGCGCCGGACCCCGCGCGGCAACCCACGAGTCGAAGTCCGGGACCTGCTCGCCCACGCCAGCCCCTTCACG
>JAOPXC010000258.1 GCA_025965335.1 Nocardioides sp. | reverse complement strand
GCGTCGACCCCGGCTCAGCGGACGTTGACGCGGACCTCGTTGGACTGCAGGCCGGTGTCCGTGTCGACGACGCGGAACCGGTTGGGGCCGACCTGGCTGGTCTGCACGTAGGTGCTGAAGGTCTCGTTGCCCACCGAGGCGGTCACCGGGAAGTCGACCCAGGCGCCGTTCTGGAAGCGCTGCACCTGCAGGATCGCGCCCTCGCCGCGCGGGTAGACGCCGGTGAGGTCGAGCCGCTCCATCTGGCCGACGTCGGTCTGTCCGGCGGAGAGCGAGATCGCCTTCTTCGGCGGCTGCTCCTTGGTGGGCTTGTCGCTCGGGGCCGAGCTGCCGTTCGGGTCCGGCGCGAGGGTGATCAGTGGACCGGACGGCGACTGCGTCTTCGAGGGCTTGGGCAGGTACATCGACTCCTGCGACGTCGAGCTGCTGGAGCCGCCGTTGCTGTTGATGCCGAGGACCTTCGTGGCCGCCAACGCGGCTCCGCCGAGGAAGAGGCCGACCATGATTCCGACGCCGACCAGCGCGACCAGACCGGTCAGGACCGGGCGCTCGCTGCGTGCCATGTGTACGACGCTTCCTTGGTTGCGGCCGAGAGACCACCCCATTGTCGGGGACGAACGGGCGCGAACCAAGTCGCGTCCGGAGCGCGGGGTTCGCCTACGGTGCTCGCATGGCACAGGACCCGATGGCGATGAGCCGATCGATGCTGGCGATCATGGCGCAGGCTCCGACGATGTTGGCGACCTACCGATCCGACCTCACCGCCCGCGGCCTCGGCTTCGACGCCGACGACCTCGCCGCGGTTGCCGCCGCCTCGACGGCCCACCCGTTCCCCGCCGGCCACGAGCCCGGCGCCGGGCCGGCCGCCGCCGACGTCGAGGCCGCCCAGCGGGTCCAGGCCCAGGTCGCGGCCACGACGTGGCCGGAGGCCGGTGTCGCTCCCGACGACCCTCGCCTGGCCCCGCACGGCATGTCGCTCGTCGCGTTCGCGGTGGCCGCCAGGGCGATCGGCTGGGCCGGTGGGGACCGCGCACTCGTGGAGCGGGTCGCCGCCGCTCTGGGCCACAGCGCGGAGCAGCACGACGAGGCCTCCGCGTGGTGGACGACCCAGCTCACCGACGACCTGGTCGTCGCCACGCTCTACGGCCAGCTGTTCGCCCAGGTCGGCGAGCTCCCTACGCGGTGACCTCTGCGATCAGGCGCGGCTCGAGGATGACGACCGGGGCCCTCGCGGTCCGTCCACCTGTCGTTCTTGCCGAGGTCGGCGTGGAGCTCGACCGGTCGCGGCCACAGCGCGGCACGCTCGTTTGCCCCTCGGCATCGCGGGCGCGCACCCGGCGTAGCCCTGCTAGAGGCCACGCTTCCAGACGACCTCTTCGTGCAACTTGTAGCTGCGCCAGCCCTGCGCCGTACGCGTCAGCGTGTGGTGGTAGATGCCGCCGAACTCCACGACCTTCACGCCGCCCTTGCCGTCGTCCATGGGCATCGGGTTGTGGAAGTACGCGGAGACGGTGGCCTCGTCACCGTCGAGCGCGATGTCGAGCTGGCCGAGCGTGTGCATGCGCTTCGGGAAGAAGGCCGTCAGCATCTCGGCCAGCCACGGCTTCACTTCCTGGAACGAGGCCTGGATGCCGCCCGACTCCGTGTAGTCGATCTCGGCGTACGACGTGAAGACCGTGTCGAGCTTGTCCCAGTCACCCGTATCGATCGCCCGCGTGTAACGGATGAGCACGTCCTGAATCTCGAGCCGGTCGGATATCTCCTGTAGGTCCACCGTCGGTCACAACTCCCTGGTCCATTGCCTGCCGCGGCCCGCTGTGTGGGGCCTCGCTTCGTGACCACCGACTCTGGCACAAAACTGGAACACGTTCTAGTATCTCGACAGGCTCGACAACCGATGTCTCGACAGCCTCGACAACCGAAGGACCGCGCGATGCGATTCACCTACGCCGAAGCGATGACCCAGGCGAAGTTCTATGCGCCGCTCGCGCAGGCAGCCGAGCGGGCCGGCTACACGTCGATGACGGTGGCCGACAGCCTCATCTACCCCAAGGACTCCGACTCGAAGTACCCCTACACCGACACGGGGGACCGCGCGTTCCTCGACGGCAAGGAGTTCATCGAGACCATGGTGCTCAGCGCGCACCTGTTCGCGGTGACCACGACGCTGCGGCTGACGCCGTTCGTCCTGAAGCTGCCGGTGCGCCCCCCGGTGCTCGTCGCCAAGCAGGCCTCGAGCCTGGCGTTCCTGTCCGACAACCGCCTTGGCCTGGGTGTCGGCATCTCCCCGTGGCCCGAGGACTTCGCCAACCTCGGCGTCGACTGGGCCAAGCGCGGCAAGCGGATGGACGAGTGCATGGACATCCTCCGCGGCCTCACCACCGGCGAGTTCTTCGCCTACAAGGGCGAGTTCTACGAGGTCGACGAGCTCAAGCAGTGCCCCGGCGCCACCGAGAAGATCCCGCTGCTGGTCGGCGGCCACGCGGACGCCGCGCTGCGCCGCGCCGTGCTCAAGGGGGACGGGTGGATGCACGCGGGCGGCGACGGCGAGGAGCTGGACCGACTGCTGACGCGGCTGACCGAGATCCGCAAGGAGGAGGGCGATACCCGCGACGACTTCGAGGTGCACGTGATCTCGTACGACGCCTACGACCTCGATGGCATCAAGCGCCTCGAGGACAAGGGCGTCACCGACTGCATCGTGGGCTTCCGAATCCCGTACATCATGGGGCCGGACACCGAGCCGCTGGAGAAGAAGATCGACGGCCTGAACAGGTACGCCGACACCATCATCAGCAAGGTGGCCTGAATGGACGTCTCGACAGGCTCGCTACGAGGTTCGACGGGCTGGACCGGCGAGAGCGGGGACCTCACCCGGCCGCTGCAGGACGCCATCGCCGAGGCCGAGAAACTGATCGAGGGCGCCACGTTCATCAGGACCGAGCAGGACCTGCTCGAGGGCTACGACTACCTGTCCGGCCGGATCCGGATGGCGATGCAGATGGCCTTCGACTACGACCTCGACCGACCTATCTTCATCAACCCCACCCACCAGTACTCCCGCCAGGGTCTCGACAACCCCGACGCCGTGTACTTCAACGCCTACCTCCGCGAGGGCGTCGAGTACGTCGTCCGCGGCCGGCGCGGAACCACCGCGGACCTGTCGTTCCAGGTGATGGGCGGGGCGTACACCGCCACTTCCGCGGCCACGTCGCTGATGGCCTTCGACGACCGTGAGCTCGACGTCTCCCCGGACGGGACCTTCGAGTTCACCTACGTTGCGGAGCCCGGCGCCAAGACCATGATCGTGCGCGAGGTCTACAACGACTGGGACACCGAGGAGCGCGGCAACCTCTGGATCGAGCGTCCCGACCAGGTCGGCAAGCCCGCCAAGGCCCTGACCCGGGCGACGCTGGCCAAGAAGTACGAGGTGGCCGCCCGCTCCCTGACCGGGTCCATCCAGACCTGGTTCGCGTTCCCACAGTTCTTCCAGTACAAGGAGCCGGTCAATACGCTGACCGCGCCACAGTCGACACCGGGTGGCCTGGCGTCGCAGCGATCGTCGATCGGCCACTACGAGCTCGCCGACGACGAGGCGATGATCGTCACGCTCCCGCACTGCACCGAGTGCGCCTACCAGGGCATCCAGATCGGGTCCGACTGGTACGCCTCGACCGACTACGAGACGCACCAGACCTCGCTCACCAAGGCGCAGGCGGTCACCGACCCCGACGGGAAGATGCG
>JAOPXC010000249.1 GCA_025965335.1 Nocardioides sp. | reverse complement strand
CACGCCAAGAGCGCAAAACCCTCGCCCAGTTCCGTCGGATAGCGTCACCGCCATGAGCGCACTGGCCGGCCTGGTCGACCGGGGACTGATGGCGCCGGACTGGGCCGACGCGCTCCAGCCCGTCGACCAGCGGATCACCCGCATGGGTCAGTTCCTGCGCGCGGAGCTGGCGGCCGGGCGGGCCTATCTTCCCCACGGCGACCACGTCTTCCGCGCGTTCAGCAAGCCGCTGGCCGACGTGCGCGTGCTGGTCGTCGGCCAGGATCCCTACCCCACCCCGGGCCACCCGATCGGGCTCAGCTTCGCGGTCGAGGCACACGTCCGGCCGGTCCCCCGGAGCCTGGCGAACATCTACCAGGAGCTCCGCACCGATGTCGGCGTCGAGCCGCCCGCCCATGGCGACCTGACGACCTGGTCCGAGCGCGGGGTGATGCTGCTCAACCGGGTGCTGACCGTCCGGCCGGGCGAGTCCGCCAGCCACCGCGGACGCGGCTGGGAGGAGATCACCGAGTGCGCGATCCAGGCCCTGGCGCGGCGCGGCGGCCCGCTCGCCGCGATCCTGTGGGGTCGCGACGCCCAGGGCCTCAAGCCGATGCTCGGCCCGGTCCCGTGGGTCGAGTCGGTCCACCCGTCCCCGCTCTCGGCCAGCCGGGGCTTCTTCGGGTCGCGACCCTTCAGCCGGGTCAACACCCTGCTCACCCAGCAGGGCGGCGCAGGTGTGGACTGGTCACTCCCGATGGAATAAAGTTGAATATGGAACCATTGAGGTGATCATGAGCGACCGCATGCCCGCCCTCTACATGGGCCACGGCGCCCCGCCCCTGCTGGACGACCCCCTCTGGTCGGGGCAGCTGGCCGCGTGGGCAGCCGACCTGCCGCGACCGACGGCGATCCTGATCGTCAGCGCGCACTGGGAATCCGCACCGGTGAGCCTCAGCGCCAACCGTGCTCCCCTGGTCTACGACTTCGGCGGGTTCGACCCGAAGTACTACCAGATGACCTACGAGACCCCCGACTCGACCGCCCTCGCCCAGCGCATCGCCGCCCTGATGCCGGCCAACGAGCCGGTGCACCAGCACGCCGGCCGCGGCCTCGACCACGGCGCCTGGGTGCCGCTGAAGCTGATGTACCCCGACGCGGACATCCCGGTCCTGCAGATGTCGCTCCCCACCCACGACCCGATCCGGCTGCTCGCCCTCGGCGGGCGGCTGCGGCCGCTGCGGGACGAGGGGGTGCTGATCATCGGCTCCGGCTTCCTGACCCACGGGCTGCCGTTCCTCACCGAGTTCCGCATCGACGCCGACGCGCCCGGCTGGTCGACGGACTTCGACGCCTGGGCCGGCGAGGCGATGGCCCGCGGCGACGTCGACGAGCTCGCGAGCTACCGCTCCAGGGCCCCGGGCATGCCCTACGCCCACCCGACCGTCGAGCACTACACGCCGCTGTTCGTGACCCTCGGCGCGGCGACGACGCCCGACGAGCCGGGCATCCAGGTCATCGACGGCTTCTGGATGGGCCTCTCGAAGCGGAGCCTCCAGGTCGCCTGACGGCCGCCGGTCCGACTCAGCCCTCCCGCTGGAAGTGCCAGACGATGCAGGACGGCTTGCCCCGGAAGTTGGCGTTGGTCGCCACCGGGGCCCACGGGTGGAGCTGGTAGATGTCCGCCGGCTCCTCCCGGGCAGTCCACCGCCGCACCGGCTCGTCGTCGATGAGCTCGGTGCCGCTCGCGTCCACCAGGTCCCGGTCGCCGGCGTACTCCTCGCAGCCGAGGACCCGCAGGCCGCGCGGGAGCGCCGCCTGCAGGTACTCGCTGGTCGGGTGGACCCACGCGCGCATGAAGCCGGGGTTGCCGTCGCGGTCCTCGAAGACCATCGGGTAGAGCCGCGCCCCGTCCATCAGGCCCCGGGAGTCGGACACGACGAGATGGCCGAGCGGCCTGAGGACCCGGGCGAACTCCGCGAACACGGGCGTCATGTCGCGCACGTGGGTGAGCGCGAGTCCACACACCACCGTGTCGACGTGGTCGTCCGGCACCGGCAGGGCGTGCCAGTCAGCCTGGTGGAACTCCGCCTCGGGGAGCTTCGCGCGAGCCACGGCCAGCATGCCGGGTGAGGCGTCCACGCCGATCACGCGATGGCCGAGCCGGGCCAGATGGGCAGCGTGCCGGGCGGTGCCGCAGGCGACGTCGAGCGCGAGCCCGACCGGCAGCGTGTCCAGGATCCTGTGGACCATGACCTGCTCGCGTTCGAGCATCAGGTTGCGCGGCTGGTCGTACGACGGCGCCCACCCGTCGTACCCCTCCGCGGTGTCGATGACGGGTACGTCGACTCCCCCGCCGATCTCGTCGGCGGCGTCGAGGAGGGCGCGGACCTCGGCGATCCGGGCCTCGGCGTACGCACGGTCGAACTCGCCGTTGAAGGACCGGAACAGGGCCACGCCCTGCAGGCCCAACAGGTAGGCGAGCGGGTGCGGGTGGATGACGCTCGGCTCGAGGTCGGGGGCGGGCCCGGGCGGGTGGGGCTGCTTGCTACTCATGACGCTCCATCGCGGTAGGTCGTAGCGACTCGAACAGCGAACGGCGAGCGCGCAGGAAGACCCTGCCGTCCGACATCGGGCCGTCCGGCAGACGGCGGCGCGCAGCCGGGCGTCAGATCATGAGGCGAGTCTGGAACGGCTCGCCCCGGGGGGCAACCGGATTGTGGTCGGCCGGGAGCCAGCGTCGGCCACGGTCACTTCGCCGCATGCCCCACATTGGGCCTTGACCATTCAGTCGGCGGTGACCTCGTCCAGCTCGACGAGGTCGGCCTCGGAGGGTTCCCACCGCAGCGCAGCAGCGTTCGCCCGTACCTGGTCCCCCGACGTCGCCCCCGAGATCACCGACGCGACGGCGGGCTGCGCGGCCAGCCCGGCGATCGCGACGTCGAGTACGCCGATGCCGCGCGCCGCGGCGTACGCCTCGAGCGCCTCGATCCGGTCCCAGTCCGCCCGCTCCAGCCACTGCGCACGGGACGCGTCGAGGTCGGCGCGGGACCCGGTCGGCGCGGCCGCACCGCGGCGGTACTTGCCGGTGAGCAGGCCGTACTCCAGCGGGAAGAAGGGCAGCACCCCCAGCCCGAACGTCTCGCACGCGGGCACCACCTCGTCCTCGACCGTGCGGTCCAGCAGCGAGTAGCGGTTCTGCACGGACACGAAGCGTTCGAGGCCGGCCGAGCGGGCGGTCCAGTCGGCGTCGGCGACCTGCCAGCCCGCGAAGTTCGAGCAGCCGACGTAACGGACCTTGCCCTCGCGGACCAGGTCGGTGAGCACCGACAGGGTCTCCTCGATCGGGGTGACCTCGTCGGGGACGTGCAGCTGGTAGAGGTCGATGTGGTCGGTCCGGAGCCGACGAAGACTGCCCTCGACGGCGCGGCGCACGTAGGCGCGCGAACCGCGGACGCCGTGGTCCTGGCCGTACTCGCCGCGCATGCTCATGCCGAACTTGGTGGCCAGCACGAACTCGTCGCGCTGGCCCGCGAGCGCCTCGCCCAGCAGGGCCTCGCTGCCGCCGGGCGGGTCGCCGTACGTGTCAGCCGTGTCGAGCAGCGTGACACCGGTGTCCCGGGCGGCGCGCAGGATGTCGGTCACCCCGTCGAGGTCGACGCGGCGGCTGAACGCGTTGCAGCCGATCCCCACCACGCTCACCATCAGGCCGGAGTCGCCCAGCGGGCGGTAGGTCATCTCGCTCATGGTCCGACCCTAGGGGCGGGGTGGGGGAGACCCGCAGTTCGCTGCCACCCCCAGGGGGTCAGCGGATCCGCGTCTTCCGCATCATCTTCAGCCCGGACAGCATGCTCTTGACGTACTTGTCGTAGTCCTGGCCGGGGCGGGCGCCCATGACCTGCTTCTTGAGGACCGCGAGGTTCTGGACGTCGGTGTACTTGAGCAGGCCCTGGTCGCCGTGGCGCGCCCCGACGCCGGACTGCTTCATGCCGCCCGACGGCGTGCCCTTGGAGGCGAACGCCGTGGCGAGGGAGTCGTTGATGTTGACGTTGCCCGACTCGATCCGCCGGCCGACCTCGGCCGCCTTCTTCACGTCGCCGCCCCAGACCGACGCGTTGAGGCCGTAGTCGGTGTCGTTGGCGAGGGCGACGGCCTCGTCCACGGTGGCGTACTGGTACAGCGCCACCACGGGGCCGAAGGTCTCCATGGTGCCGGCGAGCATGTCCTTGGTGACACCCTCGAGGATCGTCGGCTCGAAGAACGCGGGACCGATGTCGGGGCGCGGCTTGCCGCCGGTGACGACGGTCGCGCCCTTGGCCACGGCGTCCTCGACGTGCGAGTTCACCCGGTCGCGGTGGTCCACGGAGACCAGAGAGCCGATCTCGGGACCGAAGTCGTACGACGCCCCGAGGCTCAGCGCCTCGGTGGCCGCCACGAAGCGGGCCTTGATCTCGTCGTACCGGGTCGCGGGGAGGTACATCCGCTCGATGTGCATGCAGATCTGACCGGTGTTGCCGAACGCGCCGAACAGGGCACCCTGGACGACGTCGTCGACGTCGGCGTCCTCGAGCACGATCATCGGGTTCTTGCCGCCCAGCTCGAGGCAGCAGCCGATCAGGTTGCGGCCGGCGCGCTCACCGATGACCCGCCCCGTGGCGGTCGAGCCGGTGAACATCACGTAGTTCGCGTTGTCGATGAGGGTCGGCCCGACGTCGGGACCCTCGCCGCAGACGACCTGGAACAGGCCCTTCGGCAGGCCCGCCTCCTCGAGCAGCGAGATGCCGTACAGCGGCGACAGCGCCGTCTTGTTGTCGGGCTTGAGCACGACGCCGTTGCCGGCCATCAGCGCCGACATGGCATCCGAGATCCCCGTCGCGAACGGGAAGTTCCACGGCGCGATGATCCCGATGATCCCCTTGGGCTGGCGGATCTCGGTGGACGTGGAGAGGAACGGGACCGGTCCGCCGCGCTTGGTCGGGGCCAGCAGCTTGGGCGCCCGCTTGAGGTAGTGGCTGATCACCATCGGCGGGTCGCAGGTCTCCTCGATCGCCATCCGCCGGTTCTTCCCGCTCTCGACCTGGATCAGGTCCGCGGTGGTGGTGGCGTTGTCGATCATCAGCGTGTGGGCCCTCTTGAAGACCTTCAGCCGTTCGGCCAGCGGCCGCCGCGCCCACTCCACCTGCGCCGCGCGTGCGGTCACGAACGCCCGCTCGATGTCGGCCGGGGTCGACTGCGGCAGCTCGACGAGCACCTCGCCGGTGTAGACCTCGGTCAGCTTCCAGGTGCCGCCGCTGGTCGACGGGACCCGCGCGACAAGCTTCTGCAGGAACGCGTCGGTGATGGAGGCGGGTCGCTGCACGCTCATGCTCAGGCCCTTCCGAGCACGAAGTCCGCGCCCCGTTCGCCGATCATGATCGCCGGCGCGTTGGTGTTGCCGCCGGTGATGGACGGCATGATCGAGGCATCGCAGACGCGCAGCCCCTCGACGCCGCGGACCTTGAGGTCGGGGCCGACGACCGCGAGCTCGTCGACGCCCATCCGGCAGGTGCCGACGCCGTGGTAGACGGAGGTCGCCCGGTTGAGGATCGCGTCGCGCAGCGCCTGGCCCTTGAGGTTCGCCCCCGGGTGGAGCTCCTCCTTGACCGCGCCGCCGAACGCGGCGCCGGACATGATCTCCCGGGCCATCTCCGAGCCCTCGGCTAGCACCTCGAGGTCGGCGGGGTCGGCGAGGTACTGGAAGTCGATCAGCGGCGCCGCCGTCGGATCGGACGAGGCGAGCCGCAGCGTGCCCCGGCTGCGCGGATAGATCAGCGTCGACATCACCGTGAGCGACGTACGCGGATCGACCTTGTGCTGGATCGGCTCGTCCTGGTTGGGCGAGACGTAGGACCAGGGCAGCACGTGCAGCTGCAGGTCGGGTACGTCGGTCGCCTGCGACGTGCGCAGGAACGCGACGGCCTCGAAGACGGTGTTCGCCAGGAACGACTTCCCGGGTCGCAGGACCTCCTTGGCGACACCCTTGGCGAAGAAGAAGGCGTTGCCGCGCATCTTCGACGAGGTCGTGTGGAACGTCAGCGCGTGGAACATGTGGTCGTGCAGGTTGTCGCCGACGGGCAGGTCCGCGACCACCCCGATCCCGTGCTCGGAGAGGTGCTGGGCGTGTCCGATGCCGGAGAGCATCAGGAGCTGGGCCGAGCCGACGAAGCCGGCCGAGAGGACGACCTCCTTGCCGGCCCGCACCGTGCGCCTGGTGCCGTCCTTGTCGGTGACCTCGACGCCGGTCGCGCGGCCGTTCTCGATGACGACCTTGGTGACCAGCACCTCGCTCTGCAGCTGGAGCGTGGGCGGGGCGAGGTGGTGGATGTAGCCGCGCGATGCGCTGTAGCGGAGGCCCGCGGCAGCGTTCTGCTGCATCCGGCTCACGCCCTCATGCGACTCGGCGTTGTAGTCGTCGAGGATCTTCACGCCGAGGGTGTCGGACGCGGCCTGGAGGAACTGGAGCGAGCCCTCCTGGGGCGTCTTGTTGCGGGTGACCTTGATCGGGCCGCCGGCGCCGCGGAAGGCGGTGGCGCCGTCCTCGAAGTCCTCCATGCGCTGGTACGCCGCGTTGACCTCGTCGGCGGACCAGCCGGTGTTGCCCGCGGCCGCCCAGGAGTCGTAGTTGGCGCGGTTGCCGCGCACGTAGACCATGCCGTTGATCGAGCTGGACCCGCCGACGACCTTGCCCCGCGGCACGGGCATCTTGCGGTCGAGGATGTGCTTCTGCGGCGTGGAGTAGTAGCCCCAGTCGATGCGCTGCTTGATCTGCGGCACCGAGTGCATCGGGCCGATCATGCCGGGCTTCCTCACGAGGTACTGCTCGTCGCTCTTGCCCGCCTCGAGCACGATCACGCTGGCGCCGGACTGGGCCAGCCGGCCTGCGATGGCGGCCCCAGAGCTGCCGGAGCCCACGACGACGTAGTCGGCCTCGTTCTTGTAGGGCGCGGTCTTGGCCATTCGCAAACCTCGTTCAATCGTGCTGATGGGCGGCCGGGCATACCGCCGGAATGTGTGCTCTCCCACAGGCGGGCACAACTGTAACTCGTTCTAGTTTCGGCGTACAGGCAACCCAGCTCCCACAATGACCGGGTGAAGATCCTGTCCATCCAGTCCTCGGTCGCCTACGGCCACGTCGGCAACTCGGCCGCCGTCTTCCCCCTGCAGCGGCTGGGCCACGAGGTGTGGCCGGTGCTCACCGTGCACTTCTCCAACCACACGGGGTACGGCGCGTGGCGCGGGCCGCTGCTGGCACCCGGGGACGTGCGCGACGTGATCGCCGGCATCGCGGAGCGCGGTGTCCTCGGCGAGGCCGACGCCGTGCTGTCGGGCTACCAGGGCGACCCGGCGGTGGGCGCGGTCATTCTCGATGCCGTGCGCCAGGTGAAGGCGCTCAACCCGGACGCGGTCTACTGCTGCGACCCGGTCCTGGGTGACGTCGGTCGCGGGATGTTCGTACGCCCCGGCATCCCGGAGTTCATGCGCGACACGGTGGTGCCCCAGGCGGACATCGTCACCCCCAACCACTTCGAGCTCGACTTCCTGGCCGGCACCACCACGACGACCCTCGACGAGCTGCTGGCCGCCGTGGACGTGGTCCGCGACCGAGGGCCACGCGACGTACTGGTCACCAGCGTCCTGCATGGCGAGGTGCCCGAGGACTCCCTCGACGTCGTGGCCGTTTCCGACGCCGGCGCGTGGGTCGTCACCACTCCCCTGCTCCCGATCACCCCCAACGGGGCCGGCGACGTCACCGCGGCCCTGTACCTGGCCCACCTACATGCGACCGGTTCGCCGGCGACCGCCCTCGAACGGACCACGTCCTCGGTGTACGCCGTGCTGGAGGCCACGCTGGCCGCGGGCACCCGGGAGATCCAGCTGGTCGCCGCACAGGACGCGATCGCCGCCCCGGCCCCGAGCTTCGAGGCGCGCCGGCTGCGCTAGAAAGCCAGCTCGGTGACGTCTTGCCACAGCCCGGAGTCGGCATGCTGGTCGATGAACTCGGCGTCCTCGGGCGGCAGCGGCCTGGCCTTGTGGGCGATCGAGCTGACATAGCCGGCATGGGTGGTGTCGAACGCGCTCGTGATCTCGGGGGTCGGGTCCAGGTCGAGCCAGTCGAGGATCCGCAGCAGGCTCGCCCCCTCGGGATCTCCGAAGAACCGGGAGTACTCGACCACGGCGACCAGGTCGGGACGCTGCCGGCAGGCGCTACGGATCCGGTCGAGGCCGGTGTTCTGGCGCTCGACGGCGAGCCGGGCGTTGTGGGAGTCGGGCCAGGTGGGGTCATCGGCGTTGCGCGCCCGCTCGTGCCAGGAGTGGGCGACCTGCTCGATGTCGCGCACGATGCACACGAAGCGGGCCTCGGGGTGGCGGCGCCAGATCTTCTGGATGCGCACCGTCGTCATCTTGTCGCCGACGTAGCGCACCGAGTCCCACTTCGCGGCCATCCGCGCGTAGTGGTCGCGCCACCTGCGCGCGTCCTGGGGGCGGAGGTTGGTCAGCCCGTCCTCGAAGTCGAAGAAGCGCTCGCGCGCGAACAGCTCCGGGCCCAGCCGGTCCAGATCTCCCCACAGGCCCTTGAAGCGTTCGACGCCGAGGGCGATCTCCGGGTGCGCGGCGAGGACGTCCATGATCGTCGTGGTGCCCGAACGTCCGAGCCCCACGACGAAGAGCGTGCGCGGGCTGGACATGTCGAGAACGGTAAGGGATTCCGAGGCGTCAGATGTGATCGGCGGACGTCGACACCGCTGTCGGCCCTCCTGCCGGAACGGCTGGATCGGCGGATCGAGCCGGTGACAGGAGTCGAACCCGCGACATCCTCATTACAAGTGAGGCGCTCTGCCAACTGAGCTACACCGGCGCGGCCGCGGTCGCCGCGGCCGCACACATGTTAGTTGGCGGGACTCGGGTCGTGTGCCT
>JAOPXC010000236.1 GCA_025965335.1 Nocardioides sp. | reverse complement strand
GTGCCGCCCGCTCGACCAGCGCCATGGACCGGTCGCGGTCCTTCCACATGTAGAGCTGGAACCAGTTTCGTCCACCCGGCGCCGCCGCGGCGACGTCCTCGATGCTGGTGGTCCCCATCGTGGAGAGCGCGAACGGGATCCCGGCTGCGGCCGCCGCAGTGGCGCCCGCGATCTCGCCCTCAGCCTGCATCATCCGGGTGAAGCCGGTGGGCGCGATCCCGAACGGGAGCGCAACCCGGCCACCCAGCACCTCGCGCGAGGTGTCGACTGTCGAGACGTCCCGCAGGATCGACGGGTTGAACTCGACGTCCGCGAACGCCTCCCGGGCCCGTGCCAGCGAGACCTCGCCGTCGGCCGCCCCGTCGGTGTAGTCGAACGCGGGCTTCGGCGTACGACGCTTGGCCACTCGGCGCAGGTCGTCGATAGTCAACGCCCTCTCGAGCCGCCGCTTCTTCGGCGACAGCTCCGGCTTCTTGAACTTCAGCAGGGGCGCCAGGTCGTGACGCCTGGGCAGTTGCCGCTTCATCGCCTCACTCCGTCGTTCGTCGACAATCGGTTCTCTGCAGCATCCCAGTCGAGGCCGGTGCGTGGCTCGTGGCGTCGTAGCTTCTGCGTGCGCCGGACCAGGGCGCGCATGGCGGGGAGGTCGGGCAGGTCGGCGCCGAGCGCGCGGCCCTGGACGAGCACGTTCCCCAGCGCCGCGGCCTCGGCCGGGCCGGCGAGGACGGGGAGTCCGCACGCGTCGGCGGTGAGCTGGCAGAGCAGGGCGTTCTGCGAGCCGCCGCCGACGACGTGGATCACCTCGACGTCACGGCCGGCGAGGGTGGCCGCGGCACCCAGGTGTCGCCGGTAGGCGAGGGCGAGCGAGTCGAGGATGCAGCGCACCAGCGCCATCCGGTGCTCGGGCACCGGCTCGCCGGCACGCCGCGCCAGCTCGAGGAGCCGGTCGGGCATCGGGTCGCTCGGCGTGCTCGGGGGGAGCAGGAGCGGGTCGTCGATGTCGACCACGGTCCGCAGCGCGGGGGCGTCGGCGGCGCCCGCCAACAGCGAGGGCAGGTCGGTGCCGGCGAACCCCTGCTCCTGCCAGGCGCGCACACACTCGGAGAGCACCCACAGGCCCATCACGTTCTTGAGGAACCGGACCGTGCCGTCGACGCCGCCCTCGTTGGTGAAGTCGGCCAGCCGGGCCGCCTCGGACAGCACGGGGGCCTCGAGCTCCAGGCCGACCAGCGACCAGGTGCCCGAGGAGATGTAGGCGAACGTCTCGTCCCCGGCCGGTACGCCGACCACGGCCGAGGCCGTGTCGTGGGAGCCGACCGCGATGACCGGCACGTCCTGCCGCAGGTCGAGCCCGGCCGCCACGTCGGGCCGGACCCAGCCGACCCGGTCGCCGGGCTCGCGCAACGGCGGCAGGATCGCCCAGGGAATGCCCACCTTCTTGGCGAGGTCGATGGCCCACTCGCGACGGGTCACGTCGTAGAGCTGGGTGGTCGAGGCGTTTGTGCGCTCGGCCCCGATCTCGCCGGTCAGCCAGTAGCCGAGCAGGTCCGGCAGCAGGAGCAGCGTCTCCGCCGACTCGAGCGCCGGCGTGCCCAGCGAGGCGACGAGCTGGAAGATCGTGTTGAACGGCAGCCGCTGGAGGCCGGTGACCGCGTACAGCTCCTCGGCCGAGATCTTGTTGAGCACCTGCTCCACGACGCCTTCGGTGCGCCCGTCGCGATGGCTGTAGGGGTTGCCGAGCAGGGTCCCGTCGCGGTCGAGGAGCCCGTAGTCGACCGCCCACGCGTCGATGCCGATGCCGTGCAGTGGCCCGGACCGGGCGATGGCGCGCAGCCCGGCGAGCATCTCGCGATGGATGCCGAGGATGTCCCAGTACAGGGACCCGTTCGCCCGGATGCCGCCGTTCGGGAAGCGATGCACCTCCTCGAGCTGGAGTCCATTCACGCTCACGCTCCCCGCCATGACCCGCCCGCTGGTGGCTCCCAGGTCCAGCGCAGCGACGCGGATCGACGCGCGAACGGTCATCGCAGGAACGCCGCCGCCACGCCGGCATCGACCGGGACATGCAGGCCCGTGGTGTGCGACATGTCGGGGCTGCACAGGACGAAGACCGCGTTCGCGATGTTCTCCGGCAGCACCTCGCGCTTGAGGATCGTGCGCTGGGCGTAGAACTTGCCCAGGTCCTTCTCCTCGACGCCGTAGACCGCGGCGCGATTGGCACCCCAGCCGCTCGCGAAGATCCCCGACCCCGCGACCACTCCGTCGGGGTTGACCCCGTTGACCTTCACGCCGTGCTCACCGAGCTCGGCCGCGAGGAGCCTGACCTGGTGTGCCTGGTCCGCCTTGGTGGCGGAGTAGGCGATGTTGTTCGGTCCGGCGAAGACCGAGTTCTTCGACGAGATGTAGATGATGTCGCCGCCCAGGCCCTGGTCGATGAGAACCCGGGCTGCAGCCTTGGACACGAGGAACGATCCCTTGGCCATGACATCGTGCTGCAGGTCCCAGTCGGCGGCCGTCGTCTCGAGGAGCGACTTGGACAGAGACAACCCGGCGTTGTTGACGACGAGGTCCAGCCCACCGAAGGCGAGCACGGTGGCGTCGACCATCGCCTGGACTGCGGCCTCGTCGGACACGTCCGCCGCCACCCCCACCGCGACGTCGGGCCCGCCGATCTCGGCGGCCGCCGCCTCGGCCCTGGCAAGGTCCAGGTCGGCGATCACGACACAAGCCCCTTCGGCGGCGAGGCGCTTGGCCGTGGCCTTGCCGATGCCACCTGCAGCACCGGTCACGAGCGCGATCCGGGTCGCGAGCGCCTTGGGCGCAGGCATCCGTTGGAGCTTGGCCTCCTCGAGGGCCCAGTACTCGATGCGGAACTTCTCGGCCTCGTCGATCGGGGCGTACGTCGACAGGCCCTCGGCGCCGCGCATCACGTTGATGGCGTTGACGTAGAACTCGCCCGCCACGCGCGCGGTCTGCTTGTCCTTGCCGTAGCTGAACATCCCCACGCCCGGGACCAGCACGATGAGCGGGTCGGCGCCGCGGATGGCCGGCGACTCCGCGGTGGCGTGCCGGTCGTAGTAGGCCTGGTAGTCCTCGCGGTACGACACCGCGAGCTCCTGCAGCCGGGAGATCGACTCCTCGACCGTCGCCGCGGCCGACAGGTCAAGCACCAGCGGCTTGACCTTGGTGCGCAGGAAGTGGTCCGGGCAGCTGGTGCCCAGTCCGGCCAGCCGGGGGTGCTCGGCCGACGCAAGGAAGTCGAGGACGGCCGGGCTGTCGGTGAAGTGGCCGACCATCGGTCGGTCCTGCGACGCAACGCCGCGGATGGTCGCGCCGAGGGCCGCCGCCTTGGCGCGGCGCTCGGCCTTCGGCAGCGCGGCGTATCCCTCGAGGGCGGGGCCGAACGGCTCGGGCCGGCTGTGCTCGTCGATGTACGCCGCGGCCGTGTCGATGATCCACAGCGAATTGGCCTCGGCCTCGTCGCTGGTGT
>JAOPXC010000223.1 GCA_025965335.1 Nocardioides sp. | reverse complement strand
CGCTCCAGGTCGAGGGCGCCGTGCAGGACCTCGGCTGTGATGGGCGTGGGGAACCAGTCATCTGGCTCCACCACCTCGCCACGGTCGGGGTCCTCGCTCATCTCGGAGTCCATGGGCACAGTCTGCCAACTGCCCACACCCCGGCCGACTCGTGGCGACCGTGCGACGTGCTGAGGAGCTCTGGTCGCTCGCGGCCAGATGACGCGGTCGTGCATCTCGCGGATCGCGGGAGGAGCGGGCACTCGGTCTTGGGCAGCCCCGGCTGCCCATGCGGGGGAAGTCCGCCTCGTGTCACCAAGCGGCGGCGGCACGCTGGCATCATCAACCGCGTGACTCAGCACCCCGAAGGCGGTCAGCCGGAGCGTGGCGTCATCCTGACGACTCCACGCCTAGTCCTCACAACCTGGCTCGCTACAGATGTCGACCCGCTGTTGGAGATGCACTCTGACCCCGAGTCCATGAGATACGTGCGGTTCGGTCGCCCGGAGACCAGGACGGAGGTCGAGGACCTCGTGGGTGAGTACATCGCCCACCAGACAGCCCGAGGATGGACGAAGTGGCGTCTCGCCGACGTAGATGGTCAACTCGTCGGCAGGGCTGGCTTCGGCGGGGATGACAGCACCCGAGGAATCGCCTACGCGATCCGACGCAGTCACTGGGGGCGTGGGCTGGCCACAGAGATCGCCGGGGCCCTCGTCGATTGGCACCTGACCCACGCGCCCGCCCTTCGACTTCGCGGCCTCGTCGTGATCGGCAACGATCCCAGCGCCAGAGTTCTCCAGAAGGCAGGCTTCGTGGAGGTCGGAACAGAGGATTTCCACGGCACTGTCTGCCGATCATTCGTACACCCGCTGGTCGAGTCGGTCTGTCAAGGAACCGGCAACAGCAAGCGCCCATTGGCGCCGGAATTCTGACGGTCTCCACCGTGGCCGCCCCGCACCGACCCCGTCGCGGACACCATCACGAACAACCCTTGGGGTTGGCCGGACTCGACCCTTGCCTATGCCGAAGACGGCGTCGAGAAGATCAGCCGAGCGGTTGTCGGCGTCATGCCGCTGGTACTCGCACATGGCCATTTCCACGTTGCCGGTGAGACCGCCAGCCGTTCAGGAGGTGTCGCGCTCTGACGCGCACGCTCATCGACATGTCAGCGAGCCCTGACAGCGGCATGGGCGTGCGACCCTACGCACCGGGACATCAGACTTCCGCCTCAAGTTCGGGCACGGCCCGCGTCTGATGGCTGCCGGATGGCAGGGCTCGATCGTCCCCACCTTCGATGATCACGCGAACCTCGGCAGCGAGATCTCCCAGTGTCCCTGGAGTCAGGTATGCATGGGCTCCTGCCGCCATGGCGCGGGTGACGGGGCCCGCGATCCACGTACCAGATTCGGGATCGTCGAACTCTGTGACGATGAGCCGGGCCGAGGGGAACTCACGTCGCAGAATGCCGAGTGCCTGTGCGCTTAGGGGCGGGACAATCAGCGCGTCGATTGTCTCGGGTGCAGTCCTGATGTCCACCACTGCGAAATCGTCGCCCAATGCCGCTGACAGGCACGCACGCACCCGCTCAGTGACCTTCATCCCAGTTGCTACCACCTTCACGCCTGGCCGACTTGGCGCCCGCGGATCGGGATGATTCGCGGCCGCGGGAATCACTTTCCCGACGAGTACCCGCGGCAACGCAACGACAGCGCCCACCTCTTCTCCGTCCTCGATCAAGGCGATCTCGTCGCCAACTCGAAGCGAGTGGAGTTGCTCGCGAAAGGCCGCAGGGAGATCGGACATATCGAAGCGCAGAGCCACTCCATGAGTATGCGGTGCAATCAAGTGCAGACGCGGCAGCGTCGGCGCGCCCGGACTTGTCGAGCCCGCTCATCGGCATGTCCGCGCGGAGTGCGGCACAGACCGCGGTTGAGGTCAGCCACGGGCGGCGACTGACAGGATTGCGAAATGGACACCGCGCGCGCAACCTCCTTCGGGGCCTGGGCCGATGAGTACGACGACTGGCGTCCCACCTACCCCGACGCCGCCGTCGACTGGCTTGTACCGCCGGACGGAGCGCAAGTTGCCGAGATCGGTGCAGGGACGGGGAAGTTGACCGATCGTCTGATTGAGCGTGGCCTCGAACTCGACGTGGTGGAGCCCGATGGGCGAATGCTGGGAATCATCAGCCAGCGCCACCCGCGGCTACGAACCCACGAGACGAGAGCCACCAGCCTCCCGCTCGGTGACGCCTCAGTCGACGCGGTCGTCGTCGCGGACGCGTGGCACTGGTTCCCAAAGAAGGAGGCCGCCGCGGAGGTGGCCCGCGTGCTTCGGCCCAACGGCTGGCTCGGCTGCGTATGGAACGTTCCTGTATTGCAGCACGACTGGGAGTGGCAGGCGCTGAGGCTTGAGCCGGCTCTAGAACTTCCCGGCGACCTCGACCCTCTGGACCGTCTCGGGCTCTCGACAGGCCTTGCCGAGCAGCGTGCGTTCCGTTGGACGTGGACACTCACGCCGCAGCAGTGGCGAGGTTTCGTGTCGACGGTCTCGCACGTCCGGTTGCTCCCCGAGGACGAGTGCCAGGCGGCACTCGACGAGACCGAACGACTGGTCGCGCGGGCGTGCGCGGCGGCGGGGGCGACGACTGCACCCCTCACCCACGACGCGTTGTGCGTGCGCTGGTACCCAGCGACCTAGAAACCGCACTGTCGTCGGCATGACCGCACACTCTCCGCGGCATGACAGGGCGGATCTGCCGTAGTGCCGGGCGAGGCTACAGGTACAGCCGGAACCCTTCGGCCTCCGGCGCAAAGCCCAGGGCCGTGTGTAGATCGTGCGCACCGTCCGTGGAGTGTCGCTTATGAGTGAGCAATTGCACTTTGTAACAGCCAGCCGCACGAGCGTCCTCCAGCACCCGGGCGAGTATCTGCCTTGCAACGCCTCGGCGTCGGTGCTCGTACTTGACTGCAACGGCCTCAATGAACGCCGTCGGCCGACAGTCGTAGGTGATGTTGGGGAGCACGGACAAGCAGGCTGTGCCGACCCCTTCGCCCCGTCCTTCGGCCAGGTACACGGTCACGTCCGGCGTTCGTTGGATTCGAGCCCACATCGCGACCTGCTTCTCGGATGGCTCCTGCCGGAATCGGGCAAGGACCCTACGGGTCGCTGGGCTCGGTTGTGGGACAGCACGCCAAGCACAGCCGGCAGGTCCGGCTCTGAAGTGGGTCGGGTCCGATAGTGAGCGTTCACGCTTCCGAGCGTATGGCGGATCAGCGAGGACGTGCGCGCTCATCGGCATGTCCGCGCGGATCGCGGCTAGCGGCTAGCGGCTAGCGGGAGCGTGGGGGCTCTGCCGAGGCGTGTGCGTCTAAAGCTCACGTACCTCGAGCACGCGCGTGTTCGGCGCGGCCTCGCCGAGTCTGTCGCGGTAGTCGAGTCGATCTGGGTCGACCATGAAGGATTCGTATCCAGCTCGTGAACCGAACCTGATCAGGTGTACCTCGGTTGTCGAATCCGTACTGCGCATGCGCCGCTCGACCGATCCGCCGTGCCGATCCAGCAGCCCCAACACCGCGTCCTCGTACCGCTGTCCCGCTTCGTCATGCCCGGGCGCCATCTCGACAATGGCGACCAGGAACAGCTCTTCAGACGGATGCTTCTCGCTCGGCATCATCACTCGCGGAAGTATTCCATCGAGGGAGGACGCGATCCCGTAAGGGTGGAGGCACGATGCGCTGTCATCGGCATGTGAGTGCGCCGACAGCCGGAAAGACGCGCACGACCGTTCGCGCGGTTCCGCGGCGAGATCGGATCTGGCCGCCTCCCGCGCCAGCGATGAGCCGTCGATCGTTAGGCGCAGTCGCCACAGAGGTCGGCGGCCGG
This sequence comes from Nocardioides sp., assembly GCA_025965335.1. Lineage (GTDB taxonomy): Bacteria > Actinomycetota > Actinomycetes > Propionibacteriales > Nocardioidaceae > Nocardioides. Next base: position 5,873 of record JAOPXC010000223.1, on the reverse strand, counting down.
TGAGGACCGTCGAGATTCGTGCTGAACGAGGAAACAGGCTGTGCAGGTGAACTCGTCGGTCTGCTTGGGCGTGACCTCGATGGAGAGGATTTCGTGGGAGAGATCCGCGCCGGGAAGCTCATACGACTCGGCCAGCTCGGTCTCGTCCTCGTCCACCTTCCCCGAGGTCTTGTCCTGCTCGCCCGAGGTGAGGCGGCGGGCCTCCATGCTCTCTTCCTTCTGCTCGTCTTCGGTCTTGCGGGATGCGTCGTAGTCGGTTGCCATGTGGAGGTCCTCTCGGGGCGGAGCGCGAATGCTAGCCCGGGACGTCGTCGCGGCCTGCAATGCCGGCGCCGCTGGAACGGCGTTGCCCGGGCGCCACGACCGTCGGCGGCCATCCGACAGGCGGCCAAGTGACGGAACGCCCTTCAGCGCCCAACCCCGGCATGAGGGGAGAACTCCGGTCTCCGAGCTACGAGAGAGTCACGTAGTGTCGTGGCAGCAGCTCCTGTGCCAGCCCCGGTGAGGGCCGCCTCGGCCGCTGGATTCCTCCGGCCGGCGAACTCGGGCAGCTGCGGGCGGTGGCCCAGTGATCCGGCCGGGCCCCCACGACGCCCTCCGGCCGGCACCCGCCCACAACCCCACGCCAGGCGTACGCCGAGCCAGCTGGACCGCCGTTCGCCGCGTCGGCTGCCGAGAGACGGTCCGGCAACCCGACCGGTAGATTCGCGCGGGTGCCCGACAACCGCCCCCGCCGTACGTTCGCCGTCATCAGCCACCCCGACGCGGGCAAGTCCACTTTGACTGAGGCACTCGCCCTGCACGCGCGGGTGATCACCGAGGCGGGAGCCGTCCACGGCAAGGGCGGCCGGCGCGCCACGGTGTCCGACTGGATGGCGATGGAGAAGACGCGCGGCATCTCGATCACCTCTGCCGCGTTGCAGTTCGTCTACCGCGACCATGTGATCAACCTGGTCGACACCCCTGGCCACAGCGACTTCTCCGAGGACACCTACCGCGTGCTGTCGGCGGTCGACTCCGCGGTGATGCTGGTCGACGCCGGCAAGGGGCTCGAGCCGCAGACCCTCAAGCTCTTCAAGGTCTGCGCGCTGCGCGGCATCCCGGTGATCACGGTGATCAACAAGTGGGACCGTCCCGGGCTGTCGGCGCTCGAGCTGATGGACCTCATCCAGGAGAAGATCAAGCTCCGTCCCACTCCAATCACTTGGCCTGTCGGTGAGGCCGGCGACTTCCGGGGTGTCCTGGACCGCCGGACGGGCGAGTTCGTGAAGTACACCCGCACCGCCGGTGGCGCCACCAGGGCTCCCGAGCAGCGGTTGGGCCCTGACATGGTCGCGGACAACGACGCGCACTTGTGGGCGGAGGCGGTCGAGGAACACGAGCTGCTCACCCTCGACGAGGCCGACCACGACCAGGAGCGTTTCCTGGCCGGGGAGACCACGCCCGTCATGTTCGCCTCGGCTCTCCAGAACTTCGGCGTCGCGCAGCTGCTGGACCTGTTGCTCGATCTGGCCCCGGACCCCAGCGCGACACCGGGTGTTGACGGCTCGGTCCGCCAGGTCGCCGACGACTTCAGCGCGTTCGTCTTCAAAGTGCAGTCTGGGATGAACAGCGCCCACCGGGATCGGCTCGCCTACGCCCGGGTCGTGTCTGGAACGTTTGAACGCGGCATGGTCGTCACACACGCCACCACCGGGCGACCGTTCGCGACGAAGTTCGCCCAGTCGGTCTTTGGCCGGGAGACGACGTCGGTCGAGAGCGCCGAGCCGGGCGACATCATCGGCTTCGTCAACGCGCAGGCCCTCCGGGTCGGGGACACCGTGTACGTCGGCGACGCCATCCAGTACCCGCCCGTACCCAGCTTCGCCCCCGAACACTTCGTGACCGCCAGCGCCGGCGACATCGGCCGCTACAAGCAGTTCCGCCGAGGCATCGAGCAGCTCGACCAGGAGGGCGTGGTGCAGGTGCTGCGGTCCGACCTGCGCGGAGACCAAAGCCCGGTCCTGGCGGCGGTCGGTCCGATGCAGTTCGAGGTGGTCGAAGACCGGATGACCAACGAGTTCAACGCCCCGATTCGCTTCTCCCGGCTCGACTACCAGGTTGCCCGGCTGACCGACGCCGCCGGCGCCACGGCGCTGGCCGGGATCCGGGGCGTCGAGGTCCTCGAGCGCAGTGACGGCACTCGACTGGCGCTGTTCGTCGACCAGTGGCGCGCCATGGTCACCGCACGGGACAACCCCGACGTCATGCTTGAGTCCCTGCCCGCCGGCGGGAGCTGAGCGACGCCGGGTCCGGATCGACGGCGGCCCGGGTCTGCATGCACGCGGCGCGTTGACGCGATGCCCTAGACGGCTTGAATTCCGGAATGCTGGGGCGGCGGGTCCAGCCGCGGGGATGGCTACCCGGCCGCTGCTCCGTCGTGCTCCCCTACGTAGCCGGTTGGAACGCGTCCAGACGCAGGCAGGGCTAGACGGTGGCGAAGAGTTCCTCAAGCTCATTGTCGTCGAACTCGTGCGCCGTGCGAGCATGGAGCGCGTCGGCTTTGAGCGCATTCCCACGAAGGGACGCTCGGCACATCAGCGTGCGCCCTGCCACAACCATCTCGCTGCCGAACTGGCTGAGCAGCGTTGCGAGATGCTCCATGTGCTCCTCTTCCCGGGTGACCTGAACGGTCGAGCCGGGCTCCATGTATCCGACGTGGAGATCATCCACAAAGACTGCGACAGCGCGCTTGTCGTACGGATTCGACGGGTCGGCGACAAGCACGGCTGCGAACGGATCTCAAGCCGGTCCATGCCGACCCCGACCGTCTCGCGGAAAGACCGCACCGAGATCCGCTCGGATCGCGGCACGGTCGGATGGCCGCACGCGCGCGGGACGCCCAGCTAGGCGTCCCGACACACGTCGTAGACCTCAGGGAGTTGGTGGAAGCCGGCTGACGTGTACGTGGCAACGGCGCCGACGTTGGCGCTCGGGGTGCCGACGATCGCGCTCGACGAGCCCAGCTCCTGGAGTGCGGCCGCCGCGGCGACGGTGATTGCCGTGCCGTAGCCATGACCGCGATGTTTGGTGCACGCCCATCGGCTCGATCAATCCGGGCTTGCCCGGACCGGCCGACCACACGGTCACCGCCGCCACTGCGTTGCCCTGGTCCTCGTACGCGACCAGACACCGGGCGTCGGCGTACGGCAACCCGGCCGCCATCGTGTCCCAGCGCTCGTTGGTGAACGTCGAACGCTCGAACGCTTCGCGCTGTACGGCGGCGCGCACGCGAGCCTGTGGCGGCCCGATCACCTCGATCCGCACGCCTGGGTCCTCCACCGGATCCGTGAGATCGCGGCACAGCGGCGTCCGCGGCTCGTCGGCCTTCCAGCCGTCCTCGATCAGCAGGTCCTGGACCAGTCCGCCCTCGGGCGCCTCGACGCCAACCCTCCGCCCTGTCAGGACGGCGCGCTTCGGCTCGGTCACGTCCTCCACCACCCGGTGCGCCAGATCCTCGTCCTGGTGAGCGTCTGGCGCGATCGACAGCCGTAACAGCGTGGGCTCGTCCAGCAGCCCGGCGGCGAGAATTTGTCCGTCCCGGCTCCAGGTCCGGACCGCCGCGGGCGTCGCGTCCGCACCGAACCGCCAGAACCAGCCCAGGTCGCCCGGATGCAGCTGCATCGGTGCGCCGTCGTGCTGCCACTCCCGCAGCGCGCCCGCCGCCTCACCGAGCCCGTCGACTCCTGGCCTGCTCAACACGATCGTCACACCCCAATCAAAGGCCACCGCACCGACGGTCCGCATCTGGTTTTCACCCCACCGACGAGGGGCGCGGCACACGGCCTGCCCAGCCGACGTCCGCTCCCGGACATCACTCGCGCAGCCCGGGGAGCGCCCTGAGCGCGAGCCCGCGGTCAACCAGACGCCCAGGTGCGTCAGGGTCAGCCGGCGCAGGGCGTACAGCCATGCGAACCGAATGCGACGGTCCAAGTTGGCGCGCAGAGTCCTGACGGCCGTCCGTCGAGGCGCGCTCCGGCGCCCCGGCTGACGGCCGCTCGCGGATCAGCTCCGGCTCGTCGTCGCCTCGGACCTGCAATAGGCCCGGTTCAGCAACCGGAGGAAGTCATGCCCGACCGTCGGGGCCAAGGAGGCCGGGTCCTCGTTCAGGAGCAGGACTGTCTGGCGACTGCCGCTCGGCGAGGAGTAGACGTAGGTGACGTAGCCGGGGAAGTTGCCCCCATGACCCCAGGCTGGACCGCAGGGAGTGGGGAAGCGCTCGAGACCGAGCCCGTACGCCGTGCCCGGGCCGTCCTCACTGGACGCGTCGACCGTTGTCTGCATGGCGGCCATGAGTCGTCGCGGCATCAGCGCGCCGGAGAGGAGGCGGCGATAGAACCGTGCGACATCCGGGGCGGTCGACACCGCTGCTCCCGAGGCCCACGGGTAGGGGTAGAGGGAGGTGATGTCGGTCGGCTGGTGGCCCGAGAATACGAAGTATCCGTGCGCCGCGGGTGCGGGCAACGTCCTCGACGGGCTGAACGTCGTGGCGCTCAGGTTCGCCCGCGAGAACACGCGGTGGCGAAGCACCTCGCCCAACCGGTGCCCGGTCACGGCCTGCACCACCAGGCCCGCGAGCAGGTAGTTCGTGTTCGAGTAGTGGTAGGCGGTGCCGGGGCGGGCCACGGGCTCGTGGCTCAGGGCGATGCGCGCGAGACGGCGTGGCGTCCAGACGTGCCCGAGGTCCCCCTTCAGGTAGGGAGCGAGGACGCGAGGGTCGTCATTGAAGTCGTAGACACCGCTGGTGTGGTTGAGCAGCTGGCGGACGGTGATCCGCGGTTTGCCTGCGAGGAGGCGAGGCAAGTAGCGGCTCGCGGGGTCCTTGAGCTCGACACGGTGCTTCGCAACCAGCTGCAGGACCGCCGTCGACACGTACGTCTTCGTGAGGCTGCCGATCCGGTACCTCTCCCGGGGACGCATCGGCGTCCCAGCGGCGATGTCGGCGACGCCGCTCTGGAGCGCCGTGACGTGGCCCCTGTCGTAGCTGTAGAGCAGTGCGCCGGGAGCACCGTCCTCGACCAGCTGGTCGAGCGCCCGCTGCAGTCCGGGGGTGCCTGCCTCCCGGAGCGGCGTTGCCACCGACCCGTCCGCGGCGGCGGCAGGAGCTGCAGGCGCGCTGAGGGCGAGGCCCGCCACGAGGGCGGCGGCAGCCGACACCACAGTGAACCTCGAGCTGTTGCGCGTGACGCGGGCGTGGAACGACGTCGGTCGTGGTACTGCTGGGGAGTGGGACATTTGAAACCTTCCGCAGATCGGTCGGGCCGGGACGGCCGTGACTCCACTGTGATGCGGGACGCGGGCCTTGGGATCTGTCCCAGGTCTCGACCCTTGGACCGGCGACTCCCTCCCGGGACAGAGGCCTCGGCTGCGCCCGCCGATCTCAGGTGCCACTGCAGCACCAAGTGAGCGACCTACCTGGTGAGCCTGAAGCAGGGCCACGAGCGTGCGACCACTGAGCAGCCCAAGACGCGGCGGAGCGTCGACGTTCCGCCGGGAACCCGCACTCATCCCCAGCGTCAGAAGCTATATGAGGAAAGGCTCTCTGAAGGCTGCCGTGGTGTGCTGTGGAGTAGCTCTCGCGGCTCAGGGATGTGCAGATCCAGCTGGACCCGACCACGTGGCTGTCGAGACCGGTCCCGGGTCTCCGGTTGCGACAACCACAGCGCCCGTGCCGGCGCTGCCCACTTCTTACGAGTATGTGCTCACCTCTTCGTGCGGTGAACGCGGGTTCCTCGGTGACTATCGCGTCGTCGTTCGCGACGAGGCGGTCGTCACCGCAGTGGGCCTCAACAAGGACTACCCATATCGTCCGGACCTTGCCGAGGTGCCGACCC
>JAOPXC010000203.1 GCA_025965335.1 Nocardioides sp. | reverse complement strand
CGCAGATCTCGATGCCGATCGAGTGGGAGTTCGGGGGTGCGTGCCACGCGATGATCTTGTCCGGGACGCAATGCTCCTCGCGCCGGCTCGAGTCGTAGATGTAATGCGCGCTGCCACCTGACGACCGCATCTGGAAGTACTTCGCCGTACCCGACGCCGCGCCCTTCTTGCTGGCGTGCGGATACCCGATACCCGGGCAAGTCGCGTGGATCACGATTCGCCGGACAGGCGTGTTACCGCCGCCCGAGTCATGCACGGCGCGTCTGGTGATCGGAGGTTCCGACATCACGCTCAGCCCCCTTTGATTGCGGCGAGAATGGCGGCAGCGGCAGCGAGCACGCCGCCGCCCATTGAGACCGGTAGGGCGTACTTCCAGCGCTCCACCGTGCGTAATCGCTGCTCGTGGTCGGTGACGTCGGCGGCGACCTGTGCGGCCTCGATCACTCGGAGCCTCTGCTCGTGGTCGGTCACCTGCTCCGTGGCGTGGCCGTGCTGCATGACGAGGACATCGATTTTGCCCTCGATCCGGGTGAGCCGGTCTCGGACTTCTTCATCCTCGGTCACGTTGCTCCTTGCTGGGTTGGGGTGCCGCCCGTGATCCCTTACCGGCGCATGTGTGCGTCAGCGTCACGGGCGGCACGATCACGGGGTGGCGCGCGCGAAGCCGTACATGCCGGGGCCCATCAGCGCGACGCGGCGGGACGCGGCGTGTTCGCGGCGGGCCTGCATCCACGCGTCCTGCGCCCGGCGGGCTGCGATGCGGGCCGGGTCCAGGCGGGCGCCCTGGAGGATCGCGTCCAGCGGGTGGTCGGTGGCTTGGTCATCGACGCCGAGGCGGTCCTCTTCGGGGACGTCGCCACGCGCCACGATGAGGGCCTTTCGCCAGTCCAGGGCGCCTTGCCTGTCCTCTTTCGACGCGGGGTCCACCGCGGCGTGGTGTGCCCGTACGGCGGCGATACGCGCCTGCATGGCCTCACGCTTGTCGGGGTCCGGCATGCCGGGGGTCCGCGGGTCGGGTACGTCGGCCATCGCCTGCAGGACTGCGGCGCGCGTCGGGTCCGCCCAGGACAGGGGGTCGTCCGCCGACGGCATGTACGCCAGGTGCAACATCCCCGACACGATGCCCTCAAGGTCGTCGGGGTCGTACCCGTACTGGATGACCATGGTTTCCAGGCGTGCGTGCGCGACGATCGCCATCCGCCGGCCACGGACCGGGTCCCACAGGTGCACACCCCAGCGGGGTTCGATCGAGCCGTCCGGGGCGAGCTGCGGGGTGGTCATGTCTGCGGGCCTGACCGTGTAGTGGTAGCTGGCCTCGGAGTCGTAAATCTCAACCAGCTCGGGCACGTGTGACTCCGATCAATGTCTGAAACTCCAGAAGTAGCCGGCCTTGCCGGACAGGACGCCGCCGCCGGAGCTCCAGTCGATGTCGAAGCTGGACTGCGTGGAGGCGGTGAGTGTCCAGTAGAAGTTGGGGGTGGCGGCACCGTCCCTGATGACCGCGACGGGACCCATGTTGGAGTTCATCGTCGCCGGGTAGGGGACGTGGACCCCGTTGAATCCGCTGGCCAGGGTCCATGACCCGCAGAGGATCCCGGCGTCGGAGGTCACCGAGCCGAAGTCGTCCCACTGGCCGTAATGCCTGGAAATCGAGCTGGAGGAAAACTTGAAGTAGTTGTCGTTGGTGCCGTCGATGTACCCGAACTGGGCGAGGGTGCTCCCCCAGAAGGCGTAACCCCCGGCGCTGCCCCCGGCGTCGAGGACCCGCATGGAGACCTCGCCGCTCGCGAGGAGCAGCTCCGAGGACACCGCGCCGGCGTCGCCGGACACCACGTGCAGGGCCGCCTCCCCGGTGTACCCGGCTGTGGTGTCTGCTTGAAGCTTGGTGGGGTTGGTGCCCGTGCCGGGGACGAACCAAATCTCGGCGCCGACCTCGCCCATGGAGATCAGCTGGATGTGCGCCCCGTCGGGGTCCCCGACGGTCAGGTCCCCGGAGCGGATGACGTCCAGCGCTTGCCGGGACTGCCCTGCGGCGAGGGCGAGCGGCAGCATCCGTTCGAGGATCTCGACCCGGGCGGGCAAATCCATCGGGTAGTTAGGCACTGGTGGACTCCTCGAAGATGATCGTGCACTCCTCGATGTCGCCGCCGCGCCCCGGGGGTTTGATCTCCATGCCGATGACCCGCCAGTCGTGTACGAAGCTCGCCACGCCGTCAGCGGTGAGCGGGTACCGCTCGTTGACCAGGCGCAGCGCGGCGTAGTCCCCGAGCAGGTGCGGGGTGAGGGTCGGGTTGTCCGGTAGCTGTACCGTCGCGGTGTGAATGCGGGTGACGCCCGGCGCGGTGGCCGCCCAGTACGCGGCGTACGCCTGGAGGGTGGGGAGGTCCCGCACCCCGGGGTACTGCGCGGTCCGGTCGGTCCTGGGCCAACCCGCCGCGAGGTGCGCGGTGGCCTCGGCCGGGGTGGACAGCAGCGGACCGGAAGCCAAGCTGAGGTCGTTGCTGGTCGAATCGCCCTGGGCGATCCACCGGGTGCCGCCCCGGGACGCGTCGACCTCCTCCGACCAGTCGAGCACGTTGCCCGGCTGCGCGAAGTCGTGCCTCGTGTTGGTCTGCCCGAGCTTCGGGTAGCCCCACACGAACTCGCGGACCCTGGTGCCCAAGCTGAGCCGGGTGTTGAACCGGTACTCGAAACCCAACTCTGCGTTGGCCAGCTCCTGGAGCTTCTGCCCGTACCGGGCCTTGTCGGTGAGGGCCACTTTGAAATCCGCTAGGACGCCACTCGTCCCGGGCTGGGTGATGACACCCATGTCGGCCCGGGGGTCGGACTGCATGTGGGCGATGAGCTGTCTGGCGATCTCCACCTGATCGGTCCCGGGGAACGCCAGGTCCGCCTGGATCTCCACCTGCTGCATGTAGCCGTCCAGGGACATGCCCTGCACTTCGGCGACCGGCGCAGCACCTCGCGACTGCGACACCTTGCCGCGCCACAGCCAGTACGAACCCCACAGGTCGTCGTCGCGGATGACGTGCAGGATGTGCCGCCCGATGCCGCTGGACAAGTCGGTGGTGTCGCGGGGCATGACCCGGTCCCACAAGTTCGACAACCGGTCGCTGACCAGCGGGAACCGGCCCGAGTAAACACCAGGGACGTTGACCCTGTGGTCGTAGGACACCTGCTCGAACTCGATGTCGGCGACCTCGGTGTCAGTCAGCAGGTCGCAGATCAGGTACCGGTAGGGGACCGCCACGTCTCACCCCGATCTTGTTGTCGGGGCGCGCGGTCACCACCAGGTGCTGCGCCAGAAGGTTTCGAACCCGTCGGTGCCACCGGCGTCGGGGGTGTAGGTGACCGGCCAGGTGCCGCCCGGGAGGGCAAGCAACTCGACGGGCACCGAGAAGGCGTCCAACCGGACGTAGTTGGTGGACAGCACCGTGCCGGACAGGTCGTACACGCCGACGTCCCCGTTGGAGGTGTCGACGTCCAACCGTTCGCCGGTCTCAACCGCGATGTTGAACGCCAGGGTTCGGCCGGCCAGGGTGACGCGTGGTGTGGTGACGGGACCGAAAAAGCGGAACCGCGGGCTCGCGGGGGCGTTCCCGGTGTTGGTCAGCGTCCCGCCGTCGAGGGTGGTGTGTGCGGCGTTGAAGTCGTCGCCGAACCGGCGGGGGTCTGAGCACGCCCATTGGATCGGCATGTTCGAGATGCCGACCCCGAAATTTTCCGGTGGGGCGTCGGCTTTGATGATGGCGCCGTAGGCGATGAGGATTTTCCCGCGCGTGCGGATCGCCAGCGGGTATTCGTCGGCGCCGTCCGGCGGGGCCCACGAGGTGATCATCGCGTCGAGGGAGTCCTGGAACGTGGTCGAGTTGTCGTTGAGCTGGACGGTCGCCGTGACGATGCGTTCCCCGGCGATTTTGCGGCCGGCCCATGCCCCGTGCCGGGAACCGCGGGGCACGTTGCCGTTGCTGAGGTTGATGCTGTCCCAGCCCTGCACGTCCTGCGGCCGGTACTGGTTGAGCGCCGACCACAGCATCCCGTTCCACTCGATCTCCCCATCGCGGGTGATCAGGCTGCCCGGGACGTGCGGGGCGCCGATCGAAATTGCCGGGTAAACGAACGGCGTCGTGAACGCGCCCAGCGTGAACGACTGGTCCCGCGGGTAGCGGAACGGGGTCTCGAACTCCAGCAGCGCAGGCGCCGCGTCGAAGTTCGCCAGAGGCGTCCTGCTGATACCCGGCCGTGCCGGGACGCCGCGGCCGAGACGAGCCACCAGCTACCCCCTTACCAGCGTGAGGCGCGGTGGACGGCTGCGGTCGAGGTCGCCGGAGATCGGGGGTAAGCGCTCACTGGCGGGCCAATCCACCCGTCGGTC
>JAOPXC010000183.1 GCA_025965335.1 Nocardioides sp. | reverse complement strand
GGAGAAGGGAGACCGTCGGTCCGCACCACCGGACCCCGCAGGCACAGGCACGCCCGGGAGCCTCAAGGGCGAAGGCGTGGCGCCGCAGCGGTGAGCAACCACCACAAGAGGCGACCGGCGACACGGCGAAGCCCAGCGACGGGCGTGCCGGAGCCTGCGGGGACCGGTGCTGGAGCCGAACCGGACGACCGCCACACCGAAACCCCCGGCCACCGCCGGACACAACCAGCGACGGGCGTGCCGGAGCCTGCGGGAACCGGTGCTGGAGGCGAACCGGTCGACCGTCACACCGAAACCCCCGGCCACCGCCGGCCGAACCCAGTCAGACCCGCGCCCGCACACTCCAAGCCGACGCGGCAACCTCGAAGGGCGCCTGCGGCAACCGCCGCTCGCACTCCGCCGCGAGCGCTGCGCGCCCTGACGCGTCCAGCCCGGCGACGTACGCACCAGCCGGCCCCACGCCGAACGTGTAGGGCTCCCACCAGTCCGCGAAGCTCTCGAACCGTACGTGGACCGTCAGCCGGCCCGACTCGATCTCCCGCAGGCCAGCGGCCTCGGACAGCTCCGCGAGGTGTCCATCCCGCGTGCCGGGGAGGTCGGCCTCACCCGGCGCCCCGGGATCGAGCGCCCGCACGGCCTGCCAGAACGTCGACAGCGGCCCGCCGCCTCCGCTGTGGTCCCAGACGCACGCGGCGACGACACCGTCCGGCCGGGTCACCCTCGCCATCTCACCCAGCCCGGCCACGGGATCGGCCATGAAGTGCACGACCAGCTGGGCGAGCGAGACGTCGAACTCGTCGTCGGCGAACGGCAGCTGCTCGGCCACACCGGAGCGGACGTCGATCCCCGGAAAGCGTGCCGCGGTCGCCGCCACGAAGGACTCCGACGGATCGATCGCCGCCACGGCGGAGATGCCCAGGCGTTCCACCAGCCGTGCCGTCAGCGCCCCCGGCCCGCAACCGACGTCGAGGGCGCGCTGGCCGGGCCGCACCCCACCCAGCTCGACGAACTCGATGCCCAGGGGCTCGGAGAACTGGCCCATGAACCGGGCGTACGCGTCGGCGCTGACGTCGAAGGTCACGCGTGGATCGTACGACGACGTGGGCGTGGGCGAGCTCAGCTCGGCTCGGCGAACCCCGGCAGCGATTCCGTGAGGATCTGCCGGAACGCGACCTCGGCCCGTAGCTGGCTCAGGATGCCGATGGCTCCCAGCCAGGTGCGGTGGATGAGCAGGTACGACGGCGGCAGGTTGAGCTTCAGCGCGATCGTGTACGACGGCTCGCGCGGGTTGTTGACCCGCTGGAACTGGGCCTGCATCCATTCGCGCGAGAACTTGAACCGCTCGACCTGGGTCGGCTCCACGAACGGGGACAGATAGTCGAGCAGCAGCGCGGGATCGATCTTCACGTTGTCCTTGACGAACCCCTCGCGGCGGAGCCCCTCGAGCAGCTGCTCGTCGTCCTCGATCTCGGCGATCCGGATGAGGGACCCCATCGCGAGGGGGAGTCGGCCCTCGGGCAGTCTGGCCACGGCTCCGAAGTCGAGCACGCCCATCCGGCCCGGCTTCCCGTCCTCGGTGGGCAGGATCCGGAAGTTCCCGGGGTGCGGGTCCGCGTGCAGCATGCCGGTACGTTCCGGTCCGGTCACCAGGAACCGCACGAAGAGGTCGCCGTAGTGGTCGCGCGCCTCCTGGGTGCCGGAGGCGATCACCGCGGCGAGCGACGACGTGGAGTCCAGCCACTCGGTGATCAGGGTGGTGTCGCCGGCGGCGACGACGTCCGGGATCGAGATGTCGGGGTCGTCGCGGAACGCCGCGGCGAACGTCCGCTGCGCCTCGGCCTCGAGCCGGTAGTCGAGCTCGTCCTCGGTGCGGGCCTGCAGCTCCTCGATCAGCGGCTTGATTTCGACGCCCGGGACCAGGCTCCCAATCGTCCGGGCGAGCCGGGAGAGCTGCTTCAGGTCCGAGCGGAGCGCGTCCCCGGCGCCGGGGTACTGCACCTTCACGGCCACGTCGCGGCCGTCGTGCCACCGCCCCTTGTGCACCTGGCCGATCGAGGCGGCCGCGGTCGGCCCGCCGTCCAGCCACACGAGCTGTGACTTCCAGTTCGGTCCGAGGTCGCGCTCCAGTGCGTCCCGCACGAGCTGCGTGGGCATCGGCGGCGCGGAGTCCTGCAGCCTGGTGAGCTGCTCGCGGTAGGGCCCGGCCACCTCGTCGGGCAGCGCTGCCTCGAGCACGGACAAGGCCTGGCCGAACTTCATCGCGCCGCCCTTGAGCTCACCCAGGGTGCGGAACAGCTGGTCGGCGGTGCGCTGCTGGATCTCGATCATCACGGCCTCGGCGGGCTTGCCGCCGATCCGCTTGCCGAGTCCGAGGGCATTGCGACCGGCATACCCCAGCGGCAGGGCGGCCAGCCTGGCCGTCCGTGCCGCCGCCTTGCGAGGAAGCTCGGTCATGGCCACAGTCTCCCGTACGGCCCCCAACCCCTCGTCACCAGCGGAGGGTCAGGCGCCCGCCCCGGCCGCCAGCAGCCGCTGCCCGAGGACCCGCGCGACCTCCTGGAGCTCGGGGCACCGGACGATCCGGTACGCCGCCGGGATCGCCGCGAGCTGCTCGGCGTACCACCAGGGATTGCTGGTGCTGCCGACCAGGCGCGCGCTCGTGTCATCGACCGGCTCGAGCACCCCGAGGGTCCGCGGGACGCAGCGCGCCACCGCGTCGACGGGTGCGTCGATGACGACCTCGACGTCGTACTCCCAGCCGACGGCCAGATGGTCCTCGAGCGCGGCGACCGGGTCGAGGTCCGAGGGCGGCTCGAACGTGTCGTCGAGGACCTCCACGCCCCGGACCCGGTCGATCCGGTACGCCCGCTGCGCGTCCGCGCGGTGGGACCGGCACAGCAGGTACCACCGGCCGTGGCGTA
>JAOPXC010000138.1 GCA_025965335.1 Nocardioides sp. | reverse complement strand
GGCGATGGTGGGCTCGGCCTTCTCCGCGCCCCACGTCACCGAGTGGGTCACCGTCGACGTCACCCGCACGATGGAGCTCGTCGACCGGCTCAAGCAGCGCCGCGAGTTCCGCGACGTGCGGGTCTCTCCGCTGCTGGTGCTGGCGCGCGCGGTGATGCTGGCCGTGCGGCGTACGCCGGAGATCAACTCGTTCTGGGACGAGGCCGCCCAGGAGGTCGTGCTCAAGCACTACGTCAACCTCGGCATCGCCGCCGCCACCCCGCGCGGGCTGGTCGTCCCCAACGTCAAGGACGCCCAGGACCTCACCCTCCTCGAGCTGGCCGGCGAGCTCAACCAGCTCACCGCCACCGCGCGCGAGGGCCGGACCCAGCCGGCGGAGATGAGCGGTGGGACGTTCACGATCACCAACGTGGGCGTCTTCGGCGTCGACGCGGGCACCCCGATCATCAACCCCGGCGAGTCGGCGATCCTCTGCTTCGGTGCCATCAAGAAGCAGCCGTGGGTGATTTCGAGACGGTCGCAGAGCGACCTCCTCAATCCAGGCCGTGACGACGACGAGATCGTCGTGCGGCAGGTCACCACCCTGGCGCTGTCCTTCGACCACCGCCACATCGACGGCGAGAAGGGCTCGCGCTTCCTGTCCGACGTGGCCGGCATTCTCGAGGACCCCGCCTCCGCGCTGCTCTTCTGACCGGATCGCCTAGATCTCGAGTGCCCCGATGTTCCAGCCCTCCGGCGCGATCGGATGCATGATCGCGTCGGTCCCGCCGTCGACGAAGAGCACCGCACCCACGATCAGGCTGGCCGCGTCCGAGAGCAGGAAGCAGATGGTGGCCGCCACCTCCTCGGGGCGGCCGGGGCGGCCGACGGCGCTCGGGTAGGTGTCGGCGAACGGGCCGAAAACCGGGTCGGCCCGCAGCTTGTCGGTCATCGGCGTGGCGATCAGGCCGGGCGCCACCGCGTTGAGCCGGATGCCGGCGCCGATCCACTCCGGCCTGATGCCCTCGCGGCGCGCCCACCAGGCCAGCGCCGCCTTGCTGGCGGGGTAGACCATCACGGCCTCGACCGCCGCGGCCGCTGTCCGTGCGGCCGGCTCGTCGTCGCGGAGACAGTGCGCCGCAACCGAGGAGTCCCATCCGGGCATGCCGGTGATCGAGTTGGACGCCAGCAGTACGACGGCGGCGCCGTCCGCGGCCGCGAGCTGGGGCCGCAGCCCGCGGACGAGCGCGACGGCGCCGAAGAAGTTGATCGACACGAGCAGCGCGGAGTCCACCCCGGTGAGTCCGGCGATGCCGGCGCAGGGCACCAGCCCGTGCACGACGTCGGTCAGCGCCTGGACACCGGCGACCGCCGAGTCCCGGCCCTCGGGGGTCGAGAGGTCGGCGAGCACGTCGGCGTCACGCAGGTCCACGGTGACGACCCGGTGCCCCTGCTCACGGAGCATCGCGGTGGTGGCGGCGCCGATGCCGGAGGCCGCACCGGTGACAACGTAGGTGTGCACGGCCGAACAGTAACGACGTGACGACCCGACTAGGAGGCGCCCTGGCTCGGGCGATCGGTCCGGGCTCCGTAGGCGGGGTGCGCCTCGGCCTTGAGCCCCTCGGCGTCGGCGATCCTGCGGAGCAGCACCAGCAGGGTCTCGAGCTCGTCCGCCGACAGTGAGCTCACGACGGCGGCGTCGTGCGCACTGACCGCCTTGCGGACCGCGGCGATCTCTTGGGCGGCCCCGCCGGCGATGTGCAGCGCATAGTTGCGGCGGTCGGTCTCGCTTCGTCGCCGCTCGACGAGCCCCCGCGCCTCGAGCTCGTCGACGAGCCTGACGACCCGGCTCGGCACCGCGCCGAGACGCTCGGAGAGGGCCTGCTGGCTGAGGCCAGGGTTCTGGCCCACGATGCGGAGCACGCCTACCTGCGCCGGGGACAGGTCGAGCTCGGCGAGCCGGGCGGCGAACAGGCTGGAGGTGTGCGCCCCGAGCTGGGCCAACAGGAAGGCGGCACCCGACGGTGGTTTCACGTTCTCAGTCTGGCACGAGAACGCGAATCATTGCAGTATTGAATCGTTCGTGTTAAGAATGATTCGTGCCTACAATGAAATCCGAGAAGATGGTCGGGATGGATGTGTCGAGCGGTCGGCTGTCGTTGATCTGTGGGCTGGTGCTCGGCGCGGCCGGGATCGCGGTGCTGTGGGCCGCCGGCGTGGACTTCCCGGTCGCGGTACCTCCGGGACTCGTGCTCCTGCTGGTGGGGGCCGCGCTCGTCGCGACCGTTCGGGCGCGCTGGTCGGCGGGTGTGGGCGGCGCGCTGGGGTTGTTCGTGCTGGTCGGCTTCCTGCTGAGCCCGACCGGCCTGGACAACATCAGCGGTGACGACGGCGCGGCCGTCGCCGTCGGTCAGGCGATCGAGGTCCTGGGGGTCCTGGTCGCCGCCGTGAGCGGAGCCCTGGTTGTCCTCCGTCGTTCCTGAGCTGCGTGACCCGACCCGCCTGCAGCGCGCCTGCTACGCCGTCGGTGTGCTCCTCGTGGCCGTCGGCGTCGTCCACCTCGGCGTGTTCGTGCTCGACGACCGGCCCTGGGGCGGACCGCTGTCCTGGCGCAAGCCGGCAACCTTCGGGCTCTCCTTCGGGCTGACCCTCATGACGATCACCTGGGTGACGTCATACCTGCGGATCGCGCCTCGGACCCGTGCCCTGCTGATGACGGTCTTCGCGGTCGACTGCGTGGTCGAGGTCGCGGGGATCGCCCTGCAGGCCTGGCGGAACCAGCCCTCCCACCTCAACACCACGACCACCGCCAACGCCACCATTGCCTACACGCTCGCCGTGGGTGGCGCCGTCCTCGTCGGAGTGCTCGGCACCTTCGCCGTGGTCGCCGGGCGCGGCCGGATCGATGCCCGACCGAGCATGGCGCGCGCGCTGCGGGCCGGGTTCGTGCTGCTGGTCGCCGGCCTCGCGTCGGGCATCGCGATGATCGCCTACGGCACTACCGTGATGCGCAGCGGCGACACCCAACGCGCCTACGACGTGGCCGGGTTCCTCAAGGCCTTCCACGGCGTGACCCTGCACGGCGTGCTCGTTCTCCCCGCCCTGGCGTGGTGGTTGGGCCGTCGGACGCTGGACGAGTCACGACGTACGCGCATCGTGACCATGGCGATCGGGTGCTACGCCGCCGCGGCGGCTGCGGTGCTCGTCTGGTCGCTGCTTCAGATGTAGCGCCGGGCCCGGTCCCCGGACGTGCCCGGCCCGGAGTCGAGCAGCACCGCGAGCTCGTGCTCGAGGACCGCCCCGACGCGCTGGCAGAACGCCTCCGGCTCGTCGGCGGCATCGGGCCTCTCGGCGACGATCCGGTCGACGATCCCGAGCCGGTGCAGGTCGATCGCGCGCACCCGCTGGGCCCTGGCCATCTCCGGCGCGTGGTCGAGGTCGCGGTGCACGATCGCGCTGGCGCCCTCCGGTGGCAGCGGCGAGAGCCACGCGTGCTGGGCGGCCACGACGCGATCGGCCGGCAGCAGGGCGAGCGCGCCCCCGCCGTTCCCCTCGCCGAGCATCAGGCACAGGGTCGGCGCGTCGAGCGTGACCAGGTCGGCGAGGCAGCGTGCGATCTCGCCGGCGAGGCCGCCGTTCTCGGCATCGGGGGAGAGCGCCGCGCCCTGGGTGTCGATCACGGTGACGAGGGGCAGCCCGAGCTCGGAGGCCAGCCGCATGCCCCGGCGGGCCTCGCGCAGCGCCTCGGGTCCCATCGGGTGGTCGGGGGTCTGGCCCCGGCGGTCCTGGCCGAGAAATACGCACGGCGCCCGGCCGAACCGCACCAGCGCGATCAGCAGGCCCGGGTCGCGCTCACCCTGGCCGGTGCCGTTGAGCGGTACGACGTCGCTCGCGGCGTACTTGAGGAGCCGGCGTACGCCGGGCCGGTCCGGCCGGCGGGACCGGGTGACGGCGTCCCACGTGTCCACGTCCGCCCAGGCCAGGTCCCCGTCGTCGTCGGGCACCGCCGGCACCGGCTCGATGCCGTGCCGGGGGGCGAGCAGGATCGCCAGCGCCCGGTCGAGGATGCCGGCGATCTGGTCGGGAGCGACGACGGCGTCGATGATCCCGTGGGCATAGAGGTTCTCCGAGGTCTGCACGTCCGCGGGGAACGGCTTGCCGTACAGCGCCTCGTAGACCCGAGGCCCCAGGAAGCCCACCAGCGCGCCCGGCTCGGCGACGGTCACGTGACCGAGCGAGCCCCACGAAGCCATCACGCCACCGGTCGTGGGGTGGCGCAGGTAGACGAGGTAGGGGAGGCCGGTCAGCTTGTGCGCCGCGACCGCCTCCGAGATGCGCACCATCTGCACGAACGCCGGGGTGCCCTCCTGCATCCGGGTGCCCCCACTCACCGGCGCCGCGAGCAGCGGGAGTCCCTCGCGTGTTGCGCGCTCGATCGCGGCCACCAACCGGTCCGCCGACGCCCGGCCGATCGACCCGGCCAGGAACCCGAACTCGCCCACGACCACGGCGACCCGGCGACCCTTCATCAGGCCCTCGCCGGAGAGCACCGACTCGTCGACGCCGCTCTTCTCGGCGGCGGCGGCCAGCTCCGCGGCGTACTCCTCCGAGATCTCGCCGCGCACCGGCCGCGTGTCCCACGAGCGCCACGACCCGGCATCGAGGACGAGGTCGATGAGCGCGGCGGCGTCGAGTCGGGTCTGGCCCATGGCCGCAGGCTAGACGACGGCACGGGAATAGCCGGACCGCATCCGCCGCTCGCCACCTATGACCTCCGAGCCGGCCCTCCTGCCGCTACTGCGCGACCGCCGCAGTGTGCGGACCTTCGACGCCGCCCACGTGCTCACCGACGCCGAGCTGCGGGTGCTGCTCGAGGCGGCGCGCTGGACGCCCTCGGCCGGGAACTCACAGCCCTGGGCGTTCCTCGTCGGACGCCGCGGCGACGACGCCCACCAACGGTTCGTGCCCGTGCTGGCGCCGAGCATCCGGCGCTGGGCGCCGGCCGCGTCCGCTCTGCTGTTCACGCTGCACCAGGTGGCCTCCGGTCCGGAGGACGACGCGCTGGGCTACTCCGACTACGCGATGTACGACCTGGGGCAGGCCGTTGCGCACCTCACCGTGCAGGCCGCGGCGCTGGGTCTGGCCGTCCACCAGTTCGCCGGCTTCTCCCACGACGGACTGGCCGAGGTTGCGGAGGTGCCCCGCCACTGGCGGGTGACGACGGGGCTGGCGGTCGGCCGCGGCATCGAGAGCGAGCTGTCGCCGAGGACCAGACGGCCGTTGGCCGAGCTGGCGTACGGCGCGCGCTTCGGGGAGCC
>JAOPXC010000096.1 GCA_025965335.1 Nocardioides sp. | reverse complement strand
CGTCTCGTCGTTCCAGGTCCACTTCGCCGACCACGACATCCTCACCGCGGGTGACGCCCCGGACGTCCTGGTGGCGATGAACCCGGCCGCGCTGAAGGCCAACCTGGGTGACCTGCCCAAGGGCGCGACGATCATCGTGGACACCCACGACTTCACCGGGCGCAACCTGATCAAGGCGGGGTACGCCGACAACCCGCTCGACGGCCTGGGCGAGCCCGGGTCCCCGCTGGGTGAGTTCTTCGTGCATCCGGTCGACCTGACCGGCATGACGGTCGAGGCGGTCAAGGAGTTCGGGCTGTCCCGCAAGGACGCGGCGCGGGCGAAGAACATGTTCGCGCTCGGCCTGCTGTCGTGGATGTACGGACGCCCGATCGAGTCCACGATCACGGTCCGGGAGAAGCGGTTCGCGAAGGTCGCCGACAGCCGCGACGCCACCATCACCGCGTTCAAGGCCGGCTGGAACTTCGGCGAGACCACCGAGACGTTCGTGGTCTCCTACGAGATCAAGCCCGCCCCGATGTCCGCGGGCACCTACCGCAACATCACCGGCAACCTCGCCCTCTCCTACGGCCTGATCGCCGCGGGCGTGCAGTCCGGCCTCCCGATCTTCCTGGGGTCCTACCCGATCACCCCGGCCTCCGACATCCTCCACGAGCTGAGCAAGCACAAGTCCTTCGGCGTCACCACGTTGCAGGCCGAGGACGAGATCGCCGGCATCGGCGCCGCGATCGGTGCCGCGTTCGCCGGCTCCCTGGGCGTGACCACCACGTCGGGGCCGGGCCTCGCGCTGAAGTCCGAGGCCATCGGCCTGGCCGTGATGACCGAGCTCCCACTGCTGGTCATCGACGTGCAGCGCGGCGGACCCTCGACCGGTCTGCCCACGAAGACCGAGCAGGCCGACCTGCTGCAGGCCATGTTCGGCCGCAACGGCGAGGCACCCGTGCCGATCGTCGCGCCCCAGTCACCCGGCGACTGCTTCGACGCCGCCGTCGAGGCCGCCCGGATCGCCATCACCTACCGGACCCCGGTGCTGCTGCTCTCCGACGGCTACCTCGCCAACGGCTCCGAGCCGTGGAACGTCCCCGATGTCAGCGAGCTGCCCACGATCGACCCCGGCTTCGCCACCGAGCGCAACCACGTGGTCTCGACGAGCTCGACCGGCGAGGAGACCAGGGAGTTCTGGCCCTACCTGCGCGACGAGGAGACCCTGGCGCGCCCCTGGGCGATCCCGGGCACCCCGGGCCTCGAGCACCGGATCGGCGGTCTCGAGAAGGGCGAGGGCCACGGCAACATCTCCTACGACCCCGCCAACCACGACTTCATGGTCCGCACCCGCCAGGCCAAGATCGACCGGATCGCCGACTCGCTCCCGCCGCTCGTGGTCGACGACCCCTCGGGCAAGGCCAAGGTGCTGGTGCTCGGCTGGGGCTCGACGTACGGCCCGATCGGCGCCGGCGTACGCCGGGTGCGCAAGGCGGGCTACCACGTTGCCCAGGTGCACCTGCGCCACCTCAACCCGTTCCCGAGGGACCTCGGCGAGATCCTCGCGCGCTACGACAAGGTCCTGGTGCCCGAGATGAACCTGGGCCAGCTGTCCATGCTGCTCCGGGCGAAGTACCTGGTCGACGCCGTCGGCTACAACCACGTACGCGGACTGCCCCTGAAGGCGGCCGAGCTCGCCGACGCTATCGGTGAGCTCGTCGCCCAGGCCGAGAACGTGACCGTCAACCTGACCGTCCCCGACCAGGAGGCACTGTCGTGACCACCACCGAACTGGGGACCGAGCTGCCGTTCCCGGGCATGCGCTCGGGCATCGAGCTGGTCCCGACCAACGACCAGCCCCAGACCGGCAAGGAGTACACCTCCGACCAGGAGGTCCGCTGGTGCCCCGGCTGCGGTGACTACGCCGTGCTCAAGGCCGTCCAGGGCTTCCTGCCCGAGCTCGGGCTCCGCCGCGAGAACATCGTCTTCGTCTCCGGCATCGGCTGCTCCTCGAGGTTCCCCTACTACCTCGACACCTACGGCATGCACTCCATCCACGGCCGCGCGCCCTCGATCGCGACCGGCATCGCCACCGCCCGTGAGGACCTCTCGGTGTGGGTCGTGACCGGCGACGGCGACGCGCTGTCCATCGGCGGCAACCACCTCATCCACGCGCTGCGCCGCAACGTCAACATGACGATCCTGCTGTTCAACAACCGGATCTACGGCCTCACCAAGGGCCAGTACTCCCCGACCTCCGAGGTCGGCAAGGTCACCAAGTCGACCCCGATGGGATCGCTGGACCACCCGTTCAACCCGGTCTCGCTCGCCCTGGGCGCCGAGGGCTCCTTCGTGGCCCGCACCATCGACTCCGACCGCAAGCACCTCACCTCGGTGCTCTCTGCGGCCGCCGCGCACCGCGGCACCTCGTTCGTCGAGATCTACCAGAACTGCCCGATCTTCAACGACGGGGCGTTCGACGCGATCAAGAACAACGACACCAAGGCGGACGCGATCATCCCGCTGGTGCACGGCGAACCCATCCGGTTCGGCGTCGAAGGTGCCAAGGGCCTGATCCGCGACACCGAGACCGGCGGCGTCAAGGTCGCCACCGTCGCCGACGTGGGAGAGGCCGCCCTGCTCGTGCACAACGCGCACAGCCCGGATCCGTCCACGGCGTTCGCGATCTCCCGGCTCACCGACTCCGGCTACCTCAACCAGTCCCCCATCGGGATCTTCCGCCAGGTCGAGCGCCCGACGTACGACGACCAGGCCCGCGCCCAGATCCACTCCGCACGGGACGCCGCCCCCGGCACCCCCCAGGACCGTCTCGCCGCGCTCATCGGCGGCGGGGACACCTGGACCGTCGTCTGACGCTGTCGGCGACAGGAGGGTCGACTCAGACCGTGTAGGTGCGCCAGATGCCGGTCCTCGACCTGGCATAGCCCCCGTAGGCCGGCACGTAGCCGCGGTAGAACCACTCGCCGCGTCGGGGGGCGTAGATGCGCACCTGCCAGCGGCTCGTGCCGTCGGTCCTGACCTTGTCGACACGGTGCCACCGGCACCTGCGGCAGTTCTTCCTCTCGACGAAGACCGGGCCATGGCCCGGGTCGACGCGGCCCTTGAAGATCAGTCTGTACCGGCGGGGCTGTACCACCTTGTCGTGCATCTTGCGGTGCGGGAGCGCCCTGGCGGCACCGGCCGGGTCACCACGGTCGGCGGCCGCCGCCACGACGGCGGAGGCCGCTGACGGGATGGCCAACGGCGTGAGGCCGACCAGCGCGAACGCGACGACGGCGGTCAGGATGCGGTACATCCGCATGGATTCCCCCTCGGAACTCGAAAGACGTCGGCCGGTGCCCGGCCCGACACCGCCCGATCATCGCGCACCCCCGACGGGGCGTCGATACCGACGTCCGGGGGCGTCGCGAGCCCACCTATGCTTGGCCGGTGCCGGACCCTCGCCGTGGCTTGCTGCTCGGCGCGGCGGCGTACGCGCTCTGGGGCGGGTTCCCGCTGTACTGGCCACTGCTGGAGCCGGCCGGAGCCATCGAGATCCTGGCCCACCGGATCGTCTGGTCATCCATCGTCATGGCGATCCTGATCATCGTCCTCCGCCGCGGCCCGCAGCTGCGAGCGCTCGTGTCCGATCGCCGTGTCCTCGCGCTCCTGACGCTCGCCGCGGCCACGATCACGGTCAACTGGGCGACCTTCATCTGGGGCGTCAACAACGGCAGGGTCCTCGAGACCTCGCTGGGCTACTTCATCAACCCACTCGTGACGGTCCTGTTGGGCGTCTTCCTGCTCGGGGAGCGGCTGCGTCCGCTGCAGTGGGTCGCGATGGGCGTCGCGGCCACCGCGGTCGCCGTGCTCACCTGGGACTACGGGCGGCCGCCGTACGTCGCGCTGGTGCTGGCGTTCTCCTTCGGCACCTACGGCCTGGCCAAGAAGACCGCGGACGTCGGAGCGGTGGAGAGCCTGGCCCTGGAGACCGCGCTGCTCAGCCCCCTGGCGCTGGCCTACATCGGCTGGCTGGTCGCGACGGGGGCGTCGAACTTCGGCTCGCACGGCTCCGGGCACGCCCTGCTCATGATGACGACCGGCATCGTCACGGCGATCCCACTGATCTGCTTCGGTGCCGCGGCGACCCGGGTGTCGATGGTGACCCTGGGTCTGCTGCAGTACCTGGCGCCGATCCTGCAGTTCGCGCTGGGCGTGCTGTGGTTCCACGAGGCCATGCCGCCCGGCCGCTGGGCCGGCTTCGCGCTGGTCTGGGTGGCGCTGGCGCTGTTCATGATCGAGGCGACCAGCCGTAACCGGCAGCTGCGTCTGGCCGTGGCGGCCTCCGCCGTCTGACGCGCCATTCACGCCGACTCGCGCTAGGTCGAGCGGACCGCCACGACGTCGGCGAAGGACTCCAGCGCGGTGCGGACCGGGCCCTCTGGGAGGGCCTCCAGCAGCGCCTTCGCCTCGGCGGCCCGGGCGACGACGTAGGCGCGCGCCTCGTCCATCGCGGGGTGCTTGCGGAGCAGGTCGAGGGCCTCGGCATGCAGGTCGTCGTCGCCGAGGTCGACGGCAAGCAGCTCGAGCAGGCGGGCGTCGGCCGGATCCGTGGACGCGCGGGCCATCAGGACCGGGAGCGTGGGGACCCCCTCGCGCAGGTCGGTGCCCGGCGTCTTCCCGGACTCGTCGGACTCGGAGGCAATGTCGAGGATGTCGTCGGAGAGCTGGAAGGCGGAGCCGACGATCTCGCCGTACGACGTCAGCGCCTTCTCGATCTGGGGTGTCGCGCCGCCGAACCGGGCCCCGTAGAGCGCCGAGGTGGCCAGGAGGGAGCCGGTCTTGCCGGCGACCACGTCGAGGTAGTGGGCAAGCGCATCCTCACCCGGCCCGGGCGCCACGGTCTCCATGATCTGGCCCTCGACGAGCCGGGTGAACGTCTGGGCCTGGATGCGAACGGCCTCGGCGCCCAGCTCGGCGGTGAGCTCGGAAGATTTCGAGAACAGGAAGTCGCCGGTCAGGATCGCCACATGGTTGTCCCACCGCGCGTTCGCCGAGACGGCCCCCCGACGCAGGTCGGCCTCGTCCATCACGTCGTCGTGGTAGAGCGAGGCCAGGTGGGTCAGCTCGACCACGCACGCGGCGGTGATGACCTCCTCGCTGTCGGCGCAGTCACCCGTCTCGGCGGCCAGCAACACCAGCAACGGTCGGAACCGCTTGCCGCCCGCCTCCATGAGATGACTGGCCGCCGCGGTCACAAAGGTTGCCCGGCTCTGGACGTGTCCGACGAGGGCGTCCTCCACGACGGCCATCCGGTCCCGCAGGCGACCGGCGAGGGCTTCGTCCGCGATGGGAAGGGCCAGGTCGGAGCTCACCTGATGAATTCTCCCGCACGACCGGCAAGATCGAGAACCGGTCCAGGGACGACGCCGAGCACCAGGGTCGCGACGACGCCGACGGCGATGGTCGCGGACGTGAGCAGCGACGGCGTCGTGACGCTGGCGACCTCACCCTCCCCGTCGGTGAAGAACATCAGCAGGATCAACCGCACGTAGAAGTACACGGCGATGATGCTGGACACGATGGCGACAATCACGACCGGCCAGGCACCGGCTGCGAGCGCGACCGTGAACACCGCCCACTTGCCGACGAACCCGGCCGTCAGCGGGATGCCCGCCATCGACAGCAGGAAGAACGCGAAGACGCCCGCGACCAGCGGCGACCGCTTGCCGAGACCGGCCCACCGGGCGAACGAGGTGGCCTCGCCGCCGGAGTCGCGCACCAGCGTGACGACGGCGAAGCCGCCGACCATCGCGAAGCCGTACGTCGTCAGGTAGAACAGCACCGACTGCATCGACGTGATCTGGCCGTTGGTCAGCTGCGCGGCACTCTGGACGCCGAGCACCCCGGTGAGCAGGAATCCGGTGTGGGCGACCGAGGAGTAGGCGAGCATCCGCTTCACGTCGGTCTGGACGACGGCGAGCACGGCGCCGAGCAGCATCGTGAGGATCGCGATCACCCACAGCATCGGCTGCCAGCTCCACCGGTCCGAGCCGAAGGCCACGTAGAACAGCCGCAGGAGGGCGCCGAAGGCGGCGATCTTGGTGCAGGCAGCCATGAACGCGGTCACGGCGGTCGGGGCACCCTGGTAGACGTCGGGGGTCCAGGCCTGGAACGGCGCGGCACCGACCTTGAACAGCAGGCCCACCGCCAGCATGCCCATGCCGATCAGCAGCAGCGACTGGTTCGCCGCGTCGTTGCGGACCGCCTCGTTGATGTCCGAGAACTGCATCGATCCGGCGAACCCGTAGACGAGGGCAACTCCGTACAGGAAGAAGCCGGACGAGAACGCACCGAGCAGGAAGTACTTGAGCGCGGCCTCCTGGCTGAGGAGCCGGCGCCGGCGGGCCAGGCCACTGAGCAGGTAGAGCGGCAGCGACAGGACCTCGAGCGCCACGAACATCGTGAGCAGGTCGTTGGCGGCCGGGAACAGCATCATGCCGCCGACGGCGAACATCAGCAGCGGGTAGACCTCGGTGTGGTCGAGGCCCTGGGTCGAGGCCTGGCGCTCCGCCTCGGTGCCGGGCAGCGCTGCTGCCTGGCCGGCGAACGCGGACAGGCCTCCCTCGAGCCGGCGTTCGGCGAAGAGCAGCACGCCACCGATCGCGAAGACCAGGATCAGACCCCACAGGTAGACGGTCGGACCGTCGACCACGATGGTGCCCTCGGCTGCGATCAGGCCGCGGGCGACACCGCCGCCGAGCTTATGGAGGTCGAGCGCGACGTAGATCGTGCCACCGAGCGCGACCGCCAGGCCGACGACGGCCAGCGTGCTCTGCGCGAGGTACCGACGCCCACGGGGCAGGAAGGCCTCGAGCACCACGCCGAGACAGGCGACGCCGAAGACGACGAGGATCGGCCACAGCTCGGCGTACTCGATGGTCGGCTTGACGAACTCGTTCACTGGTGGCCTTCCTCAGCCGAGCCGGGGTCTGCGGCGGGTACGGCGGGCGGGACGTCCGAGACGCCGACGCGCTCCATCAGCGAGTCGACCGTCGGGTTGGCGACGGCCAGCAACGGCCTCGGGTAGAAGCCGAGCACGACCAGCGCGAGCATCAGCGGGGCGACGGCAGCGAGCTCGCGACGGCCGAGGTCGCGGGTGCCGACCGCGTCCGGCGGGGTCGGACCGGTCATCACGCGTTGGTACATCCAGAGCACGTAGATCGCGGCAAGCACGACGCCCGAGACGGCCACCGCACCGACCCACCAGTGGTAGTCGAAGGCGGCGATGAGGACGAGGATCTCCGAGACGAAGGGGCTCAGTCCGGGCAGGCCGAGCGTGGCGAGCCCCGCGATCAGGAACAGGCCGGCGAGAACCGGCATGACCTGCTCCAGCCCGCCCATCTGGCTGATCAGGGTGGTGCCGCGGCGCCTGATCAGGTAGCCGGCCAGCAGGAACAGCGCGGCGGTGCCGATGCCGTGGTTGACCATGTAGAGGATCGCGCCCGAGCCACCCTGGCTGCTGAACGCGAAGATGCCCAGGGTGATGAACCCGAAGTGGCTCAGCGAGGTGAGGCCGATCAGGCGCAGGACGTCGTCCTGGCCGATGGCGATCAGCGCGCCGTAGACGATCGAGATCAGGGCCAGCGTGACGACGACCGGCGTCGCCCACTGCGACGCCTCGGGGAACAGCCCGAGGCAGAAGCGCAGCATCCCGAACGTGCCGATCTTGTCGAGCACACACACGAGCAGCACGCTGGTGCCGGGGGTGGCGTTCTCGGTCGTGTCGGCCAGCCAGGTGTGCAGCGGGAACAGTGGCGCCTTCACCGCGAACGCGACGAAGAAGGCGACGAACAGCCAGCGCTCCGCGCCGGTGCCGAGCTGCAGCTGCGCCAGGTCGGTGAGGAGGTACGACGGGCTGCCCTGCTGGGCGGACACCACGTACAGGCCGATGACCCCGGCGAGCAGCACCAGCCCGCCGCCGAGCTGGAACATCAGGAACTTCAGGGCGGCGAACGCTCGTCCCTCGCGGCCGAAGCCACCGATGAGGAAGTACGCCGGGACCAGCGTCGCCTCGAAGACGACGTAGAAGAGGAACACGTCGGTCGCGGCGAAGACCGCGAGCGAGAACGCCTCCAGGGCGAGTGCCCACGCGAAGAAGGCTGCGGGGTTGCCGTCGTCTGCCTCGGTCCACGAGCCGATCAGCACGATCGGCACCAGCGCGACCGTCAGCAGGATCATCAACAAGCCCAGGCCGTCCACGCCAAGGGCGTAGTTGACGCCGAACGCATCGATCCACTTGTGGGTTTCGGTGAGCTGCATGCCGTTGCCGACGTCGTACCGCGCGGCGATGGCGACACCGATCGCGAGGGTCAGCACGGAGACCGCCACCGCGAGCTGCTTGGGCAGGGCGGAGCCGAGCCGCTTCGGGACGAACGCCACGACCGGGGCACCGACCAGCGGCACCAGGATCAGGACGGTCAACCAGGGGAAGTCGTTCATTTTCGGGGTCCCCGTTCAAAGCGGAACGAAGTGCGCATCTGAATGGGGTGTGTCATCCGACGTTCACCACCAGGAGCGCCAGCACGACGAGCAGGACGCCGCCGAGCAGGGAGAGAGCGTAGGAACGCACGAAGCCGTTCTGGACCCGGCGCAGCTGCCCCGCGAGGGCGCCGAGGGCGATCGGCCCGCCGGTCGTGACGCCGTCCACGCCGTAGCGGTCGATGCTCAACAGCGTCCTGATCAGGCTCTTGCCGGGTCGGACCACCAGCGCATCGTTGATCGCGTCGCCGTAGAGGTCGTTGCGCGCGGCCGTCGTGGCGAACGAGACGTCCTGCGGCGCGGTGACGGAGACCTCGCGCTTGCCGACCAGGAACCACGCGGTGGCCACTCCGACGGCCACCACGAGCACGGCGAGCAGGGTGACCACGATCGCCGGAAGCGGCGGGTTCTCGTGCGGAGCCACCCCGGTGACCGGGGCGAGGAAGTCCTGGATCCAGTTGCCGGCCAGCATGACGCCGCCCAGGACGGACAGGGCGGCCAGCACGATCAACGGGACCGTCATCACGGCGGGCGACTCGTGCGGGTGCACGTCTTCCTTCCAGCGCTTCTCGGTGAAGAACGTCATCAGCATCAGCCGGGTCATGTAGAAGCCGGTGATGCCGGCGCCCAGCAGGGCGAACAGTCCGACGACCCAGTTGTCGGCCAGCGCGACCTCGATGATCTTGTCCTTGGACCAGAACCCGGAGAAGCCGGGGAACCCGATGATCGCCAGGTAGCCCATGGCGAAGGTCAGGAAGGTGATGGGCATCGCGTGCCGGACCGCGCCGTACCGCCGCATGTCGACCTCGTCGTTCATGCCGTGCATCACCGAGCCGGCCCCGAGAAACATGTTGGCCTTGAAGAACCCGTGCGTCAGCAGGTGGAAGATCGCGAACGCGTAGCCGCCGACGCCGAGTCCGGCACCGAGCATCATGTAGCCGATCTGGCTCATCGTCGAGCCGGCCAGCGCCTTCTTGATGTCGTCCTTCGCGCAACCGATGATCGCGCCCCACAGGAGCGTGACGACAGCGACGATCACGACGACCGTCTGCGCCTTTGGCGCGAGCTCGAAGATGAAGTTGGAGCGGACGATGAGGTAGACGCCCGCGGTCACCATGGTCGCGGCGTGGATGAGAGCCGAGACGGGGGTCGGGCCCTCCATCGCGTCGAGCAGCCAGGACTGCAGCGGGACCTGGGCGGACTTGCCGCAGGCCGCGAGCAGGAGCAGCAGGCCGAGGGCGTTGAGCGTGTTGTCGCTGGCCCCGGCGGCCAGGTGGCTCACGCCCGTGAAGCTGGTCGTGCCGAACGTGACGAACATCAGGGCGATCGCGAGCGACATCCCGATGTCACCGACGCGGTTGATGACGAACGCCTTCTTGGCGGCCGCAGCGGCCGAGGGCTTGTGCTGCCAGAAGCCGATGAGGAGGTACGACGCGAGGCCCACGCCCTCCCAGCCCAGGAACAGGCCGAGGTAGTTCTCGGAGAGGACCAGCAGCAGCATCGCGGCCACGAAGAGGTTCAGGTAGCCGAAGAAGCGGCGCCGCCGCGGGTCGTGCTCCATGTAGCCGATGGAGTAGACGTGGATCAGCGACCCGACGCCGGTGATGAGCAGCAGGAAGAGCGCGGACAGCGGGTCGTAGAGCAGGTCGAAGCCCACGTGGAGCCTGCCGACGTCGAACCACTGCCACAGGTGCTGGGTGACCTGGCGGTCGTTGGCGTCGCGGCCGAGGAGGCTCACGAACATCAGCAGGCTGACCACGAAGGACCCGATCGGCAGGGCCGTGCCCAGCAGGTGGCCCCACTTGTCGGCGTACCTCCCGCCGAGCAGCAGGATCACCGCTCCGGCCAGCGGGAGCGCGATCACCAGCCAGGCCAGCGAGAGCACCCCGCTGGTCGGCGAGGGGTCGACCACGGGAATGTTGACGGCGGCGTCGTGCCAGGCCGTTATCTGGGAGTACATCTACCCGCGCTCCTCAGTACTTCAACAGGCTTGCGTCGTCGACCGAGGCCGACCGACGGGTACGGAAGATGGTCATGATGATCGCCAGTCCGACGACGACCTCGGCCGCAGCCACGACCATCACGAAGAAGGCCGCGATCTGGCCGTCGAGGTTGCCGTGCTGCCGGGCGAAGGCGACCAGCGCGAGGTTCGAGGCGTTCAGCATCAGCTCCACGCACATGAAGACCACGATCGCGTTGCGCCGCGTCAGCACGCCGACGCAGCCGATCGTGAAGATGATCGCCGAGAGGACGACGTAGGGGGTGGCAGTCATTCGGCGTCCTTCTCGGTGCTCGCGGGGGCGGAACCGCGGCCCCTGGCGGTGTCGTCACCGAAGGCTTCCAGCCGGCGCTGAACAGTTTCGATGTCGTCGGCCAGCTCGGGCGCGGAGCGGACCGTGCCGCGGGCGGCGAGCACCCGGGAGATGGACGCCTCGGCGGCGGTCCCGTCGGGGAGGAGGGCCGGGGTGTCGACCGAGTTGTGGCGGGCGAAGACACCGGGGGGCGGCAGCGGGCCGAGATGCAGGCCCTTCTCGGCGTAGTCGCGCACGCGCTGGTGGGCGAGGTCGGCCTGCGTCGGCTTCGGGCCGAGCCGCTCGCGGTGGGCCAGCACCATGGCGCCCAACGCAGCGGTGATCAGCAGGGCACTGGTGGTCTCGAAGGCGAAGACGTAGCGGGAGAAGAGGATGTCGGCGAGGGCCTGGATGTTGCCGCCGCTGTTGGCGTTGTCGAGCCCGACGGCGGTGCCGAGCGTGATCTGCCCGAGCCCGGTCACGAGGACCAGGCCCAGGACCAGCCCGGCGAGGATCGCCAGGATGCGCTGGCCGCGGATCGTCTCGACGACCGAGTCGGAGGCGTCGACCCCGACCAGCATCACGACGAAAAGGAACAGCATCAGGATCGCGCCGGTGTAGACGATGATCTGCACGGCGAAGAGGAACGGCGCCTGCAGGACGAGGTAGAGCACCGCCAGGCTCATCATGACCACGGCCAGCAGCAGCGCCGCGTGGACGGCCTTGCGCACGAAGAGGATGCCGAGTGCGGCGATCACCATGATCGGGGCGAGGATCCAGAAGGCGGTCACGAGGTGGCCTCCTTCGCGCCCGCGCCGCCGGCGGCCGTCGGGGGCGGGGCGGAGAACGTGCCGCGGTAGTAGTCCTCGGCGTCGTCCCCCAACAGCATCGGGTGCGGCGGCTGCTCCATGCCGGGCAGGAGCGGCGCCAACAGGTCGCTCTTCTCGTAGATGAGGTCGGCCCGGTTGTTGTCGGCCAGCTCGTACTCGTTCGTCATCGTCAGCGCCCTGGTCGGGCAGGCCTCGATGCAGAGGCCGCACAGGATGCAGCGCAGGTAGTTGATCTGGTAGACGCGGCCATAGCGCTCGCCGGGGCTGAAGCGCTCGTCCTCGGTGTTGGAGGCACCTTCGACGTAGATCGCGTCGGCCGGGCAGGCCCACGCGCACAGCTCGCATCCGATGCACTTCTCCAGCCCGTCGGGCCAGCGGTTGAGCTGGTGCCGGCCGTGGAAACGCGGGGCGGTCGGCATCTTCTCGAACGGGTACTGCTCGGTGACGACCTTCCGGAACATGGTCCGGAACGTGACGCCGAAACCCGCGACCGGATCCCAGAACTGTTCCTTGAACGTGGGCATCAGTTCTCCTCTGCCGCGCGTGCGGTGACGGTGGAGCTACTCGAGTCGAACGTGAGCGGGGCGGCGGCACCCTGGACCGGTCCGCCTGCGGGCATGGCCGGCACCGGGAAGCCGCCGGGCGTGGACGGCTGCGGCTGCGGCGTCTCCTCCTCGGCGTTCCGGTCCTCGCCGACGAAGAAGAGCGCCAGGAACAGGGCGGCGAGCAAGCCGATGCCGATCAGGAGGTTCTGCCGGTCGATGCCGTTGCCGAGCGAGATCGCCCGGATCGTCCCCACCGCCACGATCCAGAGCAGAGCCACGGGAATGAGCCGTTTCCATCCGAACGCCATGAACTGGTCGTAACGCAGCCGGGGCAGGGAGCCGCGCAGCCAGATGAAGAAGAAGATGAAGCCCAGCACCTTGCCGAAGAACCAGATCAGCGGCACGTAGCCCTGGTTGGCGCCCGCCCACACCTGGTCGATCCAGAACGGCGCGTGCCAGCCACCGAGGAACAGCGTCGTGGCCAGCGCGGAGACGGTCGCCATGTTGATGTACTCGGCGAGGAAGAACAGGGCGAACTTCAGCGAGGAGTACTCGGTGTGGAAGCCGCCCACCAGCTCGCCCTCGGCCTCGGGCAGGTCGAACGGGGCCCGGTTGGTCTCCCCGATCATGCTGATCACGTAGATCACGAACGACGGCGCGAGGATCAGGCCGAACCAGAGGTTGTCCTGTGCGGCGACGATCTCCGAGGTGGACATCGAGCCTGCGTACAGGAACACCGCGACCAGCGCGAGACCCATGGCGACCTCGTAGGAGATCATCTGGGCGCTCGAGCGGAGCCCGCCCAACAGGGAGTACGTCGAGCCGCTCGACCAGCCACCCAGCACGATGCCGTAGATGCCGACCGAGGCGATCGCCATCACGAACAGCACGGCGACCGGCATGTCGGTCAGCTGCAGCGCCGTGTGCGTGTCGGTGAACGGCACCTTCACGTCGGTCGGGCCGAAGGGGATCACCGAGAACGTCACGAAGGCAGGCACCGTGGCCACCACGGGCGCCAGCAGGAAGACGGCCTTGTCGGCCGCCTTCGGGATGATGTCCTCCTTGAGGGCCAGCTTGACGCCGTCGGCCAGTGACTGGAGCAGGCCGAAGGGGCCGTGCACGTTGGGGCCGATGCGGTTCTGCATCCGGGCCACCACCCGGCGCTCCCACCAGATGTTGAACAGCGTGAGCAGCACCAGAACCACGAAGATCAGCAGGGTCTTGATCAGGACGACCCACCACGGGTCGTGGCCGAACGCGGAGAGACCCTCGGTCGCCAGCGGCAGAACCAGTGCAGAGATCATGCTTCGGCTCCCGTCACGGTCACTCGGCTTCCGGGTGCGGCCAGGTCGGCCAGCACCCCGTTGCCGAACGAGTTGGCCGGGACCCAGACGGCCCCGGCGACCAGGTCCTCCGCGACCTCGGCCGGCAGGGTGACCGAGCCGCGGTCACCCGTGATGGTCACGATCGGGCCGACGGCGTCGTAGACGGCCCGGGCGACCCGGGCCACCGGCTTGCGGGAGGTCGCGCGGAGGTACTCGTCGCCGTCCTGCATCGACCCGTTGTCGAGGAGCTGCTTCCAGGTGGCCAGGGCCAGGCCGGCACCGGCTCCTCCGTCGGTCGATCCCGTGGGGACCACGGGATCGAGACTGGCGCGCTCACCGTCCCAGGGCCCCATCTCGGTCATCTGCGCCCGCGCCTCGGCGACGGTGCGGAACCCGAGCGGGGCACCCA
Source organism: Nocardioides sp. (assembly GCA_025965335.1). Lineage (GTDB taxonomy): Bacteria > Actinomycetota > Actinomycetes > Propionibacteriales > Nocardioidaceae > Nocardioides. Next base: position 5,853 of record JAOPXC010000096.1, on the reverse strand, counting down.
GCTCCTGGGCGATGCCGGCAAGGATCCGCAGGTCGGGCAGCGAGGTCGGGTGGGTGAAGACCGCCTCGAAGGGGCGCGGGCGTCCCTCCCAGGTGACGAACGTGCCGGCCTTGTCGGTGACCGGTGCGACCGGGAAGACGACGTCCGCGGCGCGGGTCACGTCGGTCTCGCGGAGCTCGAGCGCGACGACGAACGACGCCGCTTCGATGGCGGCGCGGGTGGCGGCGGGGTCGGCGGTGTCGTCGGGGTCGACGCCACCGATGACGAGGCCGCCCAGCTCGCCGGAGACCAGTGCGGCCACGATCGCGTCGGCGTCACGACCGAGGGCGTCGGGCAGACCCGCGACGCCCCAGGCGGTGGCCGCATCGACCCGCGCCGCGGCGTCGGCGACCGGACGTCCGCCGGGCAGCAGGTTGGGGAGGCAGCCCGTCTCGACGGCACCGCGGTCGCCGGCACGACGAGGGACCCAGGCGAGCCGAGCGCCGGTCTTCCTCGCCAGCGACACCGCGGCGGACAGGGCGCCGGGCGAGGTGGCGAGCCGCTCGCCGACGAGCACGACCGCGGTCTTGTCGATCTGAATCTCTTCGGTCCCTGAGGACGCGAGTGCCGAGCCGTCCCGAAGGGCGCTTCGGTCGACCAGCCCGTCGAGCGCTGCCGCCTCGCCGCCCGGGGCGGTCGGCAGCAGCTGGCCGGCCATCTTGTGCAGGCCGCGTGAGGCGAGCGGGGCGATCGAGATGACGCGGGTGCCGTGTCGCGAGGCCTTGCGCAGGCGCAGGAAGATCGCTCCGGCCTCGTCCTCGGGCTCGAACCCGGCGAGCACGACGGTGCTCGCGGACTCGAGGTCGGCGTACGTCACCGACCCACCGGCCGGACCCGTCGCGACGACCTCGGCCGCCAGGAAGGACGCCTCTTCGGCCGAGTGCGGCCGCGATCGGAAGTCGATGTCGTTGGTGCCGAGCGCCACGCGGGCGAACTTGCTGTAGGCGTACGCGTCCTCCGCGGTGACGCGACCGCCGGTGAGGACGGCCGAGGCGCCGGCCGCGGCCAGGCCCCGCGCGGCGACGGCGAAGGCCTCGGGCCAGGACGCCGGCCGGAGCGAACCGTCCTGGTCGCGGATCTGTGGGTAGGTCAGCCGGTCGGCCTCGTAGGCGTACTCGAACGCGAAGCGGTCCTTGTCGGTGATCCACTCCTCGTTGACCTCGGGGTCGTTGCCGGACAGCCGGCGCATCACCTTGCCGCGGCGGTGGTCCACCCGGATCGCCGACCCGCAGGCGTCGTGCTCGGCGACCGACGGCGCGGACACGAGGTCGAAGGGCCGCGCGCGGAAGCGGTACTCGGCGGACGTCAGGGCGCCGACGGGGCAGATCTGGATCGTGTTGCCCGAGAAGTAGGACTCGAACGGCTCCTTCTCGTAGATGCCCACCTGCTGCAGGGCTCCCCGCTCGATCAGTGTGATGAACGGGTCACCGGCGATCTGCTCGGAGAAGCGGGTGCAGCGCGCACACAGGACACAGCGCTCGCGGTCCAGCAACACCTGCGCGGAGATGTTGATCGGCTTCGGGAAGGTGCGCTTGACGCCCTCGAAGCGGGACTCGCCACGCCCGTGGGACATCGCCTGGTTCTGCAGCGGGCACTCGCCGCCCTTGTCGCAGACCGGGCAGTCGAGCGGGTGGTTGATCAGCAGGAACTCCATGATGCCCTGCTGGGCCTTGTCGGCGACCGGGCTGGTGGCCTGGGTGGTGACGACCATGCCCTCGGCCACCGTGATCGTGCAGGACGCCTGCGGCTTGGGAAAGCCGCGGCCGTTGCCGGCGTCGGGGATGTCGACCAGGCATTGCCGGCAGGCCCCGACGGGTTCGAGCAACGGGTGGTCGCAGAAGCGCGGGATCTCGACGCCCACCTGCTCGGCGGCCCGGATCACCAGCGTGTCCTTGGGGACGCTGACCTGGATGCCGTCGATGGTGAGCGTGACGAGGTCGGTCTTCTCGGGGGTCGTCGTCATGCTGTTGCTCCGGCGGTGGCGAAGACGGTGGCGGCGGCCGGGTCGAACGGGCAGCCGCCGTGGGTGAGGTGGGCGAGGTACTCGTCGCGGAAGAACTGGATCGAGCTGGAGATCGGGCTGGTCGCGCCGTCCCCCAGCGCGCAGAAGGAGCGGCCGAGGATGTTGTCGCACTGGTCGAGCAGCAGGTCGAGGTCGGCCTCGCTGCCCTGGCCCTGCTCGAGCGCGGCGAGGATCTGGACCAGCCACCAGGTGCCCTCACGGCAGGGGGTGCACTTGCCGCAGGACTCGTGCTTGTAGAACTCCGTCCAGCGCAGCACGGCGCGCACGACGCAGGTGGTCTCGTCGAACAGCTGCAGGGCTCGGGTGCCGAGCATCGAGCCGACGGCCGCGACACCCTCGAAGTCGAGCGGCACGTCGAGGTGCTCGGCGGTCAGCAGCGGGGTGCTCGAGCCGCCCGGCGTCCAGAACTTGAGCTCGTGGCCGTCGCGCATGCCGCCGGCCAGGTCGATCAGCTGACGCAGGGTGATGCCGAGTGGTGCTTCGTACTGGCCGGGGCGCTTCACGTGCCCGGACAGCGAGAAGATGCCGTACCCCTTGGACTTCTCGGTGCCCATCGACGCGAACCACGCGGCTCCGTGGTCGATGATGCTCGGCACCGAGGCGATCGACTCGACGTTGTTGATGACCGTAGGGCTGGCGTACAGGCCGGCCACCGCCGGGAACGGCGGACGCAGCCGTGGTTGTCCCCGACGCCCCTCGAGCGAGTCGAGGAGCGCGGTCTCCTCGCCGCAGATGTAGGCACCCGCGCCGGCATGGATGACCAGGTCGAGGTTGTAGCCGGAGCCGTGGATGTCGCTGCCCAGGTGTCCGGCGGCGTAGGCCTCCTGGACGGCGGCCTGGAGCCGGCGTACGACGTGGAGAACCTCGCCGCGGACGTAGATGAACGCCGTGTTGGCGCGGATCGCGTAGGAGCTGAGGATCACGCCCTCGATGAGCGTGTGCGGACTGGCCATCATCAGCGGGATGTCCTTGCAGGTGCCCGGCTCGGACTCGTCCGCGTTGACCACGAGGTACTTGGGGTTGGGGTTGTCCTGGGGGATGAAGCCCCACTTCATGCCGGTCGGGAAGCCTGCGCCGCCCCGGCCGCGGAGTCCGGAGTCCTTGACCGCCTCGATCACGGCGTCCGGGGTCAGGTCGGCGAGGGCCTTCCTCAGCGCGCCGTAGCCGCCGAGCGACTCGTACGACGCGAGCGTCCAGCTGCGCTCGGCGTCCCAGTTGTCGGTGAGGACGGGCGTCAACAGGTCGGTCACGAACTGACCTCTTCCCGGTTGGTGAGGAGGTCTCGCCAGGCTCGACCCGCGACGTCTCGAAACACGGTCACTTGGCCTCGTCACCCTTCGCCGGGTTGTCCACGTGCTTGGTGTCGGCCGGCGACTCGTCGACCTTGGTCTCGCTCTCGGCCCGCGAGGTGTCGGCCTCCTCCGCCGCCGCCTCCGGCGACGAAGGGGGCGCGAGCTCCGCGGTGCGACGTCCGGATTCCGGAGCCGTCCAGCCGCGCTCGCGCGCGATCTCGAGGCCCACCAGCGACGCCGGCCCGGCGGCCGGGCCCTCGTCGGCAAGCCCGTCGTTGAACCCGGCCAGCACGCGCTCGGCCTCGCGCCAGGTGCAGATCTTCGGTCCGCGGGTGGAGCGGACCTCGTTGCCCTCGCGCAGGTCGTCGACCAGCTGCGTGGCCGACTGGGGGGTCATGTTGTCCATGAACTCCCAGTTGACCATCATCACCGGCGCGTAGTCGCAGGCCGCGTTGCACTCGACGTGCTCGAGGGTGATCTTGCCGTCGGCAGTCGTCTCGTCGTTGCCGACGTCCAGGTGGTCCTTGAGCCGCTCGAAGATCACGTCGCCACCCATGACCGCGCAGAGCGTGTTGGTGCACACCCCGACGTGGTAGTCACCGACCGGCTTGCGCTTGTACATCGTGTAGAAGGTCGCGACACCGCTGACCTCGGCCGCGGAGATGCCGAGGATCTCGGCGCAGGCCTCGATGCCCTCGGGCGTGATCCGGCCCTCGGATGCCTGCACCAGGTGCAGCATCGGCAGCAGCCCCGAGCGGGCCTGGGGATAGCGGGCTGCGATTGTTGCGAGCTCAGCGAGCGCTGTTGCTGGCAGGGGCACCTAGACCACAGTCCTTCCGCAACCATCAGAGGTGACCACCAACGGCTTCGACCACATCATCTGTCGACCCCGCCCATCACGGGGTCGATGGACGCGATGGCGACGATGACGTCGGCGACCAGGCCGCCCTCACTCATCACGCTGGTGGCCTGCAGGTTGGTGAACGAGGGGTCGCGGAAGTGCGCCCGGAACGGGCGGGTGCCGCCGTCGGACACGACGTGGGCACCGAGCTCGCCGCGCGGCGACTCGATCGGCACGTAGGCCTGACCGGCTGGGACCCGGAAGCCCTCGGTGACCAGCTTGAAGTGGTGGATCAGGGCCTCCATGGACTCACCCATGATGTGGCGGATGTGGTCGAGGCTGTTGCCCATGCCGTCGCTGCCGATCGCCAGCTGGCTGGGCCAGGCGATCTTCTTGTCGGCGACCATGACGGGAGCGCCCTCGAGCCCCGCGAGGCGGTCGGCGGCCTGCTCGATGATCTTGAGCGACTCCCACATCTCGGCCAGCCGGATGCGGAAGCGGCCGTAGGAGTCGCAGGTGTCCCACGTCTGGACCTCGAAGTCGTAGTCCTCGTAGCCGCTGTACGGCTGGGTCTTGCGGAGATCCCACGGGTAGCCCGTGCTGCGCAGCACCGGGCCGGTGAGGCCGAGGGCCAGGCAGCCTTCGAGGTCCAGGTGGCCGACGTCCACGAGGCGGGCCTTGAAGATCGGGTTGGCGTTGCAGAGGGCGGCGTACTCGGGCAGCCGCTTCTTCATCAGCGCGAGGAAGGCGCGGATCTCGTCCAGAGCACCCGGCGGCAGATCCTGAGCGACACCGCCGGGCCTGATGAACGCATGGTTCATCCGGAGGCCGGTGATCAGCTCGAAGAGGTCCAGCACGAGCTCGCGCTCACGGAAGCCGATCGTCATCACGGTCAGAGCACCGATCTCCATGCCACCCGTGGCGATGCAGACCAGGTGGGAGGAGATGCGGTTGAGCTCCATCAGGAGCACCCGCATGACCTCGGCCTTCTCCGGGATGTCCTCCTCGATGTCGAGCAGCTTCTCGACACCCAGCGAGTAGGTCACCTCGTTGTAGAACGGGCTGAGGTAGTCCATCCGGGTGCAGAACGTGACGCCCTGGACCCAGGAGCGGTACTCCATGTTCTTCTCGATGCCGGTGTGGAGGTAGCCGATGCCGCAGCGGGCCTCGGTGACCGTCTCGCCCTCGAGCTCGAGGATCAGGCGGAGCACGCCGTGCGTGGAAGGGTGCTGGGGGCCCATGTTGACGACGACGCGCTCGTCGACGCCCTCCTGGCCCAGGCCCTCGGCGATCGAGTCCCAGTCCTGGCCGCTGACGGTGAAGACCTTGCCTTCGCTCGTCTCCGAGCTGCCGGCATACATGTCTTGGCTGGTCATTTAGCTGTACGACCTCCGCTCGTCCGGTGGGGCGATCGTGGCGCCCTTGTACTCCACGGGGATGCCACCCAACGGGTAGTCCTTGCGCTGCGGGTGGCCGGGCCAGTCGTCGGGCATCAGGATGCGGGTGAGCGCCGGGTGGCCGTCGAAGACGATGCCGAACATGTCGAACGTCTCGCGCTCGTGCCAGTCGTTGGTGGGGTAGACGCCCACGATCGACGGGATGTGGGGGTCGGCGTCGGGGGCGCTCACCTCGACCCTGATGCGCCGGTTGTGGGTCAT
>JAOPXC010000043.1 GCA_025965335.1 Nocardioides sp. | reverse complement strand
TGGAAGCCGTCGACCTGCGCCGCAGCTTCCGCACACACACCGGCACCATCCGCCGCACCCGCAAGGTCGTCGAGGCGGTCACGGGCGTCAGCTTCCACATCGAGCGGGGTGAGCTCTTCGGCCTGCTCGGGCCCAACGGCGCCGGCAAGACCACCACGATCAAGATGCTGATCACCCTTCTCCTCCCGACCAGCGGCTCGGCCCGGGTGCTCGGCCACGACGTGGTCGCCGACGTCCGCGAGGTCCGCCGCCGGATCGGCTACGTCTTCGGCGGGGACCGCGGCCTGTACGAACGGCTCTCCGCACGCGACAACCTGCGCTACTTCAGCGAGCTGTACGGCGTGCCCCCGCGCACCCAGGCGACCCGCATCGACGAGCTGCTCGAGCTGGTCGGCCTCACCGAGCGCGACAAGGAACGCGTCGAGGGCTACTCGCGCGGCATGCGCCAGCGACTGCACATCGCTCGCGGGCTCCTGCACGACCCGGACGTGCTGTTCCTCGACGAGCCGTCGATCGGCATCGACCCGGTCGGCGCCCGGGAGCTGCGCGCGACGATCGCGAACCTCGTCGACCTGGGCAAGACGGTGCTGCTCACCACCCACTACATGTTCGAGGCCGACGAGCTCTGCGACCGGATCGCCGTGATCCGCGAGGGCGAGATCGTGGCCGAGGGCACGCCGGCCCAGCTGAAGGGCCGGGTGAGCGGCGGGCGCGTCGTCGAGGTCGAGACCTATGGCGTGCTGGAGCACACGATCGCCGCGGTCGGCACCGTGCCCGGGATCCGGTCGGTGGCCGTGGAGGAGCGCGGCCACCAGCAGGTGCTGATCATCCAGTGCGAGCGCGACGCCGAGGTCACGCAGGGCGTCCTCGCCCTCCTCGGCGACGTCCGGGTCGGCCGGGTGGGGGCCCGGCAACCGACCCTCGAAGACGCCTACGTCGAGCTGGTCACCGGGTCGTGACCACGTCGGTCCGGACCCGACTCGGGGCACTGCTGCACCAGCAGGCGGTCTGCTACCGGCTCCAGCTTCGGGTGTTGTCGACCTCGCTGTTCGACGGCCTGCTGGCGGTGTTCTTCCCCATGATGTTCGCGACCGCGGCGCTGCTCGTCTACCGCATCAAGGGCGACCCCGAAGCCATGCAGTACGCCGGGCTCGGAGCGGCAATCATGGGGATGTGGACCTGCCAGGGGGTCATCGCGTCGTCGTTGCTGACCCGCGAACGCTGGGCCGGCACCCTCGAGCTGCTCGTGGCCGCGCCGATTCCGCTGGCCCGGGTCCTGGTGCCGATCACGATGGCGCTGTCGACCATCGGCCTCTACTGCGTGGTGGCGACCATCGCGTGGGAGCGCTGGGTCTTCGACCTCCCGCTCGAGATCGCGAGCTGGCCGCTGTTCGTGCTGAGCGTGCTGACGGCTGCGCTCACCCTGGCGTTGTTCGGCTTCTTCCTCTCGGTCACCGCGGTGCGCTACCGCACGTCCTGGGCGCTCGGCGCCGCCCTGGAGTACCCCGGCTGGCTGCTGTGCGGCTTCCTCGTGCCCGTCGACCTGCTGCCCACCTGGGTCCACCCGTTGTCGTGGTCCATCCCGACGACCTGGGCGATGGCGGCGGTCCGGGACTCCGCGAACGGCGTCAGCCCGTGGGGGCACCTCGGCCTGTGTGTCGTGATCGGGCTCGCCTACGCCGCCGTCGCGGCGTACCTCGGTCGCCGACTGGTCGACTCGGCTCGCCGGCACGCAACCCTGGCCCTGACGTGAGGACGGCAGCGTGACGTCCTTGCGGATCTTCTTCATCGGCGGCCTGATGAGCTACCGCGCGATGTTCGGCTGGCTCAACCCGTGGATCCTGATCCCGTCGCTGATCGTGTCGCCGATCTGCCAGATCCTGCTGTTCTCCTACATCGGCCGGAGCGCCGGCGTGGGCAACGACGAGTTCTACGTCATCGGCAACGCACTGAACTACGCCGCGATCCCGTGCCTGTTCGCGATGGGCGCCACGATCGGGGGCGAGCGCGAGGGGCACACGCTCGGCATCGTGCTGGCCACCCCGGCCCGGAGGATCCCGCTGTTCCTCGGCCGGGCGCTCCCGGTGATCGCGAACGGCTGGGGCGTCGCGATGGTCGGTGTGCTCGCCGGTGTGCTGCTGCTCGACGTGCACGTGCCACCCGGGTCGTGGCCGGCGATCCTGTTCGTCGTCGTTGTCGCGTCGGCGTCCTGCACCGGGCTCGGGCTCGCCATGGGCGCGGTCGCCCTGCGGGTTCGGGAGACCGCGGTTCTCGGGAACGTCGTGTTCTGCATCCTGCTGGTGTTCTGCGGGGTCAACGTCGCGCTCGACGACCTGCCCGGCTGGATGGCCACGACCGGGTCCTGGCTGCCCCTCACCCACGCCATCGAGGCCGCTCGGCTGCTCGCCGACGGGAGCTCGCTCGGGGATGTCACCGGTCTCGTTGCCCGGGAGATCGGGATCGGCGCGCTCTACACCGTCGCCGGCCTGGTCCTGCTGCGCTTCTTCGAGGACGAGAGTCGGCGCCGGGCCTCGCTCGACCGCAACTGAGGCCACCTCGCGCGCGCCGGCCGACCCGGCACGTCATACGGACGGAGCAACCGCTTGCGCTGTCCGTATGACGTCCCGGGGCTGCGCGGGCCAGCTCCCAGCCAAGGCGTCCACCGCGATTCGCGCTCCGCGAACGGCGTCGCTAGGATCAACAGGTTGCCTCGGCGAGGGAGCACCGGACGGTTCACGAGTTCGGGCGCTCCGTGATCGACAGGGCTGGCAGGACCTCATGGTGCGCCGCGCTGCTCGATGTCGACTCAGACCGGGTGCGCGGCGTTCGTCATGTCGGTCGCCGGGTCCGGGGCAGCCACCCACGTTTCTGACGTCAGCACGTACGAGGAGTAGTCGCATGGCCGCCGAGAAGATCACCGCAGAGCCCCGCACCGAGTTCGGCAAGGGCGCGGCTCGCCGCATCCGCCGCGCCGACAAGGTCCCCGCCGTCCTGTACGGGCACGGCAACGACCCGGTCCACATCACCCTGCCGGGTCACGACACCATGATGGCGCTCAAGCACGGCGGCGCGAACGCCCTGCTCGAGCTGGACATCGACGGCACGAGCCAGCTGGCGCTGACCAAGCAGGTCCAGATCGACCCGATCCGCCGCCACCTCGAGCACATCGACTTCGTCGCCGTGCGACGGGGCGAGAAGGTCACCGTCGACATCCCGATCGTGCTCGTGGGCGACGCCCAGCGCGAGACCCTGGTCGTGGTCGACAACAACACCGTCCAGGTCGAGGCCGAGGCGACGCACATCCCGGATTCCATCGAGGTGTCCATCGAGGGGCTCCCCGCCGGCACCCAGATCCTGGCGTCCGACCTCACGCTGCCCAGCGGCTCGACGCTGCTGCTCGATGCCGACGCGCTCATCGTCAACATCACCGAGGCGTCGACCACCCAGCAGGTCGAGGCCGAGCTCGCCGAGGCCGAGGCCGAGGCCGGCATCGAGCGCGACGAGCCCGAGACCGAGGCCGCCGCGGCGGCCCCCGAGGCGTCCGACGGGGAGTGATCCCCGCTGTTCTTCCGGAGAGAGGGCCGGGACTCCGAGACCATGACCACTGCTGACACAGGGACCCCTGTGTGGCTCGTGGTCGGGCTCGGGAACCCCGGCCCTTCCTATGCCGGTCACCGCCACAACGTCGGCTACCTCGTCGCCGACGAGCTGGCCCGCCGGATGGGCGCTTCGTTCCGCTCCCACAAGTCGGGGCGTGCCGAGGTGGTCGAGGGTCGCCTCGGCGCCCCCGGCTCACCCGGCCCGCGCGTCGTGCTCGCCCGTCCGCGCGGGTACATGAACGAGTCCGGGGGATCGGTCAAGGCCCTGGCGACGTTCTACAAGGTGCCGCCGGAGCGGATCCTCGCGATCCACGACGAGCTCGACCTCCCCTTCGACACGATGCGGGTCAAGCTCGGCGGCGGCGACAACGGCCACAACGGCCTGAAGTCGATGCGGTCCTCGCTCGGCACCGGCGACTTCCATCGCGTCCGGATCGGCATCGGCCGCCCACCGGGCCGGCAGGACGTGGCCGACTTCGTGCTCTCCAACTACTCCTCCACGGAGCGCAAGACGCTGCCGTTCCAGGTGGACAAGGCCGCCGACGCAGTGGAGTCGCTCATCGTCGACGGTCTCGAGCGCACCCAGCAGTCGTTCAACTCCTGAGCGGTCCTCCACGCAGCTGCTCCGGGTAGATGGCTAGGGTGACCCGGTGACTTTCGATCCCGGCATCCCGCCCGCTGACGCCGCCGACGACGACCACGTGCTCGCCACGTGGCTGGCCACCGTCGCCGGGCAGCTGCTGCTCGAGGTCCGGCTGGAGGGGCTGGAGGGCCGCGAGCTCAAGGACGCCGGCGACAGGGCCGCGCACGAGCTGCTCATGGAGCTGCTCGCCGCGCACCGCCCCGCCGATGCCGTGCTGTCCGAGGAGCGCACCGAGAGCTCGGGCGACAAGGTCGATCGACTGAAGGCCGACCGGGTGTGGATCATCGACCCCCTGGACGGCACCCGCGAGTTCTCCGAGCCGCCTCGCGAGGACTGGGCGGTCCACGTCGCGCTGTGGCAGGCCGGCGACCTCACCGCGGGCGCCGTGGCGCAGCCGGCCATCGGGGAGACCTTCAACACCGGCCGGCCCCCCGTCGTACCTCCGAGCACGTCGAGCCGGCCCCGGATCGCCGTGTCCCGCAGCCGCCCGCCGGAGTTCGTGCACGGGCTCGCGGCCGAGCTCGATGCCGACCTCGTCGCGATGGGGTCCGCCGGGGTCAAGGTCCTCTCGGTGGCGCGCGACCTCACCGACGCCTACGTCCACGCGGGTGGTCAGTACGAGTGGGACTCCGCAGCTCCGGTGGCCGTGGCCCGCGCCGCGGGGCTGTTCACCTCGCGGATCGACGGCACGCCCCTGGCGTACAACCAGCACGATGTCTACCTGCCCGACCTGATCGTGTGCCGTCCCGAGCTGGCCGACCGGATCGTCGACTTCGTCGAGCGCCACAGGATCACGTCCGCGGGGTGACCCCCCGGAACTCGACGCCCTAGAGCCGGTCCTCGGCGACCGACAGCCACAGCTCCCGGTTGCGCTTCGGGTCCAGGTGAACCACGCTCTGGTCGCCCTCCCAGCCCAGGTCGGCGACCGGGGCGGTGAGGAACTTGAGGTCGGAGACCGAGATTCCGCGCATCGTCATCGCCAGGCCCCGCATGTCGGAGGCGGACCACTCCGAGTCGACCGCGACGTTGCGGGAAGCCACGTCGAGCAGGTCGTAGACCTGCAGGGGGTTCCGGCCGTGCAGGACGCTCACCGAGGCCCGGGTGAGACTGCGCAGGTAGGCCTGCTGCCGCAGGATCCGGTCGAGATCGCCGCGGGGCAGCCCGTAGCGCTGGCGGACGTAGAGCAGCGCCTCTCGCCCGGTGAGGGTCTGCCGGCCACGAGTCCACACCACATGGTTCATCGGGTCCTCGATGGTGCGCGGCACGGTCACCGTCACACCCCCGACCGCGTCGGTGATCGCCTCGAAGCCGCTCCAGTCGACGACCACCATGTGGTCGATGCGGACCCCGGTCAGCGTCTCGATCGTCTTCACCGCGAGCGACGGCCCGGCCAACGAGAAGGCCGCATTGATCTTGTGGCTCCCGTAGCCCGGCACGTCGACCCAGGCGTCCCGGGGGATCGAGATGAGCGACGCGCCGTTCCCGTCCCCGTCGACATGAAGGATCATGATGACGTCCGTGCGCTGCGCCCCCGGGATCCAGGTCGGGGCGGATGCGTCCGTCCCGGTCGTGGGGTCGTCGGACCGGCGGTCCGTCCCGAGCAGGAGGATGTTCTGGGCCCGGGCGGCGTCTCCCTGTGACGGCTTGGCCGGCCGGTCGGTGAGACCCCGGAAGACGTGGTCGATCCGGTCGACCTGTCCGACCAGGTGGTGCTGCACGTAGACCACGCTCGCGAAGCCGAACCCGACCAGCAGCAGCGAACAGGCCAGTAGCCCGATCATCGCGCGGCGGACCCCGTGGTCGGCGTGGTCGTCGTCCCTCGGGGCTTCCACCTGGCCCCCCACGGGGCTGGCTTCGAAGATGCCCATGTCAAGGACCATCGGCGGCGAATCGACGATCCGGAACCCTTGCCCCGCGAATCTCACCAATAGTGGTCACCCCTTGCGAGGCCACGCCCAGACGGCCATGACCAAATTTGGCGAAAGGTCCGGCCGCGCGGCTCGCACGGCCGACCCCCTCCCGAGGATGGGCGAGTCGCTCAGTCATGCGCGACTTCCGGACCACCACAGGCAGCCGCCCATGCGTTCCATGACCAGTCGCTCCGTGTCCTTGCGAGGGGCCACCGCCCTGACCTGCGCCCTGGCGCTCGTCTCCTCGGTCGCCTTCGTCATGCTTGTCGCGTCCGCCGCGCCGGCATCGGCGGCCCCGCCGACGTTCCTCGGCACGCTTGCCGGACCGTCACAGGCCGAGATGTACCCCTCCGGCCTCGAGGTGGACACGACCAACGACCGGCTCGTGATCGCCGACACCGGTCGCGACCGGATCCTCTTCTACAGTCGCACCGGCACCAAGCTCGGCGGGTTCGGCTCCTACGGCACCGGTCCGGGCCAGTTCGCCAGCCCACGCGATGCCGCCGTCGACGACACCGGCAACATCTATGTCGCCGACGCCGAGAACAACCGCATCCAGAAGTTCAGCTCCACCGGTGTCTTCCAGTGGGAGAAGGGTGGGGTCGGGACCGGCAACGAGAGCCTCAACACGCCCATCGGCGTCACCTGGGACTCGGCCAACGACGTGCTGCTCGTCGCCTCGACGGGGCAGTCGCTGATCAAGGCCTGGGACGCCAACGGCGTCTACCAGTGGAAGTCGCCCACCGCCACCGCGCTGGGAATAGCCAACGCCGCCATGCGCGACGTGAGCCGCGGCCCCGACGGGCGGATGTGGGTCACCGCCTACAAGCAGCACCAGATCAGGGTCTACGACGTCTCCGCCAACGGGCTTACCTGGAACAACGCCGCGGTCTGGGTGCTCGGTGACGGCGCCACGAACGGTAGTGGGGTCAACCAGCTGAACTTCCCCTACAACGTGGACTGGTCACCCGACGGCAACACCGTCTACGTGTCCGACACCGGCAACGGGCGGGTCGCCCGCTGGGATCTCAGCGGCGCCACCCCGCAGTGGCTGCTGCCCCAGTTCGGTGACCACTGCACCAACCACCCGCAGCCGTGCGAGGACCCGCCGGTCGACGCCGGCAAGTTCAACCACCTGCGCCGGGTCGCCGTGGACTCCGCCGGCAACATCTTCGCCGCCGACTTCTGGGGTGCCGGGATCGAGGTGTTCGCGCCCGACGGCTCCGTGGTGCGCTCGATCGAGGGCAACGAGCCGCCGGCCCCGGGCGTCTCCGAGGCGTACGGCGTCGACGTCGCGCCGAGCGGCCAGGTCTACGTGATGGACCGGCTCAACCACCGGATCCAGCGCTTCCAGAGCGACGGGACCTACGTCAACAAGGTGGGCGCCCGCGGCACCCAGCCCGCCACGTTCTCCTGGCCGGAGGGCGTCACCGTGGCGCCGAACGGCCGGGTGTGGGCCATCGACACCCGCAACGACCGGATCGAGGACTTCCCGGGCGACCTGGCGACGACCCCGACGGTGAAGTCCTACGGGGCCACCGGCACCGCCGTCGGCCAGTTCACCTACCCCGAAGGTGCCGACGTGGCGCCCGACGGCGTGGTGTGGGTGGCCGACACCCGCAACGACCGGCTGCAGAAGTACGACCCGACCACGCTGGCGTTCTCCACGATCGGCGCCCTGGGCTCGGGCGCCGGCCAGTTCAACAAGCCGATGGGCGTCGCGGTCACCGGGTCCGCGGTGTTCGTCGCCGACACGGAGAACAACCGCGTCCAGAAGCTCGCGCTCGACGGCACTCCCCTGGCGACCTACTCGACCGGGCTGCTCGGTCCCGAGGGCATCGAGGTGGCGCCCGACGGGACCGTCTGGGTCGCGGACACGCAGAACAGCCGCCTGGTGCACCTGTCCGCGAACCTCACCGACCTGGGCGACGGCTTCGGCTCGCTGGGCACCGGCAACACCCAGTTCTTCAACCCGCACGACCTGGCGTTCGGCAACAACAAGATGTACGTCGCGGACACCTACAACAACCGGGTCCAGATGTTCGACATGCCGGGACCCGTCGACCCGCCGCCGACGCCGCTGCAACCGACGTACGCGGACCAGATCTCCAGCACGGGCGGGCATGCACCGGTCTACCCCGCCGGCGTGGCCGTCGTGGACGGCACCTGGTACGTCGCCGACTCGGGCGGCAGCCGCGTCGTGACCGTGGATCCGACGACCGGTGCGGTCGCGCCCGTGGCCGAGACCGGGCTCACCGACCCCCGCGACCTCGAGGTGGACGCGGCGGACGCGAGTGCGCTCTGGGTCGTCGACACCGGAGGCAACCGGATCGTGCGCCTGGCCCGGACCGGGCAGCAGCTGAGCACGCTGACCGGGCTCACCCAGCCCTACGGCCTGACCAACGACGCGACCCGGGTCTACGTGGCCAACACCTACGCGAACTCGGTGCGGGCGTTCACCCGCGCCGGCGCGACGGCCTGGACCCAAACCACCTGCAGCGGCCTGGCGTTCTCGAGGCCGCGTGACGTGGGCCTGGCCGACAACGGGCAGATCTTCGTGGCCGACACCGACAACGACCGGATCGCCGTGCTCGACCCCGCCACCGGCGCCTGCGTCCGCACGTTCGGCACCCGGGGCACCGCCGCCGGCCAGTTCAAGTCGCCGCGCAGCGTCACCGCGGACGGCTCGGGCGGCCTGTGGGTCGCGGACGCCCTCAACTACCGGATCCAGCACCTCAACGGCACCGGCGGCTCGCTCGGCGGCACGCCGGTGGACGCCTACGGCGAGGGTGCCCAGCAGTTCCGGTCGCCGCACTGCATCTCGCGGATCCCCGGCACCACCCGGGTCGCGGTGTGCGACACCTTCAACTTCCGGATGACGGTCTACGACGTCGGCGGGTCCACCCCGTCGTACGTCCAGACCGTCGCGGGGACCAAGCCGACCAACGGCGGCTTCAACGGGGCGTTCGCGGTGGCCTACGGGCCGGACGGCTCCATCTACGCCGCCGACTGGTTCAACCACCGGATCCAGAAGTTCTCGCCGAGCGGCGCGTACGTCGGCCAGTGGGGTGGCTACGGACCGCAGAACGGGTCGTTGATCTTCCCGCGCGGGCTCCTCGTCACCGCTACGGGCGACGTCGTGGTGACCGACAGCGAGAACAACCGGATCGACGTGTTCACGTCCGCCGGCGCCTACGTCAAGCAGGTGAAGCCGCCGGCCGCCACGCCGCTGAGCCGGCCGCACCAGACCGCTCTGGACGGCAGCGGCGGCTACTGGATCGCGGACACCAACAACAACCGCGTCGTGCACCTCGACTCCGGGGGCGCCGTGTTGGCGACCATCGCGATCACCGGGACCGCCACCGGCGGCAGCAAGCCCGAGGGGATCGCGGTCGACGTCGACGGGTCGATCCTCGTCTCCAACACCCAGAACAACCGGGTGGAGCGCTACTCGACCTCCGGCAGCCTGCTGGGCACGGTCGCCGCATCGGGGACCGGCGCGGGCCAGGTCCGCAAGCCGGGTGGCCTCCTGGTCACCGGCACCGGCCTCGCGCGCCGCCTCTGGATCACCGACGAGACCAACAACCGGGTCATCGTCCTCAACAACACCGGTGCCGTCGAGGCGACGTTCGGGACGACCGGCTCGGGATCCGGCCAGCTGAACCTGCCGCGCGGCATCGCGGTGGACCCCACCGACGGGGACATCGCCGTCGCCGACTTCGGCAACGACCGCATCTCCCTGTGGAAGCCGACGGGTCCGCCGCCTCCGGTGGACGTCGCCCCGCCGACGGTCGGGTTCACGGCTCCCGCGAGTGGGGCGTCCCTGCCTGCCGGCACGGTCGCCGTCACGGGCACCTCGTCCGACGACATCTCCGTGTCGTCGGTGGACCTGGCGGTGCAGCGCTCGTCCGACGGCACCTGGCTCCAGGGCAACGGCACCTGGGGCGCGACCCAGCAGTTCCTCCCGACCACCCTGACAGCTCCGGGAGCCTCGTCGTCGACCTGGTCGTTCTCGTTCCCGGCCACGGTCGCCGGGACCTACACGCTCACCGCACGGGCCACCGACCAGGCGGCCAAGACCGGGCAGGCGACCCGCTCGTTCGGCGTGGCCGCGGCCGACAGCCAGGCCCCCGACACGTCGATCGCGACCCCGGCCACCAACGCCACGTTGGCGCCACCCACGTCGACGGTCACCGGCGCCGCCAGCGACAACGTCGGCGTCGCCTCGGTGACGATCCTGGTCAAGGACCGCGACACCGGGCTCTGGCTGAAGAACGACGGGACCTGGGGCTCGACGACCGCGAACACCCAGCGTCCCGCCACCCTCGCCTCACCCGGCGCCGCCTCGACCACGTGGACGATCGACATCCCCCTGGGTGCAGGCAACTACACGGTCACGGCCCGGGCGTTCGACGCCGCCGGGAACCAGGACGCCACCCCGGCCTCCCGCCAGTTCTCCGTCCGGGTTGCCGACAGCACGCCCCCCGACGGCACCCTGACCAGCCCCGCGCCCAACGCCCAGGTCCCGATGGGGCCCGTCCCGATGAACGGTGGCGCCACCGACAACGTCGGGGTCACCTCCGTCCTGCTCGCCATCCAGGACTCCGTCACCAAGCAGTGGCTGCGTCCCAACGGCACCTTCGCCGCGGGCTACGCCACGGTGACCGCCAGCCTCGGGTCCCCCGGAGCGCCGACCACCGCGTGGACCTACACGTTCACACCTCCGGTGGCGCGCAAGTACGGCGTCTCGGTGATCGCCAAGGACGCGAACGGCAACACCGATCCCACCAAGCCCTTCGTGAACTTCACCGTGACCAACTAGTGAGAGAGCCAGCCATGCCTCTGACCCAACCGACGCACCGCCGGCCCGTGCGCCGAGCGACCGTCCTACTCGCCGTGAGCTCAGTCTTCGCCCTGCTCGTGTCGCTCGGGACGCAGGTGTTGCCGGCACACGCCGCGACCACGCTCCAAGCAGTCCGGATCATCGGCGGCCACGGCCACGCCGGCCTCTACGCCTGGGGTGCCGACACCATCCCGCCGGGCCAGGCCCGCGCCGGGAACGTGCTGATCAGCGACTACTGGAACTTCCGGATCACCGAGCTCGACCAGCAGGGCAACGTGGTCGGACACCCGATCACCGACGACGGTCGACACGCCGCGCCGTACGACGTCGCGGTCAACCCGGTCAACGGCAACATCGCCTTCGGTGACGTCGACCTGGGCATGCAGGTCGACATCTACTCCGCGAACGGCACCTACCTGCGCTCCTGCGGCAACGGACAGCTGTGGCGCTACCCGGCCTGGATGGACTACGACGCGTCCGGCCGGCTCGCCGTCGCCGACAGTCGCGGCCACAAGGTCGTGGTGGTCAACGACGCGAACTGCTCGGTGCTGTTCCAGTTCGGCAGCCAGGGTGGGGGGCTGTCGCAGTTCAACACCCCGCGGGGCGTCGACTTCGCCGAGGACGGGACCCTCTGGGTCAACGACACCAACAACGGCCGCGTCGTGCAGTGGCGGCTCAGCGCCTCCTCCGCGACCGCGGTGAAGTCCTACCGGGTCAACGGGGGAGACTTCCGCGGCCTGCTGGCCCGCAACGGGGAGCTCTACGTCGTCAACGCGGGCTCGGCCCTGGTGGACGTCTACAGCCAGGCGACCGGCACGCGGCTGCGGTCGTGGGGCGGCTCCGGCAGCGGGGACGGGCAGTTCGTAGACGGCGGCCGCGGCATCACCGCCGACGGCTCCGGCAACATCTGGGTCGGGGACATGCCGGACTTCCGCGCGCAGAAGTTCACGCCTGCCGGCGGCTTCCTGCTCGCCGCGCCGCAGCCCCCGGAGCCGCCGCCGGTCGGTGGCTACGCGATGCCCGAGGGCGTCGCGGCGTTCGCGGACGGCACCGTCGCCGGCGTCGACTCGTTCAACTGGCGGGTCAACGTGCACAACGCGGACGGCACTCCGCGGACCGCGTTCGGCACCCGCAACGTCCTCAACTACCCCCGCGGCCTCGCCGCGGACCGGGGTCAGAACACCCTGGTCGTGGGCAACACCGATGCCCAGAACGTGATCAAGTACTCCCTCACCGGGCAGCGGTTGTGGACGGCCACGGGCGTCAAGCCCTGGGGGGTCGCCGTCGACCAGGTGGACGGCACCATCTACGCCGCCGAGTTCGCCTCCAACCGCATCCGGGTGATCCGGCAGAACGGCACGCTCGGGGCGACGTTCTCCGGCGGGCTGTCGAACCCGCGGGGAGTCGCCGTCGACCCCGTCGACCGATCGGTGTGGGTGTCCAACCAGGGGAGTGGCCGGATCGTCCACTTCTCGGCCACCGGCCAGGCTCTCGGGTCGTTCGCAACCGGGGCCGGCCAGGCGGCCGACCTCGAGGTCAACGGCGACACGATCTTCCTCGCCGACAAGGGCGGAAACCGGATCCTCCTGTACAGCAAGACCGGCACTCCAACCGGGACGTTCGGGTCCGCCGGCTCGACCCTGGGCAGGTTCCAGGGCCCGACCGGAATGGACCTCGTGGGCGACCGCCTCTACGTGATCGAAATGGGAGGCGAGCGCATCCAAGAACTGCGTGTCGCCGTCAGCTGATGGGGAATCCAATGGTGACCAGGACCAGGCGCCGGCTCGCGGTTGTCGCGGCGATCGGCCTCGTGGCCGCGTTGACGGCCGGACTCGCGGCGAGCAGCACCGCGGACACGCTCCCGCAGGGGACGATCGGGGGTCCGCTGCACGCCGAGATGTACCCCTCGGGTCTCGCGACCGCGCCCGACGGCACCGTGGTCATCGCGGACACCGGCAACAACCGGGTGGCGCGCTACAACGCCGACGGAACGCTGGTCTGGTCGGTCGGTACGTTCGGCGCCGGCACCGGTCAGTTCGACAACCCGCGTGATGTCGCCATCGACGCGTCGAACAACGTCTACGTCGCGGACACACGCAACAGCCGGATCGTCAAGCTCTCGCCCACGGGCGCGTGGTTGGGGGAGACCATCGGTCCCGCGACCCCGTTCTCGTTCCCCCTCGGCGTGTCCGTCAAGGGATCCAAGGTGTACGTCGGTGACACCGGCCGGGCCCGCGTCGTGGTCCTCGACCTGTCGCTGGCGGTGACCCAGACCGTCGTCGCCAACGGTGGCTGCGGCAACATCAGCGACAACCGCGACGCGCAGGCCGACAGCGCCGGCAACATCTACGTGGCCGGGTACAAGACCAACGAGATCGTCAAGTTCGCTCCCGACGGCACCTGCATCACCAAGTGGGGCGGCACCGGCACCACGAACGGCATGTTCCGCACGCCCTACGGCGTCGACACCGCCGTCGACCCGGTCACCGGCCAGGAACTGGTGTACGTGGCCGACGGGCTCAACAACCGGGTCCAGGTCTTCACGCTCACCGGCGGGTTCGTGACCGCCTTCGGCACGTCCAACGAACCGACCGTTCCCGGCACCTTCACCACCATGCGCCGCGTCGCCGTGGCCAAGGACGGCACCGGCAACGTCTGGGCGGCCGACCTCTGGGGCGACCGGATCGAGCGCTGGGACCGCACGCCCACCGGCTTCAGCTACAACCGGACCATCGGCACGGTGATGCCCGCGCCGACCGCGACGGCCATCTTCCACGAGCCGCGCGGGATGGCGTTCGCGCCGAATGGCGACCTGTGGGTGACCGACACCGTCCACCACCAGTTCCAGAAGTTCAACGCAAGCGGTGACTTGATCAGCACCTGCGGTGAGCGCGCGGCCGAGGGCACCCAGCTCGGCCAGTTCAACTGGCCCCGCGGTATCGCGGTCGACCCGGCGAACGGGAACCTGTGGATCGCCGACACCAAGCAGCACCAGCTGCAGGTGCTGACGCCCAACTGCACCGGGGTCGTGGGCGGGTTCGTGAAGAACCTTCCCGCCGGCGCCGACACCCGGTCCTTCAACTGGCCCTACGACATCGCGATCCGGTCGTCCGACCGCTTCGCGTTCGTCGTCGACACCCAGAACCACCGGATCAAGGCCTACGACGTGGCGAACGCGGCCTTCCCGGCCGACAACAAGGGGCCGCTCCCGACGCACGTCTTCGGCACGCGGGGCACGGCCAGCGTCAACTTCCGCTGGCCGAGCGGCGTCGCGGTCGGTCCGGACGGGCACGTCTACGTCGCCGACCGGGGCAACAACCGGATCCAGGAGCTCAGCTACACCGCGGCCGCGGGCTTCGCGTTCGTCCGGTCCTGGACCGCCAACGGCACCCTGAACGAGCCCGAGGGGGTCGCGGTCGACGCCACCGGCCGCGTGATCGTCGCGGACAGCGCCGACAACCAGATGGTGGTGATGGCGCCGGACCGCACCGTCGAGTCGACCGTCTCCGGCCTGCATCACCCGGCCGCAGTCGAGGTCGGTCCGACCGGGACGGTGTACCTGGCCGACACCTACGCGGACCTGATCCGCACCTACACGTTCGGCGGCACCCCGCCCGACACCACGCCCCCGACCGGCACGGTCACCACGCCCGCCCCGAACCAGGAGCTGCCGGTCGGGCCGGTCACGTTCACCGGGACGGCGAGCGACAACGTCGCCCTCGGCACCGTGTACGTCGCCCTGCGCCGCAACGACACCAACACCTGGTTGCGCACCGACGGCACCTACGGTGCGTTCCAGTGGGTGCCGGCCACGCTGGCCGCCCCCGGAGCGGCGGCCAGCAGCTGGTCGTTCAGTCGCACCCTGCCCGCGTCCGGTGGCTACCTGATGCAGCTGCGGGTCGACGACGCGGCGGCCAACCAGAGCGCGGCCCCGCGGCCGTCGATCCCGTTCACCGCGGTCGCAGGCGGCAGCGACACCCAGACCCCGACCGGCACCGTCACCGCGCCGGCCAACAACGCGACGGTCTCCAACCCGGTGACACTGACCGGGACCGCCGCCGACGACACCGGTGTCGCGAGCGTCAAGCTCGGGATCCAGCAGAAGAGCAGCGGCCTCTGGTGGAACGGCACGACCTGGCAGGCGACCGCCACCAAGGTGAGCGCAAGTCTGGGCACCCCCAACGGCACCTCCACGACGTGGAGCTACCAGCTCCCGACCCAGAGCCCCGGCGGTTACGGGTTCTCCACCGACATCACTGACACCGCGGGCAAGGCGGCCACCGGATCCGGCAAGCCGGCCTGGCGCAACTTCTCGATCGCGGGATGAGGGGACCACCCATGGACATCCGACTGATTCGCCGGACCGCTGCCCGACTGATCCCGCTGGTGCTGGCGGCGGCCGGACTGGTCGTGGTCGCCGGCAGCACCCAACCCGCGCAGGCCGCGTGGTCCACCCCGCAGTTCGTGCGGTCGGTCGGCGGCAACGGCCGGCCGGGGGTCTTCCCGTGGGGAGCGCAGTACAACCCGGTCAGCAACGAGGTGATCGTCGGGGACTACCTCAACAACCAGATCCGCCGGTACACACCCGGCGGCAAGATCCTCGGGTCCTTCTACCGGCCCAACGCCACCGGGCAGCCCTACTCGATCGCGGTCGACCCCCGCAACGGCGACATCTACGTGCCCGAGATCGCGGACGGCGCGGTGTCCAACAAGGTCGCGCAGTACACAAAGACCGGCACGTTCGTCAAAGCCCTCACGCTGAACAACATCGACTACCAGGCGTGGATCACCATCGACGGCAACGGCAACCTGATCCAGGCCGACAGCCACTACCTCAACAACAACACCAGCAACCCGCCGGCGGTGCGCATCTGGCGACTCTCCGACGGCAGGAACACCAGGACGTTCAACGTCCTGCCCCCGGGGACCACCAGCTCGACGGTCCCGCGCATCTACGGCATCGACGTGGACGCCACCGGTGCCATCTGGCTCACCGACACGTTCAACAACCGGCTCCTGAAGTACTCCGGCACCGGCACCTACCAGGCGACGTACGGCGCCGGCACGCTGCACGGTGACGCGCGCGGGATGGCCGTTGACGACGCCAGGAACCGCGTCTACGTGTCCGACCCCACGGTCGGCCAGGTGCAGGTCTACAACCTGCAGGGCCAGCTCGTGTCAAGCATCGGCGGCGGTGGCGGAGTGGGTGCGCTGAACCTGGGCGGTGCCCGGCAGCCCGCGGTGGCGCCGGACGGCACCCTCTACGTCGCCGAGTTCGGCAACGCGCGGGTGCACGTGTTCACCGCGCAGGGCGCGGACGCGGGCTACTTCCCGCGGCCCGCACAGCCGGCCACCCCCGGCCAGTTCGGCGAACCGCGCGACGTCGACGTCGACGACGAGACCGGCGACATCTGGGTCGCCGACTCCTGGAACCAGCGCTTCCAGCGCTTCGCCCCGACCGGCGAGTTCATCGGCACCTGGGGCACCCGGAGCGCGTCCCCGGAGTACGGCATGAACTACCCGCGCGGCATCGGGATCGACCCGGTCAGCCACCGGGTGTGGGTGGCCAACCAGCGCGGCCACCACATCAAGCGCTACGCGTACGACGGAACGTTCGTCGACCAGCTCGGCGACGCCGAGATCGACTCGAACACCCCGGGCCACTTCCGGTGGCCGCTGGACATCGAGTTCAACGCCGGCAAGGCGATGGTCACCGACCGCAACTCGGACAAGGTCAAGCTCCTGGACGCCGCCAGCGGCGCCGAGCTGTCCTCGTTCACGCGCGCGGGCCAGCACGGCGGTGCCATCGACCCGGCGACCGGCAACCTCTTCATCTCCGACGCGACCAAGGTCTACGTCTACAACCCCACCGGCACTTCGCTGATCACGAGCTTCGGCTCGTCGGGCACGGCCGACGGCCAGTTCAAGCACATCTGGGACATGGTCGTGAGCAAGGGCGTCCTCTACGTCACCGACGACAGTGCGTCCCGCATCCAGGCGTTCACCACCACCGGCGCCTTCCTGGGCAAGTGGGGCGGGTTCGGGCAGGGCGCGTACCAGTTCAAGAACCCGTCGGGCATCGCCGCCGACGCGGCCGGGCTGATCTACGTCGCGGACGCCGGCAACGACCGGATCACCGTCTTCGACCCGTCGAAGGCGCGCGGCGGCGCCGCCTGGCCGCCGCCGACGCTCACGGTCGGCTACCCCGGCCACGGCGCCAACGTGCCGGCCCGACCCATCCGCTACGCGGGCACGGTGACCGACGAGACCGGGGTCGCGGGGGTGCAGGTCGCGGTCCAGGACCAGGACACCGGCCTGTGGTTCGACGCCTCGTCCTCGACCTGGTCGGCCAGCCAGACCTGGGCGAACAGTCCCGTGGTGGGTGACACCGGCACAAACATGACCTGGGCCTGGAGCTTCATCGGCGTCGAGTACTCCGGTCGCTACCACGCGGAGATCCGGGCAGTCGACGTCGCCGGCAACACGACTCCGGTGTCCTCGGTCGACGTGACCGTCGTGCCCGAGTCCGCGAGCGACACGGAGCCGCCGGACGCCCTGCTGTTCAACCCCGCCCCCGGCGGCAGCGTCGCAATCGAGCCGCCGCTGGTCATCTCGGGTGAGGCCCTGGACGACACCGGGGTCCAGACGGTCGAGGTGCGGGTCCGCAAGGCGGGCACCGGCCAGTTCCTGCAGCCGGACGGGAGCTTCGCCACCACCACGGCCTGGCTGCCCACCGCGCTGTCCGAGCCCGCGACCACCGACACCGCGTGGAGCTACTCGTGGGCGGACCCGGTTCCGGGGAACTACGAGGTGGCCGTCCGGTCGACCGACGTGCTCGCCAACACCGTCCAGACCGTGCTGGGCGAGTTCGCGCTCACCACCGTCCTGCCGCCCGACACCACGGCGCCTGCCCTGAGCCAGCTGGCCCCGGGCACGAACGCGACGGTGCCCGCGTCCGGTGCGGCCATCTCGGGACTGGCCACCGATGACAGGTCCATGGCCTCGGTGGACGTCGCCATCAAGAACAAGACGACCAACCTGTGGCTTCGGGTCGACGGCACCTGGGGCGCGTTCGGGTGGCTGCCGGCGGCGCTGGCCTCGCCCGGCGCGGCCAACACGCCGTGGTCACGGGACTGGACCGCGGCGGCAGGTTCCTACGGCTTCCAGGTGCGCGCCTTCGATGCGTCGGGCAACACCGCGACGGTCGCCTTCCGATCCTTCACCGTCAGCTGACTCGCGTACCAGAAGAGGAGCACGATGTTCCAGAGCTCACGCAGGTCCTTCGCCCGAGCCATGACGTGGGAGCTCGGCACCGGGTCGTTGCCCGAGGACCGGGCCGCGGGCGGCCGGCTACGTGCCCGGGTGTACCGGCACGTCGCCTGGGCCCGTCACGACGGCTTGGCCCGGCTGGTCGAGGAGGACGACCTCGATCCGAGACAACGCCTCCGCTCGGCCCGGGCCGCCCGTCAATGGCGGGCCGAGCACGGCGTACCCGCCGGCGCGGCCCGGGCGGTGTTCGTCGTCGGCGTGCAGCGATCCGGCACCAACATGATCGTGCGCGGCATCGAGCGGGACCCCTCCGTCGAGACCCACAACGAGAACGACAGTCGAGTCTTCGACCGGTTCTGCCTGCGTGAGGACGACGTGGTGCGTGGAGTGGTCGCCCGGAGCCGCTCGGCGGTCGTGCTCTTCAAGCCGCTGTGCGACAGTCACCGCACCGCCGAGCTGCTCACCTCGGTCGCGACCAGCGACGGCCCGGCCCCCCTGGCGGTCTGGGTCTATCGCGACGTCGACGCCCGAGCCCGGTCGGCGGTGCACAAGTTCGGCGACGTGAACCGAAGGGTGCTCACGGAGATAGCCGACGGCACCGCTGCCGGCCGCTGGCAGGCGCACGGCCTCTCGGAGTCCTCGCTTGAGCTGATCCGCCGGCTGCGTCCCGCCACGCTGAGCCCAGTGTCCGCGGCCGCCTTGTTCTGGCTGGTCCGCAACCGCCTGTACCTCGAGCAGGGTCTGGACCGGCGTCGCGACGTGCACCTCGTCTCCTACGACCGGGTGGTCGCCGATCCCGAGCCCGAGGTGGAGATCCTGGCTCGCTTTCTCGGCATGCGGTTCTCCCCGGCCATGACGGCCGGCATCGAGTGCCGTGCCGGCCGTCCGAGGCGGAGCGACCTCGACCTGCGGGTGCGTGCCGCCTGCACCGAGCTGGAGCTCGAGCTCGGCCTGGCCGCCGAGCGCTCGGCTCGACGGGTCCTCGCGGGGCGCGGGTGAACAGCGCCCACCGGTTGCGCGCCGACAACGACGTGGTCGTCCGCCAGTCGGTGCTCACCGGCGGCACCGCAGCGGTTGCGGTGGCGACCGGGCTGCTCCTCGACGTCGTCGCGGCCGCGGCCTTCGGCGCCGGCCGGGACACCGACGCGTTCGTGGTCGCCGCGCGCTTCCCGCTCGCCCTCACCGCGATCTTCATGTTGCTCGGCAACCAGGCGCTGGTGCCCACGATGACGACCTGGTCGGCGACGCTGGACCGGCGGCGCGGTCGCAGTCTGGTCACCACCACGCTGCTCGCCTCGCTGACGCTCGGCGCCGCCGTGGCCGCCGTGTTCAGTGTGTTCGGCACCGTGCTGGTGGCCGTCACCGCGCCGGGCTTCCACGCCGAGCAGCGCGTGCTGGCCACCGAGCTGCTGCGGGTCATGGTGTGGACGATCCCGCTCACGGCCGGCTGCGAGGTGCTTCGTGCCTGGCTGAACGCGCGACACCTCTTCGTCGTACCAGCAGCGATGACCGTCGTCCTCAACGTGGTCGCCGCGGCCATCATCGTCCTGGGGACGGGCGACATCGGCATCCTGCCGGTGGCCTTCCTGTGCGGCTCGGCCGTCCAGTTCATCCTGATGCTGCTCTACGCCGTACGCCGCGGCCTGCGGTTCGCGGCCCCTGCACCGCGCGACGCCGAGGCCGCAACCCTCGTGCGCCTGCTGGTACGCCCCTCGGTGGGTGCCAGTCTCAACCCCCTGGTCCGGGTCGCGGAGACGGCGGTGGCCTCGTTCCTGATTCCCGGCTCGGCCACCGTCCTGCACTACGCCCACCGCCTGGTGTCGGCGGTCGGAGGCACCATGTTCTTCCGCTCGGTGATGGTGGCCGTGCTGCCGCGGCTCACCCGCGCCTTCGCGACCCGGGACCGGCAGGCCGTCGACCGGCTGAGCTCCCTGGGGCTGCGACTGATGGTGAGCGTGTCGCTCCCCCTGACCGGGCTGGGTCTCGTGCTGGCGGTGCCCGCAGCCGAGACGGTGTTCGGCATCGGCCGTTTCGGCCCGGACGACGCACGACTCCTCGGCCTCGTGATCGTGGTGCTGTCGCTCTCGTTCCCCGCCTCAGCGGTACAGCGCTCGCTGCTCCTCCCCTTCTACGCGACGCGTGAGACCCGCACGCCGTTGCGCAACTCGCTGGCCGGTGCGGTGGCGAACCTGGTCGCACTCCCGCTGTGCGTGCTGCCGCTGCTCGGGACCGGCTACGCGGTGCTCGGTGTGGCGGCGGCATACGTCGTTGCCAACGTCGTCAATGTGGTCCACGCGTGGATCTGCCTGCGCCGTGGTGACCTCGGCATGCCGCACGTGCCGCCACGCCGGGTGGCGAGGACACTGACCGCAGGACTGACCGGCGCGGGGGTGGCCGCGCTGCTGTGGACCACCGGAGACTGGCTGCCCGGCGGGGGGCTCCTTCGGCTGGCGGTGGCCGGGGTCGGGGGTGCGCTCGCGAACTTCGCCGTCGAGCTCCGCCGGTCGGCCCCGGGGCAACGGGCCAGAAGGCTGGTCGGCGCGGAGTCGGGCGCGACATCTGTCGTGGGCACCGCGGCGATGGCCGTCGTCGGAGCCGCGGCGGTGACCGCGACGTCCATGGCGTTCGTCACGGACGGGTCCACCGTGGCCCTGGTGGCACCGGTCGGTCTGATCGCCGGCGGGATCGCCCTGGCCCTGGCCATGGCCCGGTTCGAGGCATTCGTGTTGGCCCTGCTCGTCGCCCGCACGTCGCTCGACGCACTCAAGTTCGGCCATTCCGGCTCGCCGCTGGAACCCGCGGCCCTGCTGGGGATGCTGTTTCTGGGTGCCGCGGCGGTGTGGCTGGCGACCCAGTGGGTGGCCGAGGGCAGGGTCCGCTGCAGCCCGCTCGGCTGGGCGGCGATCTGCTTCGCCGGAGCGGGCCTGGTCGGGGTGCTCGTCGCCCCGTCGTACTGGCCCGCGCTCGTCGAGTGGACCCGCCTCGCGAGCGTCTGCGTGATGGTGCTGGTCGCCGAGCGGCTGGGGTCCAGGCCGGCTTTCCGGCGGCACCTCGTCGTCGCGGTGTTCGCCGCCGCGGTGGTCCCGCTGGTCGTCGCGTCGTACCAGACCTGGTCCGGGACGGGACTGCTGCAGATCGGTGGCTTCGGTCGGGCGCGCGGCACCTTCACCCACCCCAACCCGCTGGCGGCCTTCCTCGCGCTGCTCGTGGTGCTGGCCTTCGCGCACGTCGTGCACCTCCGGCGACCGGGGCCCAGGGCGTGGGCGGTCCTGGGCTTGGTGGCGACCGCCGCCGGCCTGTACATGACCTACACGAGGGCGGCCTGGCTCGCAGCCCTGGTCGGCGTGCTGGTGGTCGCGATGACCCGCAGCCGACGCCTGGTCGGGACCGTGCTGGTCACGCTGCTGTTGCTCCTGGCCCTCGTCCCCGGCGTGGCGACCCGCTTCTCCGACCTCGGCGACGACACCACGTCGCGGGGCGAGCCCAGCAACTCGTTGACGTGGCGCGCGGAGTACTGGGGGGAGGCGTTGACGCTGGCGGCGGACAGCCCCGTGACCGGCATCGGTCTCAAGCAGGTGGCGGCGCGGGCCGCCGAAGGAAAGCAACCACACAACGACTTCCTGCGCGCTTATGTGGAGATGGGCATCTTCGGCCTGGCGGCGTACCTCTACTTCACCTGGCAGCTGCTGGCGACCGCGGCCCGGGCGGTTCGGCGCACCCGCGGCACCACCGGCCCGGACCGGGCGTTGGCGGTGGGTTTCGCCGGCACTGCGGCCGGCTACGTGCTGATGTGCCTGGTCGCCAACCTGATGTCCCAGGTGGTGGTGGGCCTCTACGTGATGGGCATCGCGGGCACGGGCGCTGCGCTGGCCTCAGGGGCCCTGATGTCGCGATCCGCGAACCGGCCCGTCCGGCAGCCGACAAGGAAGGGGTGAGCCGCGTGCGCATCCTCCACGTGAACAAGTTCCTGTACCGGCGCGGCGGCGCCGAGGGGTACCTCCTGGACCTGGCCGCGCTCCAGCGGACCGCCGGGCACGAGGTGGCCTACTTCGGGATGGAGCATCCCGACAACGATCAGCCCTCCGCCGGCCGGCCGCCGGCCTACGTCGAGTTCGAGCCGGCGCCGGCCGGGGTTCCCGCGAAGGTGGCCCGGTTGGGCCGGATGGTGTGGTCGACCTCGGCGCGGCGCGGCATGGACGAGGCGATCGAGGAGTTCCGGCCCGACGTCGTGCACGCCCACAACATCTACCACCAGCTGTCGCCGTCGGTGCTGCATGCCGCCCGGCAGCGCGGGATCCCCATCGTGCTCACCATGCACGACTACAAGCTGGTCTGCCCGACCTACCAGTTCCTCGACAACGGCCAGATCTGCACGGCGTGCGTGGGACGCACGCCCTGGCCGGCCGTCCGGCGCGCGTGCAAGGACGGCAGCCGGGCGGCCAGCACCGCTGCCGCCGTCGAGGTCAGCCTGCACCGCTGGTTCGGGGCCTACGACGGGGTCCAGGTCTTCGTTGCGCCCAGCAGGTTCCTGGCCCAGCAGGTCACGGCCGGCGGGATCCCCGGCGACCGGGTCCGGGTGCTCCCGAACTTCACCGAGCTCGACGTCGTGTTCGGGGCTCCGGTCCGACGTGGCGCCGTCGTGGCCGGGCGACTGTCGCCCGAGAAGGGGATCGACACGCTGATTCGCGCGATCGCCGGGCTCGACCTGCCTCCCGGCGTCCTCCTCGACGTCGCCGGCGACGGCCCCGAACGTCCGGCGCTCGAGGCTCTTGCGGCCGCCGAGGCGCCGGGCCGGGTGCGCTTCCACGGACGACTGGGCCGGCCCGAGCTCCAGGAACTGGTGGGGGAGGCCGCGGTGTGCGTCGTCCCGTCACGGTGGCACGAGAACCAGCCCCTCGCGGTGCTGGAGGCCTTCGCCCTCGGCGTCCCGGTGGTGGCCACCAACCTCGGTGGGCTCCCGGAGCTGGTCGACGACACGACCGGCTGGGTGGTGCCGCCCGACGACGTGCCGGCACTTCGCGGCGCCCTGCGGGAGGCGCTGGGCAGCGCCGTGGAGTCCCGCCGGCGCGGTCTTGCGGCGCGCCGCGTGGCCGAGCTGGAGCACAACCCGAAGGACCATCTCGAAGCGATCACCGAGCTCTACCGAGAGGCAGGCGCGAGAGAATGAGCATCACCGAACCCGGTCGCCCCACGACGGTCGCGCACACTGCTGCGCCCGGAGCCGCGCCCCCCGCTGGTCTACCCCCGCTGCGGATCGCGATGATCGGCCAGCGCGGCCTGCCGGCCCGAACGGGCGGTGTCGAGCGGCACGTCGAGGAGCTGGCGACGCGCCTGGCGGCTCGTGGTCACGATGTCACCGTGTTCTGCCGACCCGCCTACTCGACTCGACTCGTGCGCAGCTACCACGGCGTCCACCTCGCCTCGCTGCCGACGATCAGTGCCGCGGGCGGCGAGGCCCTGGTGCACAGCGGGCTGAGTGTGTTGACCTCGATCGGACGGCACTTCGACCTGGTGCACTTCCATGCCCTCGGACCCGGCCTGTTCTCGCCGTTCGCCCGGGTCCTGACGGCCGCCGCCGTGGTGCAGACGATCCACGGTCTGGACGACCAGCGGAGCAAGTGGAACGGCCCCGCCCAGCGGGTGCTGCGCACCGGCAGGCTGCTGTCGGCGCACGTGCCCGACGAGGTGGTGGTCGTCTCGCGCGACCTCCTGAACCACTATCGCGACCAGATGGGGCGCTACACGACGTACATCGGAAACGGGTCGCCGGTTCCGGTCCCGGGCGACCCGACCGTGCTACCGGAGTTCGGCCTCGAACCCGGCAAGTACGTCGTCGCCGTCGGCCGGATGGTGCCGGAGAAGGACCCGCTGCTGTTGGTCGAGGCGTACCGCGAGGTGGACACCGACCTGCGGCTCGTGCTCGTCGGCGACAGCAGCCACACCGACGACTACATGGCCCGCGTGCGCCGGGCCGCCGCGCGGGACCCCCGGGTGGTGCTCACCGGATACCAGCACGACGCCCGGCTGGCGGGACTGCTCGAGGGGGCCCGGCTGTTCGTGCAGCCCTCGCTGCTCGAGGGGCTTCCGATCGCGCTCCTCGAGGCGACTGCGTACGGACTCCCGGTCCTCGCCAGCGACATCCCGCCGCACCTGGAGGTGCTGGGCCGGACGGGGCCCGGACGAACGGTGTTCGCGGCCGGGGACCGGGCCGGCCTGGTGCGTGAGCTCCAGGTCAGCCTGGACACTCCGGAGGCGACCCTGCGGGCCGGGGCCGACCAGCTCAAGGCCGAGACTCGGGCACGGTACGACTGGGAGGTCGCCACCGATCTGCTCGAGCAGGTCTACCGGCGCGCGGTGGCCCGTCGCCGCACCGGCCTCTCAGCCGGAGGTCAAGCGGTGCACCGCTGACCCGACCACCAGCACGGGCTGGTCGCCCACCGGCAGGTCCGGGTCCAGCTCCGCACCGGTGGCGTCCAGCACCCGGTCGACACCGGAGGCCGGCAGCTGCACCGGTGGCCCGACCGCCCACACCAGCGCGGCGGAGTGACCGGCGCCGCTCCAGACGACCCCGACGAGACCCGCCTTGCCCAGGGGATCCCCGGGGTCGCCCAACGTGATCACCTTGGCGTCCGCCAGGTGGGGGAGCTCGTCGGCCAGGGCCAGCCAACCCCGACCGGCGGGAAGCAACGTGCCGTCGGCATTCATCAAGCCCCGGAAGACCTGGGGTCCGCCGTCGTCGGTCCACGCCAGCGGCAGGTAGACCATGAGTCGGACGCCGTGGCCAAGGAGGAGCGCGGCGTCCCGGAAGAGCTCTTCGGCATGCGCGCGCTCGTCGAAGTCGGCGCCCGGCCAGGCCGTGCCGATCTCCCAGGCCTCGACACGGCCCGTGTCCCCGAGCTGCTCGTCGAGGTGCACCAGCACCTGTCGCAGCGCCTCGGTGCCCTCGTAGAAGTGCAGCTGGTAGGCATCCACGACCCGGTCGCGAACCAGGCGGCCCGCGAGCTCGGCCGCGTCGATGCTGCGCCGGGCCGGCTCGGTGGCCAGCACCTCCCGCAGGCCGGTGGCGTCGAACACCGTCGGCCACCGGGAGACCCCGCCGGCCATCCTGCGGCCGTAGTGCAGCTGGTACGTGGCCAGCGCGCCCTCCTCGTCGCCGGCGTCCAGCTGCGCGTTGGCCAGGGCGACGCCGTAGGCGGTGCTGGACAGCCCCGCGTCCAGGACATCGGCGTGGGGGTCCGCCTGGTGCACCACCGGTGCAACCGCCCGGGCCAGTGCGTCGTACGTCGCGACCGGCGCCGCCCAGAAGTTCTGGACGTCGATCTCGTTCTCGATGGCATAGGCGTGCACGCCCATCGCGGCGTACCGGGTGACGAGGTCGGAGACGAAACTCAGGTAGGCACCGAGGTCTGTGGGCGGGGTTGACGGGGTCTTGCGGCTGGCTTCGCTCAGGTCCATCCCGCCTCCCTGATCCGGCGTCGTGCCCCAGCACTGGCCGGTCCGCAGCTTGATCATGGTGGCCTGCCCGAGGTCCCGGGCCTGCGCCACGATCCGGTCCAGCTCCGCCCAGTCGCGGGCACCCGGCACCGGCTCGACGCTGCACCACTCGACCTCGGTGAACGTCCAGCCCCCCGGGAGGCGGCGGACGTACCCGAACGTGTCGGGCTGGAACCAGCTCCACTTGAGCCCCAGGGCCCCGGTGCCGGGGGCGCCGTGCGGTCCCGCTGGGGGAGGCAGGGCGCTGGAGTACGGGTTTGGCTCCTGCGGTCCGGAACCCGGTCCACCGGAGCAGCCGGCGGCCGTGCCCGTCACCAGGAGAGCCGCCACCAGGATCCCGACGAGCGCGTGCGACCGGGTCAGCCGTCGGTGGTCCGGCCGGGCACCGAGGCGTCGCCGGCGACCGCGCATCACGACCTCAGCCGGCGAGACGGTAGCCGTAGTGCCGCAGGGCGGGCAGGGTCAGCGCGGTGACCGCCCGCCGGTCCACCCCGCGCATGGACCGGGTCCACTCGTCGTCGAGGACGATCGGGACCAGGCCGTGCTGGTGCCGGGCCGGGTTGCCGGCGACGGTGTGGTTGGTGGAGAGCTGCACTCCCCGCGGGTTCGCGAAGACCCGCTCCAGGTCACGAGCGGACGGTTCCAGGTTCAGGGCCTCGAGCACCCGGCGCAGCTCCGGGTCGGGCTGCGACAGGAAGGTCTCGTAGGTGATGCGGGCGTAGCGGTTCGGGACGTCGGAGACCAGGGTCTCGAGCGCGCGGTTCCACACCGCCCACAGGACGGCGCTCTTGGCCGCGCTCCGCCGTTCCATCCGGGCGTCGGCACCCAGATCGGGTTGGTGCTTGTTCCGGAGCCAGGAGTACGCCGCCGCGCGCGGGTCCCGCAGCATGTGCACCACGTGCGGATCGACGTCCTCGATGGTGGCGAGCATGGCCGCGTAGGTGGGGAGCTTCGAGGAGTCGACGACGACGGCGCCATCGGCCATCGCCGAGATGGCGGCGTAGACCCTGCCGAGCACATCCTCCAGCTCGCCGTCGGGCCGCAAGGTGACCCGCAGGCGATGGGATGCGAGCGCGGTCGGCAGCTGCCGGAGGCGCGTTCGTCGGGTCAGCTCCTGATGGGTGCGGACCGCCAGCTCCGCCCGGGCGGCATCGGTGCCGGGTCCCAGAGCCAGGTCCAGGACCTCGGACCACCACGGGCACTGGCCGAATCTCAGTCCACAGCCGCACAGTCGGTTCTGCAGGATCCCGCGTTGCCACAGGAACCTGACCTCTCCCACGCTCACCATGCCCTCGAGCTCGCCCAGCACGTTGGCCAGCACGGTGCTGCCGCTGCGGCCGGTACCGCCGACGTACAGGACCCGCGTGGGGTCGAATCCCGCGCCCATCAGCCGACCAGGGAGTAAGCGGGCGGATCGGGAGTCGCGACGCCGTTGCGGTTGCGCCGGCCCTCTCGCAGCAGCCCGATTGCCAGGACCAGTCCGGCACCGACCCCCAGGCCGACCACCAGGGCAGCGACGCCCGCGCGGACCAGAAGGGTCTGTCGGGACTGGGGATGGGTGTCTGAGATCGTCACGGACTCCGACGACGTGGCCGCCGCCTTGCGGGTCTGGACCGCGTCGAGCTGGAGGGCCGCGTTTGCCTGCTCGGCCCTGGTCCGCACGACCGCGTCCTGCACGGACTCGTAGGTCTCCAAGTTGGCGCCGATCGCGTCGCGAACGCGCACCGCCTCGGCGAGCCGGCCCACGAGCGCCGCGCGGTCGACGGCCGGGTCGCCCAGGGTCGTGGCCAGGGCGACCCGCAGCTGCGTCACCTCGCTGGCCTTGGCACGATAGGACTCGATCGGAAGCACGAGGCCGCTGCGATGGGTCTCGCTGGCGCGGTCCTTCAGGGCGGTCTCGTAGCGCTTCGCGGCTCGCTCGGCCCGGGTCTCCGCCGCGGTCAGGGTCGAGGAGAACAGGACGGCGTTGGTGTTCGAGACCAGCGCCCGGATCAGCGCCTCCGCATCCTCACCAGCCTGGGTGTGCACCGTGATGTCGACGAGGTTCGAGGTGCCGATCCGCGTGGCACTGATGTCGCGACTGGCGGACACGGCCACCCCGGCGTCGTTGCTCGCCGACTCGACCACGGACTCGGACACGATGGCGGAGCGGAAGCTGTCCACGGACTGGCTGACGGTGGCGGCGGTGCTCTGGCCCTCGGGTGCGACCACGGAGACCGTCGCGAGGGTGGACCGGTCGGGCTCCTGCTGGAAGGTCAGGCCGATGGTGGCGACGACGGCCACCAGCGGCACGACGAGGAGCAACCAGCGTGCTGCACCCGCCCGGGTGAGAACAGTCATGAGTTGCATGTCTCGGCTCCGTGGATGCACACGGCTCTCTGGTCTCGCAGGACGGCGGGGAGTTTGCATCTGATCCCCCGCTCGACGCCCTTTGGAGGCTAGGCAGCGTTTGGTGCGGCGATCGCGGTCCTCAAGTTCATATCCCCAACGTTAGGGATATGGACTTGTCCCCCTGCGTGGTCACCGGCACCGCGGCTTCACTCGGACCACCTGGCGCGACGCCGGGAACCAGGTGTCACTGGCAGGCCGGAGGAGATCATGACCGCACGAACATCGAGTCGGGACAGGGCGAAGGACTCCACTCCGGTGTTTGTGCTGGGTGCCCCGCGCTCGGGTACGTCCCTGCTCTACCGATGCCTGGCCCTGCACCCTCGCGCGGCCTGGATCAGCAACTACTGTCGACGGCTACCGGCGCTCCCGGAGCTCGCTGCGCTGAACCGGCTGGCCGCCATGGCCCCGCGGACCCGCGAGCGGGTCTGGTTCGGCGAGGCGGGTGACGAGGCCTATCGCTATGGACTCCCTCGTTCGGTGCTCGAGCGCTGGTTCCCCCAGCCGGTCGAGGGCGAGCCCGTCTTCGAGCGGCGCGGGCTGCGCCCGGGAGCCGCGTCGTCCGCGGACGAGGAGCAGCTTCGCCTGCGCGCTGACTTCCGTCGGCTTGCGCGGGCGTCCGGCGGTGACGTCGTGATCTCCAAGCGGATCGGGCACAACCTGCGCATCCCCCTGCTCGCGGCCGTCTTCCCCGAAGCCCGGTTCGTGGCCGTGACCCGAGACGGCCGGGCGGTCGCCAACTCGCTGCTCTACGTCGACTGGTGGCCCGAACACGACCTGTGGTGGTGGGAAGGGACGCCGATCGACTGGGCGCGCACCGGCCACAACCCCGTGGACGCGGCGGCGGAGCACTGGGTCCGTGAGGTGGGCCTGATCGAGTACGGCCTGGCGGGCCTGCCGCCCGAGCGGGTCTGCCGCGTGTCGTACGAGGATCTCGTGTCCGCGCCGAACCAGACGCTGGGGGACGTGGCGGAGTTCGCCGGGCTCGGGGCCGACCCGAGCTGGCACCAGGCACTGGAGCACCTCAGCTTCCCGGATCGCAACCGCCAGGTGTCGCACGACCACGTCTACGAACGCGCCACCGTTCTTCAGGAGGACATGCTCACGGCCATGGGCTACCGGCCGTGAGCCGACCGGTCTTCGTGCTCGGCACCGGCCGGTGTGGCTCGACGCTGGTGCACGAGGTCCTGGCCCGGCACGAGCAGACCGGCTTCATCACGAACCTGGACGACCGCGGGCTGCTCCGGAGCGCCGCCTGGCAGAACCGAGCCTGGCGCCGCCTCCCCGCGCGGGTGACCCGCAAGGGCGGGCTCCGCTTCGCCCCGTCCGAGGGCTACCGGGTCCTCTCCCGTGAGGTGGGTCCGATGCTGGTGGACCCGGTCCGCGACCTGACGGAGGCAGACGCGACGCCCTGGATCCGCGACCGAATGCGCAGGTTCGTGGCCGACCGGGCGGAGCGGCTGGGCGCGCCAGTCTTCCTGCACAAGCTCACCGGGTGGCCCCGGGCCGGCCTGCTGCGCGCGTGCTTCCCGGACGCGGTGTTCGTGGAGGTCGTCCGCGACGGCCGGGCGGTGGCGAGCTCGTGGCTCCAGATGCCTTGGTGGGATGGGCACCGCGGTCCGGAGCAATGGTTGTTGGGGCCGCTGCCGGAGCCGCTGGACGAGCTCTGGCGCAAGCACGACAGATCGTTCCCGGTGCTGGCCGCCCTGGGTTGGCGGCTGCTCATGGAGGCCTACGACGAGGCCCGCATGCGGGTCCCCGAGGACCAGTGGGTGCGGGTCCGCTACGAGGACCTCGTTGCCGATCCCCGCGACCAGGTGGGCCAGATCCTTGCCCGGGTGGGCCTGGACTGGACGCCGCCGTACGCAGCGGAGTTCGCCCGCTACCGCTTCTCGTCCGGACGGGCGCAGGCCTTCCGCGACGACCTGTCGCCGGACGACATATCCGCCATGGAGTCGGTCCTCGGACATTCGCTCGCGGACCACGGATATCGATGAGGGCCAGCTGATCTTTGGCCGATCTTGGGTATGACCCGTCATCACCCACGGTGCGAGATTGATCCGGATGCCAGGCGAGTGCCGGGCTTTCGTCCATCCCGAGGGGGATCCAGACATGTCAGTCCCTAGAAGCCCGCGTCGCCATCTAGTCGCACTGCTGGCCACGGTCGTGATGGCGGCGATGCTCAGCATCGTCACCACGGCGGTGGCCCCCCCGACGGCCTCGGCGGCGCTGACCACCAACCAGCAGCCGCGCTTCGAGCGCAGCATCGGTGGCCAGGGCCGGCCGGGCGTCTTCGGATGGGGAGTCCAGTACAACCCGGTCACCGACGAGGTCCTCGTCGGTGACTACCTGAACTTCAAGATCCGCCGCTACGACAAGCAGGGCAACGCGCTTGGCGACTTCTACCGTCCCGACCCGCTCGGTCAGCCGTACAGCATCGCGGTCGACCCGAACGACGGTGCGATCTACGTGGCCGAGCTCAAGGACAACCCGCTGACCGTGGCGATCGCGAAGTACGACAAGTTCGGCAACTACCTGTACGCCGCCAACGCGAACTTCGGCTCGAACACGGGCAATCGCTACCGCGCCTTCTACACCGTGTGGATGACCGTGGAGGAGGACACCGGCGACGTGTGGGTGCTGGACAGCCACTACCAGAACCTGTCGGTGACGGCGAACACCCTGAGCGAGGAGAACCCGCCCCGCATGCTCGGGCTGCACTTCAACGACGCCAACCAGACCGTGGACGAGATTGGCGCGTGGGACGTCACCCCGCCCGGCACCAGCGCAACCAACCAGGCGCGGATCTACGGCATCGACATCACCGACGACAACGTCTTCTACTTCTCCGACGCCTGGAACCGGCGGGCCTACCGCTACGCCAAGGACGGCACCTACCTCTCGACCTTCGGGGAGACACAGACCGGCGGCGACAACCGCGGGGTCCTGGCCGTCGAGGCCACCAACCGCGTCTACATCGTCGACGCCGAGCATTCCGACGTCGACATCTTCACCCTCGACGGCACCTACGTCAGCTCCTTCGGCAGCGAGGGTGAAGGACCCGGACAGTTCGCCGGTGGCGGTCGTCAGATCGACGTCGACAACGACGGCAACCTCTGGGTGGGCGACTTCGGCGGCTTCGAGGCCGAGAAGTTCTCTCCCACGGGGACGCCACTTCTGCGCGCGCCATCCCCCGCCCGCAAGCCACCCGTCGGCTTCCTCGCACAGCCTCGTGACGCCGCGATCGACAGAGCCACGGGCGACGTCTGGGTCGCGGATGCCTGGGCCCAGCGGTTCCAGCGGTTCTCCTCCAACGGCACCTCCCTGGGTGCCTGGGGCAAGCGCGGACCCGGCGGTCCCTTCGACATGAACTACCCGCGGCACATCGCGGTCCAGCCGGCCACGGCCACCACGCCCAAACGGATCTGGGTCGTCAACGAGCGCGGCCACCACATCCAGGTGTACAACGCCCCCACGACCGCCACCGGGGCTCCGACGTACGTGCGCCAGATCGGCCAGATCGGCAGCGACGACACGGACAACGGCCACTTCCGCTGGCCGGGTGACGTGGAGTTCTACACCCGCCCCGACGGCACCCAGGTCGCGATCATCACCGACCGGATGGCGTCGAGCGTCAAGGTCATCAATGCGGTGACCTTCGAAGAGATCGACATGACGCCCCTGGACGTCGATCCCAACCACAACTTCATCCCGGTGTCCGGCAGCGGCACCGCCGTGGACCCGGCGACCGGCAACATCTACATCGGGAGCGGCACCCGGGTCCGCGTCTACGACCAGCTGGGCAACCTGGTGGCCACCTACGGCGCCTCGGGCACCGCGCTCGGCCAGTTCAGGGACATCGCCGACCTCGTCTACTGCAACGGCCAGGTCTTCGTCGTGGACGAGGCAGCAGCCAAGGTCACCGCGATGAACCTCGACGGCACCTTCGCGACCAGGTGGGGACAGACGTTCGGCCAGAACCCTTACGACTTCAAGGGTCCTGCCGGTATCGACTGCGACGCCCAGGGCCGGCTCTACATCGCCGACTCCGGCAACGACCGGATCCAGGTCTTCAACACCAACAACCTGCGGACCTACGAGACGGCGGCCCCGTCCACCCCGGTCGTGTCCAGCCCCGCGCAGAGCTCGGTGCTGCCGCTCGCATCGGTCACGCTGACCGGCACCGCTGCCGACAACACGTCGGTGGGCAATGTCGAGCTCTCGGTCCAGGACGCGACCACGGGGCTCTGGTGGGACTCCAGCGACTCCTCGTGGAAGACCACCAAGTCGTACTCGCTCGCGTCGTACACGGCGACCACCGCACCGGCCACCAGCGTCAGCTGGCGCTTCGTCTTCCCGGGCGTGTCGAGACAGGGCCGCTACCTGGCCGAGGTGCGGACGCGCGACCACAACGGCAACGTGAGCCAGCCGACGGTGCGTTCGTTCGCGATGACCGGGGCGACGCCGCCGCCGATCCCGCCGCCGACGACCGCGGACACCGTCCGACCCGACGGCCGCCTGACGTTCCCGGCGCCGCCGCCGCAGCCGGCAGCGAACCTGCCGCTCGGGACCGTGCACTTCACCGGTGACGCCTCCGACAACATCGGGGTCACCTCGGTCCGGATCGTGCTGAAGAACAACGCCAACGGTCGGTACTGGACGGGCACCGGGTCGACCGGGTTCAGCACCACGTACACCACGTGGGAGGCGACGCTCGGCACGCCGGGTGGCCCGAGCACCACCTGGTCGTGGGACTGGCTGCCCAAGGCGGCCGGGGCCTACACGATCACGGTGGAGGCGCGTGACGCGGCCGGCAACATCGATTCGACCAAGCCGAACGTCGTCTTCAACGTCACGTCCGAGGCGCCGGACACGGTCGCGCCGGACACGACGATCACCGCACCCGACGACGGCGCGAACCTGCCGAGCGGGAACCTGACGATCACCGGCGGCGCAACCGACGACAAGCAGGTCACCGCAGTGAGGCTCGCGATCGTGAACGGCTCGGGGCAGTACTGGACCGGGTCGGCGTGGTCCGCGACGAGCGCCACGGTGAACGCCGCTGTGACAGGGAGCGGAACTCCCTCGGCGACCTGGTCGTATGCCTTCAGCGGTGGGACGGCCGGCAGCTACACGGTCTCCGCAACGGCGGTCGACGCGTCGAACAACCTCGACGCATCGCCGGCAACCCGGGGCTTCACGCTCTCGGGCAGTCCGGACACGACGGCGCCGAGCCCCACGGTCACGACGCCGGCCCAGGTGAATGCGACCGTCACCGGCATGTCGGTGGCGATCGGTGGCAACGTCACCGACGACACCGGCACCACGGCGGTCCGGATCAACATCCAGGACACGGTCAGCAAGCTGTGGTGGACCGGTTCCGGGTGGGGAGCGTTCACGAACGTGCCGACGACGCTGACGGCACCCGGGTCGACCAACACCACCTGGAGCTACACCTTCTCGCCACCCGCGACGGGGAAGTACGGATACCAGGTCACGGCGGTCGACTCCGCAGGGAACACATCGGCCAAGACCGCCTGGCGGACGGTCACCCTCAACTAGGTCGACGTCCTCGTGGGTCATCGGCCCGGCGTTCTCCCGCCGGGCCGATGACCCATGCCCGGATGTCGGCCCCGACGGCTCGTGAGTTGCCTGATTTGAGGCATGTGCCACGGGCAGCGCTTGCTTAGTTTTGGCTCACCTCGTTCGACCGCAAGGAGCACGCAGCCGTGACCTCTCTCGTCTCTGTCGCAGACACTCTGGTGCCGAGCCTCCTGGTTCCGGGCGAGCCGAGTCCGCTCCGGCCGTCGGTCCGACGTCGCCAGCGCTCGGCCGAGGGACGGGTGTGGGCCCGGTCGCGGCGCGCGACCCTGACCGTGGCCGCCGATCTCGCCGCCGTCGCGATCGTCACCGCACTGGTGGCCGTGACGGAGGTGTCGGTGGCCCCGGTTGCCGGTCTCGCCCTCGCCTGCGTCTGGGTGACCCTCCTGATGGCGGTGCACGCGTACGACGCGATCGGCGGGCGACGGGCGCAGGCGTCGGCGGTGCTGCGGGCCGGCGCCGTCCTGGGCCTCGCCTGCTGGTGCCTGCCGACCGTCGTCGATCCCCCTGCGACGTCTCAGCAGCTCATGATGGTGACCGGAGCCTTGACGTCCCTCGCCATCACGAACCGGCTGACGGTGGACGCCTGGTCGACCCGCGCGATCGAGTCGTGTGGCGGAACGCCGGTCCTGGTCGCTGGTGACGTCGACGCAGTGGCGCGAGCCGTGTCCGAGCTGCGCCGGGTGCCGGGTCGCTGGACCGTCGTGTCGGCGTGCGTCCGGGAGGCAGCGGACGAGCTCCAGCTCGACGTGCCGGTGACGGTCGGAGTCGACGACATCCCTGGCGTCGTCGCGGCCACCGGCGCCCAGGCGGTCCTGGTCCTGCCGTGCCACTGGCTCGATCCGCATCGGCTCCGACGGCTCGGATGGCAGCTCGAGGCATCCGGGACCCGTCTCTACGTCGGCACTGGGCTGATCGACGTGGCCCCCTGCCGGACATCGCTGGGCGCCGTCGGAGACCTGAGTGTCGTCGACGTGCGGGCGGTGCCATCAGGCGGTCTCGCGCGCACGTTGGAGCACGCCGCGGAGCGGGTGGTCGCGCTCGCGGCCCTGGTCGTCCTGGCGCCGCTGCTGGTGATGGTCGCGCTCGCCGTACGCCGAGACAGCCCCGGACCGGCGATCTTCCGCCAGCGTCGCGTCGGCCGGGACGGCGCCGAGTTCACCATGTTCAAGTTCCGCACGATGACGACCGACGCGGAGGCCCGCGTCGTCGACCTGGCTGCCCACAACGAGTCTGCGGGGGACCTGCTCTTCAAGATCCGTCAGGACCCGCGCGTGACCCGCCTCGGAGCGGTGCTCCGGCGCTACTCCGTCGACGAGCTCCCGCAGCTCGTCAACGTGGCGCTCGGCGACATGTCGCTGGTCGGGCCCCGACCCGCGCTGCCCGACGAGGTGGAGCGCTACGACCCCGACGCGCGTCGCCGGCTGGCGGTCCGGCCCGGGATCACCGGCCTGTGGCAGGTGTCCGGCCGCTCGGACCTGTCGTGGGAGGAGACCGTCCGCCTCGACCTCCACTACGTCGACAACTGGTCGCCGGCACTGGACCTGCAGATCCTGTTTCGGACCGCGCGGGCAGTTCTCGGCCACGCGGGCGCGTACTGAGACGCTTCCCGGCTCAGGCGGAGACGGCGGTCACGGGCCGCCACCCTATGTGGTGCGCCAGGCCCACCGCGGCCAGCTGCGAGGAGACCTCCAACTTGGCGAGGATCGACTTCACCTGGGTGCGCACCGTTGCCTCGGAGACGACGCTGTTGGCGGCGATCTCCCGGACGGTGCGGCCCCTCATCAGGTGACCGAGCACCTGCTGCTCCCGCTGTGTGAGCAGCTGGAGGCGCTCAGTCATCTGGTGGCGCTCCTGGCGCTGGTCGCGCCAGAGCTGGACGAGCTGGTCTCGCTCGGAGCGGTCGATGACGGGGAAACCCTGGTTGATGCGCCGCACCGTTGCGAGTATCTCGTTGAGGGGCTGGGTCTTGACGTGCACCTTGCGCGCGCCATTGCGCAGGCACTCGCCCCAGCGCGGCCGGTCCGGCGAACCGGTGACCACGACGACCTGGATGCCAGCCGCGGCCATCGGCGCGATGAGCCGGGCGCCGTCACCGTACGGCCCGAGATCGAGGTCGAGCAGCACGATCCGGGGCCGGGCCCGCAGGACGGCGGCGAGCATCGCGTTCACGGTGGTGCCCGCGCCCTGGTGGGGCGTCCGGCGGACGTCGTACCCCTCCAGCGAGAGCGCGAGCTCCAAGGATTCGGCGAAGAGCGCGTGGTCTTCGATGATCGCTACACGCACGGCGCTGCGGGCCATCTGTTGGGTCATGACACATCCTCCGAGGGAAGTCCCAGCACGAAGGTCGCGCCGGGAGCTGATGATTCGACCAGCTTGAGGTAGCCGCCGAGATCGGTGGTGAGCTGTCGGGCGACGTTGAGGCCGATCCCGCTGCCGCCGGACGCGCGCCCGCGCTCGCCCCACTCGAAGATCTTCGAGCGCACGGCACGTTCGACACCGGGACCGGTGTCGGAGATGGCGACCTCGACCCCTCCTTCGACCCTGCGGGTGACGATCGATGCTCCGGCACCGGGTGCATGGTGGACGGCGTTCTGGAGGAGGACGCTGACGACCTCGGCGACGTCGTCGGCCCGGGCCATGGCCTGCTCTCCGCTAGGAACCCAGCGGATCGGGTATCCCAGAGCCCGGTGCCGGGTGACGATCGGGCGGATGGTCTCGTCGAGGTCGACGAGCTCGGGGGCGCCCGCCGTCTCATCGTTCAGGATCCGCTGGAGACGCCCCATCTCCGCTTCCATCATGTCTTCGAGCTGGCGTCTGCGGTCCCCGTTGATCGCCGACCTCTGGTGGATGAGGCGGGAGGCGTTCCGTAGGCCGGCGACGGTTGCCCGGATCTCGTGGAGCCGTGCCTGCTCGATGCGCGCGCCTGCCTCGACCTGCTCGAGCCGGTAGCCCAGCAGGTCCAGCGCCGCCCGGTTGTCCAACCACGAGAGGCGCACGAGAGTGATGGACAGCGCGAGCAGGACTGTCGCTCCGAGAAGGTTCGTCGACACCGACACGATGCTCAGGAACGTGCCGCTGGGCGTGGGATACGTGGCGGCGTGACCGATGCTCAGCAGCACCATCGCGCACGCCACGCGCATCCGGACCCAGGCCGGCGCGATTGTCAGGCGGAGTACGGCGGCAGCGATCGCCAGGTCGAGGAGCAGCACGGTGACGTTCAGGATCTGGACCGTCGTCCGGGACGTGTGCATGGACCCGGTGTGGTTCACCAGCAGGTAGCGAACCCCGACGACCGCCAAGCCCAGGATCCCGCCGGCGACGATCGGGTCCATCCGGAGCCTGCGCCGCTTCGCGATCGCCACCAGTGTGAAGAGGCCGACCGCGACGAGTCCCTGGACGAAGACGATCCGTGTCGAATGATCCTCGGACCTGAGTGGATCCACGGCCACGAGAACTGCGACCGCGAGGCCCTGGATGGAGAGCGCCGTGAGGGCCAGGACGAGCCAGCTGGCGGGCCCGCCGGTCATCCGCCAGTGGAGGTAGATGAGGAGGTCGGCGAACAGGACGGCGACGTACGCGACGACCGCACCCAGCCCGGCGACCTGGGTCACCGGGTTCCCCTCCGGGGCGAGCAGCGGTGCGAGGAATGCGGGCAGGGCGACCGCTGCGAGCACGCCGAGAGTCCAAGGCCCGTCCCAGACCACGCCTGGTTCTCCATCAGTGCCCAATGCACCCACCCCCGGCTTGCATACGTCGATCGTCGACCGACGCCGTACTCGTTGCTCAGCACAGAACTGCCGCAGCTCGATTGCGGCCTTCCCGTGTCGTACCCCACAGGACCAGCAATATCCGGTTCGGAGGGAACGTCTCATGAAAATTGGTTGCCTATACCAGAAATTAGGGACGCCGACGAGGCTTGGCAATGAGTTTCGTTGAAGTTCTGTGAATTTACCGTGGAATTCGTCGTCCCAAGCCCCCCGAATCTCCCCAATAGTGGGTGAACTCGCCGCGCGACCTCCCCCGGACGGTCTCGCGGGTCCACGATCGAGTCGATGGATCCGACCGAAGAGCGCTTTGGCGCGGACCCGGCCGGGTCCGCGTCGTCCGAGGGTGCGCGGGTGGAGGTGTCGTCGGACCAGCGCCTGATCGCGGAGACGATCGGCGCCGGACTCCGCAGCCGAGGGCTGCGGGTGTCGATCGTCCCGTGGTGGCCGGAGAGCCCCGTGCCGCGCCCCCGCGTCGATGACCGCGAGTCGTCGGGTCCCGCTGTCCTGCTGCTCATCTGCGATCTCGGGCACCGCGCCCAGCTGGACGAGGCCCGGATCCGCGGAAGCATCCGGGACGTTCCGTGGGTGGTGATGACCGAGAGTGTCCGCGGCCCAACCTGGGGCGCCATGCTCGAGGCGGGCGCGGGGGCGGTCGTCTCGTCAACGATCACCCTCTCGGAGCTGGTCGAGTCACTGCGGGTGATCGCGCGGGGTGAGTCGCCCATCGGCGGGGTCGAGCGAGCGGAGCTCGTGAGTGAGTGGCGGTCGGAGCAGGTCGGTCAGGACCGGTTGCGGGTGCGCTTGGGCACGTTGAGTCCGCGCGAGCAGGTGGTGCTCTCAATGCTCTACGAAGGCATCACCGTGCGGACCATCGCCGAACGCCTCGGAGTCTCCGAGGCGACGGTGCGGAGCCAGGTGAAGAACGTGCTGCGCAAGCTGGCAGTCGCTTCCCAGCTCGCGGCCGTGGCCGTCGTCGAGGAGCTGCGTAGCGACGGCTCGAGTGAGTCCGACGAACGTTAGGCCTCAGTAGGGTTCCGGTGTGCCCGGAGCCACCGCCCTCGTCGTCATCGCCACCGAGCGTCGCAGCGCGAGCCTGGTGCGGGTCCGGTTCCGCACCGACGACCTCTCGGCCTTCGCCGACAGCGTGTTCACCGACCGCTACGTGAAGCTGGCCATCCCCGCCCACGGCGGTGAGGTCGTGCGCACCTACACCGCGCTCGAGCCCGACCTCGAGGCCCGCACGCTCGCGATCGACTTCGTCGTCCACGGAGACGAGGGCGTCGCCGGCCCGTGGGCCGCCGCCGCCGGCCCGAGCGACACGCTCACGGTCCGGGGACCGGGCGGCGCGTACGCCCCCGACCCCGCGGCCGACTGGCACCTGCTCGCCGGCGACGAGTCGGCGATCCCGGCGATCGGTGCCACGATCGAGGCGCTCCCGGACGGCGCCACGGCGTACGTCCTCGTCGAGGTCAGCGGGCCCGACCACCAGGTCGACCTCCCGGTTCACCCGGGTGTCGA
Source organism: Nocardioides sp. (assembly GCA_025965335.1). Taxonomy (GTDB): domain Bacteria; phylum Actinomycetota; class Actinomycetes; order Propionibacteriales; family Nocardioidaceae; genus Nocardioides. Next base: position 3,159 of record JAOPXC010000043.1, on the reverse strand, counting down.
GGTCACCTGGCTGCACCGCGGCGCGAGCTCCCATTCCGTCGGTGACGCCGCCGCCGGACTGGACGCGCCCCTGGTGGCCGCCGTCCGCGACCTGCCGTGGCGCGCGGGCCGGGTGCAGGCGTTCGTGCACGGCGAGGCGGGCGCGGTCATGCACGGCATCCGTCCGTACCTGCTCCGCGAGCGCAACCTGCCCCGCGCGGACGTCTCGATCTCGGGCTACTGGCGCCGCGGCCGCACCGAGGAGGGATTCCGGGCCTGGAAGTCCGAGCTCGCGGCCGCCGAGACCGCAGGCTGACCGGGGATCCCTGACCCCGGCGCACCGATCTCGCAGGTAAACAGGGGGCAAACAGGCGATTCAAGCCCACCCCTGGCCCGTTCGGGCTACCTCCAGAGCGGTCTACCTTGCCCGTTCGCACTACTCCGGCACCACCCGGGTCGACGTGTTGGGCAAACGCGGCTCCGCTGTTCGCACCACGTTCACCGTGGTTGGACCTTTCGTTTCGGTGGCCTCCTGACACTTCTGGCGTTTCACCCATCCGCTCCCCGGAGCGACCCGCCAGAGAGCCAACGAGTGACCACCCTTCCTGTGCCGGACGCGTCCACCGACGTACGTCCCCGCAAGATCTCCCGCAAGGCGACGGGTGCCGATGCCGTATTCGTATATTCGGCACGCGCGGTCGGGGCGACGGTACTGGTCATCACCGGCGGCGTTGGCTTGTTCCTCGGCTGGCAGGGCTACCCGACCCTCAAGCACTACGGGCTCGGCTTCTTCACCGAGGTCTCCTGGCAGCCGGACGCCGACATCCTCGGCATCGCCGGCGTCCTGAGTGGCACCATCGAGGTCGCGCTGGTCGCGATGACGATCGCCTTTCCGCTGGCGCTGTTGACGGCGCTGTACATCAGCGAGTACGCGCCCGCGCAGATCAAGGCGACCCTGGTCTCCCTGGTCGACCTGATGGCCGCGGTGCCTTCGATCGTGTGGGGTCTGTGGGGCTTCTTCCTGATCATGCCGCACGCCGCGTACTTCGCAATCTGGCTGCAGCGGTACTTCGGCTGGATCCCGATCTTCGACGTCAAGGGCGCCGACCCGAACGCCGCCGTCCCGGACCTCTCCCGCTACGCCGCGAGCATGTTCTGTGCCGGCATCGCCGTCGCGATGATGGTGCTCCCGATGTCGTGCGCCGTGATGCGCCAGGTCTTCTCCCAGACGCCGGAAGGTGAGAAGGAGGCGGCGCTCGCGCTCGGCGCCACCAAGTGGGGCATGGTCCGCTCGGTCGTGCTGCCCTTCGGCCGCGGCGGCATCATCGGTGGCGCCATGCTCGGACTGGGCCGCGCGCTCGGCGAGACCATCGCCGTGCTGCTCATCCTCTCGCCGTCGTTCGAGATCAAGCCGCGCATCCTGGAGGTCGGCGGCAACACCGTCAGCTCGCTGATCGCCGGCCGGTTCGGCGACGCCAGCAAGACCCAGCTCTCCGCCCTGCTCGCCGCCGGGTTCGTGCTGTTCCTCCTGACCCTGCTCGTCAACACCCTCGCCGCAGTCATCGTCAACCGAAGCCGCTCGGGCGCCGGGACGGACGCCTGATGACCTCCACGATCGAGACCGGCAGCTCCATCGCCGGTCAGACGTTCATGCCCTCGTACGACGAGGACGCGGCGCCCGCCGTACCCCGCCAGTCGCTGGGCCGGACCACCATCGACGAGAAGTTCGTCCGGATCGGCACGTGGGCCTCCGCGTTCGGCCTGGCCTGGCTGCTCACCCAGCGGTTGCTGCCGCTGCCCGGCCTCCCGTGGTTCCTGATCATGTGGTTCGCCGCCGGCCTGGCCGTCACGGCGGTGACCGGTCTCCTGACCGGAGGGATGATCGAGGTCCGCGACCGGGTCGCCGGTGCGGTCGTGACGGTCGGTGCGATGCTCGTCGCCGGAGTCCTGGTCAGCGCCCTCGCCTTCGTCGTGATGCGCGGGTGGCGCCCGCTGCCGCACCTGAACTTCTACATCGACGACATGGCGGGGGTCGGCCCCAAGGACCCGTTCACCGACGGCGGCATCCTGCACGCGATCGTCGGCTCGCTCATCGAGATCGGCATCGGCGTCGCGATCGCGCTGCCTCTCGGGATCGGGACCGCGATCTTCATGACCGAGGTCGGCGGCGCGTTCGCCCGCGTCGTGCGCACGGTGGTCGAGGCGATGACCGCGCTGCCCTCGATCGTCGCCGGTCTCTTCATCTACACGGTCTTCATCGTGGCGCTCGGCTACCCGCGCTCCGGCCTCGCTGCCTCGCTCGCCATCGCCGTGATGATGCTGCCGATCATCGCCCGCGCGGCCGACGTGGTGCTGCGCGTCGTCCCGGGCGGCCTGCGCGAGGCGAGCCTGGCGCTCGGCTCCAGTCGCTGGAGGACGGTCTGGCGCGTCGTGCTGCCGACCGCCCGGCCGGGCCTGGCCACCGCGGTGATCCTCGGCGTCGCGCGCGGCGTCGGCGAGACGAGCCCGGTGCTGCTGACCTCGGGCGCCGCGACGTTCCTCGTCACCAACCCGACCGACGGCGTCATGAACTCGCTGCCGCTCTACATCTACACGACGGTGCGCAGTGGCGAGCCGGTGGCGATCACCCGCGCGTTCGCGGCCGCCACGGTGCTGCTGGCCATCGTCCTCATCCTCTTCATCACCGCGCGGCTTCTCGCGCGGCCCAAGCGCACCAAGAGGTCCCGGTCGGGCCGCCGGTTCACCCAGGCCCCCGGTCTCGTCGGCACCAACGTGGTCAACGCCGACCCGCTGACCGAGATGGGCCCGGTCGCCCCCCGCGACGACCTCGCCGAGCTCTACCCACCCGCCCTCAACGAGGAGATCCCGTGAACCGCCCCGTCCGCGCGCTCATCGCCTTCGCCCTCGCGCTGGCCTGCATCACCGCCCTTCCCGGGACGGCGAGCGCCACGGTCTACGCCCAGATCGAGGGCACCGGCTCCACCTGGTCCCAGCTGATCGTCGAGCAGTGGATCGCCGACGTCGACGCCAACGGCATGAAGGTCGTCTACACGGGCGGCGGCTCGACCAAGGGCCGCAAGGACTTCTCCCAGGACAGCACCGACTTCGCGATCTCCGAGATCCCCTACCAGGGCACCGACGAGCGCGGCCAGGCCGACACCAGCAACGGCCGCGAGTTCG
>JAOPXC010000031.1 GCA_025965335.1 Nocardioides sp. | reverse complement strand
TTGTAGACGCCGTGCACGTTGCCGAACGTGGCCGCCAGCAGGTAGCGGCCCTTCTCGCCGGCGCCCAGCGCCTCCACCGTGGCCTCGTAGTCGCCCGGGGTGGTGTAGAGCTTCTCGTTGATCTCGTTGGCGACACCGTCCTCCTCGCCGCCCACCACCCCGATCTCGACCTCGAGGATGATCTTCGCCTTGACGGCCTGGTCGAGCAGCTCCGCAGCGATCCGCAGGTTCTCGTGCAGCTCGGTGGCCGACCCGTCCCACATGTGCGACTGGAACAGCGGGTTCTCCCCGCGGTCGACCCGCTCCTGGCTGATCGCGATCAGCGGCCGGACGTAGCTGTCAAGCTTGTCCTTGGGGCAGTGGTCGGTGTGCAGCGCGATGTTGACGGGGTAGGACCTGGCGACCTCGGCCGCGAACGACGCGAACGCGACCGAACCCGTGACCATGTTCTTGATCGTCGGGCCTGAGAGGTATTCCGCCCCGCCGGTGGAGACCTGGATGATGCCGTCCGAGCCGGCTTCGGCGAAGCCCTGGAGGGCGGCGTTGAGGGTTTGCGAGGACGACACGTTGATGGCCGGGAACGCGAAGGCGTGCGCCTTGGCGGTGTCGAGCATCCGGGCGTAGATCTCGGGGGTGGCGATGGGCATCGGCGGGCTCCTCAGGCTGACTTCGGACGTCCTCGCCACCCTAGTGGCTACCAGTGGGTCGCCCGAGTCCGGCGACCAGGCACGGGAGCCGACGGAACCCTCAGCGGCGATGTCACCCTGACCGGGGGTCTACCCGGATTCCTCGTGGCCGCCCGAGGAGGAAGCCCCGCCGCGACATCCCGGACACACTGGTCTCGTGAACAAGGACCTCACCGGTCGGTACGTCGCGGTCGTCGGTCCCGCCGACGGCGCCCGCCCGACCGACCTGGACCGCGCCCGCGAGATCGCGCGGCTGCTGGCGCAGCGGGGCGCCGTGATCCTGACCGGGGGCCACCACGGGGTGATGCAGGCCGCCGCGCGGGGGGCAGCGGAGGGCGGAGGCGTCTCGATCGGGCTGCTGCCCGGGCTGGACCGAAGCGCGGGGACACCGGAGCACACCTACCTGCTGCCCACCGGACTCGGCGAGCTGCGCAACGGGCTGTTGCTCAGGGCCGCGGACGCAGTGGTCGCCCAGGGCTGCAGCTGGGGGACGCTGAGCGAGATCGCCCTCGCCCGGCGCACCGGCGTGCCGCTGGTGCTCGTCGACTCGTGGGACCTCCCCGCGGACGTCGGGGTCGTGGTCCCCGATCCGGAGCGCGCGGTCGAGGAGGTTGCGAGGTTGCTGGGCTGAGCGGCGGCCCGCTCAGCCGCGCCAGACCGAGGCGTCGCCCGAGAGGTCGGCGTGCTCCCGCACCCAGGTGTGCATGGCGATCGCCGCGGCCGCCGAGGCGTTGATGGACCGGGTCGAGCCGAACTGGGCGATCGAGAACGTGTCGTCGCAGGCCTCCCGGGCTGTGTCGGACAGACCGGGCCCTTCCTGGCCGAACAGGAAGCAGACCCGCCGGGGCACCGGCATCGTCTCGAGGTGCTGCGAGCCCGGGAGGTTGTCGATGCCCAGTAGCGACACGTCCATCCCGTGGAGGTAGGCGGCCAGGTCCGGGACCGTCGGATGGTGACGGACGTGCTGGTACCGATCGGTGACCATCGCCCCGCGACGGTTCCAGCGGCGGTTGCCGACGATGTGGACCTCCGCGGCCAGGAACGCGTTCGCGGAGCGCACGATGGTGCCGATGTTGAAGTCGTGCTGCCAGTTCTCGATCGCGACGTGGAAGTCGTGTCGGCGGGTGTCCAGGTCCGCGACGATCGCCTCGAGCGTCCAGTAGCGGTACCGGTCCACCACGTTGCGCCGGTCGCCCGCCGCCAGCAGGGCAGCGTCGTACTGCTCACCCTCGGGCGGCGGGCCCTCCCACGGACCCACGCCCACCTCGGCGGGCCCGTGCGGCATCGGGTCGTACGGTGCCCGCTGCTCCTCCTGCCCCGCGTTCGCGTCCTGACCCATGGGGTCGACCTTAGGAGAGCCGCCACGCGCAGTAGGCACGGCCGGATACCGTAGGCCCGTGACCACGCTGCTGGCGTCCCTCGATCTCCACCCTCTGCTGCTCGGCATCTCCTGGATGGACCCCACCTGGCTCCTGGACAAGTTCGGCAGCTCACTCATCTGGATCAGCCTGGTCATCGTCTTCATCGAGTGCGGCCTGTTCTTCCCGTTCCTGCCCGGCGACACGCTGCTGTTCGGCCTGGGACTCTTCATCGCCGGCGGGCAGATCCACGTCCTGGGGCTCGGCAACGAGTCCACCGAGATGGTGGTCGCGCTCCTCCTGCTGACCGTTGCCGCCTTCCTCGGGAACGTCGTGGGGTACGAGATCGGGCGCAAGTTGGGTCCGCCCATCACCAAACGGGACGGCCGCTTCCTCAAGAAGAAGTACTTCGACCAGACCTCGAAGTTCTTTGACAGGCACGGCAACAAGGCCCTGGTGATCGGCCGGTTCGTCCCGTTCGTGCGGACCTTCATCACGGTCGTGGCCGGGGTGACCCAGATGGACCGGCGCCGCTTCTTCAAGTGGAGCCTGATCGGTGCCGCCCTCTGGGTCGCGAGCATCCTGATGCTCGGGTTCTTCCTCGGCTCCGCGTTCCCGTCCCTGGGTCAGAACATCGACCTGGCGATCCTCGCCATCCTGGCCTTCTCGATCATCCCCGTGCTCTTCGAGTGGTGGCGCCACGAGCACAACGAGAACGAGGAAGAGGACCGCCTGGAGCGGGAGGCGCAGGGGCGCCAGGGTTCGGACGCAGCCGGTCTCGACCGTGGCTCGGGCGCCGCCAAGCCGAGCGACGCCTGACGCTCAGAGTTCCGCGCGGGCTCGGTCCAGCTCGGCCTTGGTGAGCACCGAACGCACCTCGAGCCCGACGTCGTCGAGCGGGTTCTGGCCCTCCGGGCTCCGGTCGATCGCGCACACGACGACCTCGACGATCGCGCCGGCAGCGCGCAGGGCGTTGGTCGCGTCCCGCACGGCACCACCGGTGGTGATCACGTCCTCGATCAACGTCACCCGCCTGCCGGACACGTCCGGGCCCTCGGCAAGCTTGCAGGTGCCGTACTCCTTGGCCTGCTTGCGCACGAAGAGCGCGGGCATCCCCATGATCCCGCTGACGCAGGTCGCGATCGGAATGCCGCCGAGCTCCAGCCCGCCGAGCAGCTCGGTGTCGTGTGGGAGCAGCTGGATCATCTCGCGCGCGACCCGGGCGAGGAGAAGCGGATCGGACTCGAAGAGGTACTTGTCGAAGTACTCCGCGGCCACCTGACCCGACCGGAGGGTGAACTCCCCGGTCAGACGGCAGCTGGCGTCGATGTCGGCGGCAAGGCTGGGGTCCACGACGGTCACGGCCAGAAGGCTAGTACGCCGCTAGTACGCCGTACCCTCGGGCCATGCCGGCGCCACGACTCGCCTCTCGCCTCCGAGGCATCCCGCCCACGATCTTCTCCGAGATGTCCGCGCTCGCCGTCCGAACCCAGTCGGTGAACCTCGGCCAGGGGTTCCCGGACGTCGACGGTCCTCCCGGAGTGATCGCGCGCGCGGTCGAGGCGCTGCACGGCGGCCACAACCAGTACGCCCCCGGCCCCGGGCTGGCCGCTCTCCGCCAGGCGATCGCGCGGCACCAGCTGCGCCACTACGGGATCGAGGTCGACCCCGACAGCCAGGTGGTGGTCACCACCGGGTGCACGGAGGCCGTCGCGGCAGCCCTGCTCGGCCTGGTCGACCCCGGCGACGAGATCGTCGTGCTCGAGCCCTACTACGACTCCTACGTCGCGATGATCCAGATGGCCGGCGGCGTACGCCGTGCCGTCACCCTCCGGGCTCCGGACTTCGGGCTCGACGCCGACGAGCTGCGGGCCGCCGTCACCCCGGCCACCCGTTTCATGCTGGTCAACTCACCCCACAACCCCACCGGCACCGTCCTGACCAGCGTCGAGCTGCAGGCCGTCGCCGACGTCGCCATCGAGCACGACCTGGTCGTGATCACCGACGAGGTCTACGAGCACCTGACGTACGACGGGCACCGGCACGTGCCGCTGGCGTCGCTGCCCGGAATGTTCGAGCGGACCCTGACCCTGTCCAGCGCCGGCAAGTCCTACTCGTTCACGGGGTGGAAGGTCGGCTGGGCGACCGGGCCCGCCGAGCTGGTCGGCGCCGTGCTGGCAGCCAAGCAGTGGCTGACGTTCACCTCCGGCGCCCCGCTGCAGCCCGCGGTCGCCCACGCCCTGGACGAGGACCCCGACTTCCCGGCCCTCCTGGCCAAGGACCTGCAGGCACGGCGCGACCTGCTGTGCGCCGGCCTCGCCGATGTCGGGCTCGACGTGCGCGTGCCCGAAGGCACCTACTTCGCCACGTCCGACATCCGCGCCCTGGGTTGGAAGGACGGGATGGCGTTCTGCCGGGCGCTGCCCGATCGCGCCGGCGTCGTGGCCATCCCCAGCCAGGTCTTTCACGACGACGCCGAGGCCGGGCGGCACCTGGTCCGTTGGGCCTTCTGCAAGCAGCCGGAGGTCATCGAGGAGGGCCTGCGACGCCTCGCGGCGGCGGACCTGCGGGCCTAGACCGGGAGGTTGGGCCGCGCGCGCTTGCGGGCGTACCACTCACTCGCCCCGCCCACGAAGAGCAGCACGGTCACGGTCACCGCGGCGGCAAGCGAGACGAACGAGATCAACGACGTGATCGCGAGCAGGCTCAGGAGCGCGGTGACCACCGAGGAGATCACCAGCAGGATCCGCGCGACGTTGGAGCGGCGCATGGCCAGAACGGCCAGCACCATGGCGACCACGCACCAGATCGCGAGCACAACCACCAGCACGACCAGGAAGGTGACGACGTCGTCCGGGTTGCCGATGTCGTCGAAGGTCGGCTCCTTGCGGATCTCCCTGACCACGTCGTCCTTGGCCGCGAACAGGCCGATGGCCCCGACGATCGAGATCAGCAACGTGAGTCCTGCGAAGACCAGCGTGATGATGCCGGCCGCGGTGACCGTCCCCGGCCGCTTGTCGGGGTCGACGGCCGCACCGTAGCCGGGCTGGCCGTAGCCGGGCTGGCCGTACGGCGCCGGCGCCGGCGGGTAGGACGAGCCGAACGGCGCCTGCCCGTAGGGGTTCGGGACCTGGCCGTACGGCGGGGGCGGGGTGCCGTCGTTCGAGTCCGTCACTTCGGGTACCCGGGCGGCGGGGTCCCCGCGAAGTCAGGAGCGCAGTGAGTGACTGAGTGGCGTGTCAATGCGGAGCGAAGCGAGCTCGTGTCTGGGGTGAAGATCATGGCCGAACTGAACCACGCGGGCCGGGCGGCCTGCCACCCGAGAGCCAGGCGCGGCTGTCCGGCCGGGCCAGCAGCACGATCGTGGCGATCACGGCGGTGAGCGGCAACACGAGCAGGAAGTTCGTCACGGTCGCCGCGAGACAGACCAGCGCGGCGACCGACGCCGAGACGAGGAGCGCCCGCCGTGCCCACGGGACCCGGCGGTAGACCAGCGCCGCGAGAACTGTCGCGACCACCGACCAGACGATGCAGATCCCCGCGGTGACGTAGATCGCGGTGGTGAGCGCATCCCTCGTCAGGCCCTGGTCGGCGTAGTCGGGGTTCCTGCGGTACACCTCGTCGAAGATCAGGTTGGGCGCGGTGGCCACCATCACGACGCTGAGCAGCAGGCCCACCACGGCCAGCCCGCAGCACGCCCAGGTCAACGCGCACGCCCAGACCACCGCTCCGGGTCGGGTCGCCGGGTCGGCGGGAACGGGCGGGACCAGGCGCCGGTTGTCGGTCAGCTCGTACGGCGCTCCGGGGGTGGGCGGCGGCGATCCGAAGCCCGGGAAGGGCCTTGGCCCGGAGTAGGGCTGCGAGGGGGGCGGTGGACCAGGCTGCTGGGCGCGCGGTGGCGACTCGCCACGCTCCGCGGCCTCGACGCGGGTGCGGTTGACCCCGTCGAACCAGTCCCGGGCCGGCTGGAACCAGAGCATGACCGCGGCCGCGACGACCACGGAGGACATGAAGCCGCCGGTGGCCATGCCGGCCAGGAAGAGCGGCACGGCGACGATCGTGAGACCCAGGCGGGCGCTGCGGGAGCGGCGCAGCACGTGGTAGCCCAGGATGGCGCTCGCGGTGGCACACCCGGCGGCCACCATGGCGAGGGTGCGGATGATGGTGAGCACGCCGTCGACCCCGAGGCCGAGCCCGTCACCGGGCGGTTCGGACAGGAACTTCTCCACGCCCGCGCGGGTGTCGATGCTGTTCAGCCCGGAGATGCGCTCGAAGACCGTGGCCAGCACGATGAGCGAGCCGACCATGATCAGCCAGCCTGCCACCGTCACCTGACGGGGGCGGACCAGCTTGTCGGTCGGGGAGGTGTTCACAGGGCCAGTCCACCAGACGGCCGGTCATCTTGCGGTCAGGGTCAGCCCCTCGTCGGACTTGTCGACGGTCACGGTGCCTCCGTCGACCACCTCACCACCGATCAGCATCTTCGCCAGGGGGTCGCCGATCGCCGTCTGGATCAGCCGACGCAGGGGCCGGGCGCCGTACGCCGGGTCGTACCCGGTGTCCGCGAGCCAGGCCCGTGCGGCGTCGGTGACCGTGATCGTGATCCGCCGCGAGGCGAGCCGGTCCCCGAGCAGCTCCAGCTGGAGGTCGACGATGTGGCTCAGGTCGTCCCGGGTGAGCGCGTCGAACAGCACGATCTCGTCGAGCCGGTTCAGGAACTCCGGCTTGAACGACGAACGCACCAGCGCGAGCACCGACTCCCGCTTCTTGTCCGGGTCCAGCGTCGGGTCGACGAGGTAGTTCGAGCCGAGGTTGCTGGTCAGGATCAGCAACGTGTTGCGGAAGTCGACCGTGCGGCCCTGGCCGTCGGTCAGCCGCCCGTCGTCGAGCACCTGCAGGAGGATGTCGAACACCTCCGGGTGGGCCTTCTCCACCTCGTCGAGCAGGACGACCGAGTAGGGACGTCGGCGCACGGCCTCGGTCAGCTGCCCACCCTCGTCGTAGCCGACGTAGCCGGGCGGGGCACCGACGAGCCGCGAGACCGAGTGCTTCTCGGAGTACTCGCTCATGTCGATGCGCACGATGGCGCGGTCGTCGTCGAACAGGAAGTCCGCCAGCGACTTGGCCAGCTCGGTCTTGCCGGTGCCGGTGGGACCCAGGAACAGGAAGGACCCGGTCGGCCGGTCGGGGTCGCTGATGCCGGCACGGGACCGACGTACGGCGTCACTCACCGCGTTGACGGCGCCCCGCTGCCCGATCAGGCGCCTGCCGATGACGTCTTCCATGTGGAGCAGCTTGGCCGTCTCGCCCTGGAGCATCCGGCCGGTCGGGATGCCGGTCCAGGCCTCGACGACCTCGGCGATCTGCTCGGCGCCGACCTCCTCGCCGACCAGCGGCTCGGTGTCGGACTTCTCGGCTTCCTCGACCTGGGCCAGCCGTTTCTCGAGCTCGGGGATTCGTGCGTAGTTGATCTCCGACGCGGCCTCCAGGTTGCCCTCACGCAGCAGCTTGTCGGCATCGACCCGGAGCTGGTCGAGCTGCCGTCGCAGCTCGCCCTCACCCTCGAGCGACGTCTTCTCGCGTTCCCATCGGGCGTCGAGCGCGCGCAGCTCCTCCTCCTGGTCGGCGAGGTCGGCGCGCAACTTCTCCAACCGCTCGACGGACGCCTCGTCGGTCTCCTTGGCGAGCGCGAACTCCTCCATCTTCAGCCGTTCGACCTGGCGCCGCAGCTGGTCGATCTCCTCGGGCGAGGACTCGATCTCCATGCGCAGGCGCGACGCGGCCTCGTCGATCAGGTCGATCGCCTTGTCGGGCAGCTGACGGCCGGTGATGTAGCGGTCGGAGAGCGTCGCGGCCGCGACGAGCGCGGCGTCGGTGATCCGGACCCCGTGGTGCGCCTCGTACTTCTCCTGGATGCCGCGCAGGATCTGGATGGTGTCCTCGACGCTGGGTTCGCCGACGAAGACCTGCTGGAAGCGGCGTTCGAGCGCGGGATCCTTCTCGATCAGCTCGCGGTACTCGACCAGGGTCGTCGCGCAGATCATGTGCAGCTCACCGCGAGCCAGCATCGCCTTGAGCATGTTGCCGGCATCCATGGCGGAGTCGCCGCCGGCACCCGCCCCGACGACCGTGTGCAGCTCGTCGATGAACGTGATGATCTGCCCGCCGGCGTCCTTGATCTCCTCGAGCACGGCCTTGAGCCGCTCCTCGAACTCGCCGCGGTACTTCGCGCCGGCCACCATCGCGGCCAGGTCGAGGCTGAGGACCCGCCGCCCCTTGAGGGAGTCGGGCACGTCGCCGGCGACCACGCGCTGGGCGAGTCCCTCTACGACCGCGGTCTTGCCGACGCCGGGCTCCCCGATGAGCACCGGGTTGTTCTTGGTACGCCGGCTCAGGACCTGGATCACTCGGCGGATCTCCGCGTCGCGGCCGATCACCGGGTCGAGGCGGCCCTCCTCGGCCGCCTGCGTCAGGTCGACGGAGTACTTCTCGAGCGCTTCGTAGGTCGACTCGGCATCCTGGCTGGTCACCCGGCGGTTGCCCCGGACGGCCGAGAGCCCCTCGCGGAGGCCCTGCTCGGTGAGGCCGGCGTCGGCGAGGAGCTTGCGGGCCGGGCTCTCGACGGTGGCGAGGGCGATGAGCAGGTGCTCGGAGGCGACGTAGTCGTCCTTCATCGAGCCGGCCAGGTCCAGCGCCGAGGCGAGGACCCGGGTCAGCGCGGCCGACGCGGCGGGCTGCTGGACCGTCGCCCCGCTGGCGCGTGGCAGCGCGCCCAGCACCGACTCGGCCTGCGCGGCGAGGGTGCCCACGTCGACGCCCGCCTTGGCGACCAGGTTGCCGGCCGTGCCGTCCTCCTGGCGCAGCAGCGCGACGAGCAGGTGGATCGGCTCGGTGTTGGTGTTCCCCGCGGTGGTGGCCGCGAGCTGGGCGGCCTCGATCGCCTCGCGGCTCCGGGTCGTGAACTTGTCGGCCCCGAACTGACTCATCTGTGGTGGCTCTCCTCGTGCTCGGGCGTGGTCTCGGTCGAGCCGCATCTTCCCCCTCGCTGCAGGAGAGTCTGCGCTCACTGGGCTCAACGCACCAGAACTTGAGCCTGTTCCACTCAAGTTTGATTTGGTAGTCCGTGACGAAAGTGTCGTTCCGGGGCTCGTTTGACGACAGTTCCGTCACGGAGTATCCGGTTTAGTCCGGCCGGCCGACTTTTCGGCGAACTTGCACACGCGCGATCCCCGGGCCCTACTCTCCGTCGAGGGCCACACGCCGGGGGCGGGGTGTGGGAGGGGGACGCTCGTGACAGCCTGGTCTGCCGTAGGCGGCGAAAGCCTGCTCGCGCACGGGATCCACTACGCGCTGGTCATCGGCGGAGTCGGGGGCCTGGGCGCGCTGCTGCTGCCGGGGCTGTTCGACCGTGCGCGCCTGCGCGCGCCGGTCCGCAACGATCTCGAGCGACGCATCCGGGTCCTCCGCGCCGACGTCGCCGACGGGTCACTGGTGACGGGGATCCCCACCCACGCGCGGCTCAGCCGGTCGACGGTGGCGGTGGCGGTGGCCACGTCGGTGCACGCGCGGGCGACTGCCGCAGGATCGCTGGCCCCTGTGCACGACACCGCGACCCGGCTGATCCTGCCGCTGGCGATCGTGAGCAGCCTGGCCGCGGCGGGCGTCCACGCCGCCGTCGGACCCGCGCACCTCGCCGAGGGAACCCGGTTCGGGCTGTTCTTCGCGGTCTGCGCGCTGCTCCAGCTGGCCTGGGCGGCACTGGCGACGACCCAGCCCCACCGCCGGCTGCTCGTCGCCGGGTTCGCGGGCAACCTGGCCGTCATCGCGCTATGGACCGGCACCCGTACGGTCGGGCTTCCGGGCCTGCTGCCCGGCCCCGAGGCGGTCGGCGCCTGGGACGCCGCCAGCGGCGCCTGGGAGCTGACCACCGTCGCCGCCTGCGCGGCGTTGCTCCTCGGCGGCCGCCCGGAACGGGTCGAGGGCTGGTCCGGCTGGCATCCCGTCGCCCGCTGCTGGCTCGTCGGTTCGGTGCTCCTTCTCGGTGTCCTGTCCCTCGGCGGAGCCCCGGCATGACCATGCTGGACCAGCAGTGATCGGCGTGCCCTGGCAGGTCGGGCTCGTGGCCAACGCGATCATCGGACTCGCCTACTTCCTGATCGTCCTGGCGATCGTGATCCCGCTGGCCCGCAGCCATCAGCTGCGTACCAACCCGCTGGGCGCGGCGACCGCCGCGATCTTCTTCACCTGCGCCGTGCACCACGGGGCGCATTCGATGCACCTGCTGCTGCCGTCAATTGGCGTCGACGATCCCGAGGGCCTCGCCATGCGTCATGCCTGGGACTGGCCAATGGCCACCTGGGACGTGGTCGGCGCGTTGGTCGCGGCCTACTACTGGACGCTGCGGCGCAACTACTCCTCCCTGATGGAGGGAGCCCAGCTGTTCGAGGACATGCGGACCCGCGAGCAGCAGGCCCTCGAGCTGAACGACAGCGTCCTGCAGGGACTGGTCGTGGCCAAGATGGCCCTCGACCTGGACCAGCCGAAGAAGGCCGAGGAGGCGCTGACCACCTCCATCGACTCGGCAAGCCGGATCATCACCAACCTGCTCGGCAGCGAGCACTTCGCGATCCAGCTGATGCGCAGCGCGCCCGCCACGACCAACCGAGGGCAAGGCCGCGTCGGCGCCCCCGGCAAGCACGCAGCACCACACCCGGAGGAACAGCTCGCGAGCGGCCCCGTGAGCGCCCCGGCCGAGCCGGGCACCGATCCGTCCGGACTCACGGCCACATCTGACGAGGGGAACTCCTGATGAGCGCGCGAACCCGCGTCCGTCCCTTGCGGGTCGTCATCGTCGACGACACCGCCGATCTGCGCGAGCTGCTGCGCCTGGCCCTCGTGCGTGGCGGCTTCGAGGTCGTCGCCGAGGCGGGCGACGGGCAACAGGGCATCGACGCGGTTCGCAGGGAGCGACCGGAACTCGTACTGCTGGACCTCTCGATGCCCGTCATGGACGGCCTCGAAGCCCTGCCGACCATCCGGAGACTGGCCCCGAAGGCCAAGATCATCGTGCTCTCGGGCTTCGGCGCCACCCAGATGTCGGCACGGGCGATCGCGGCCGGGGCCGACGGCTACGTCCAGAAGGGCGCTTCGCTCGACTCGATCCTCGCCTACGTCCGCGACGTCACCTCCGAGGGCCCGCCGCGCAGCGCCCGACCGTCCTCGGTCGTGCCGTCCCCGCGCCACGACGTCGAGTCCGAGCACCACGAGCACCAGGCGCCCCCACCGCGGGTCGTCGCGACCACGGACCCACGGTCCCGCGGCGGCGCCGACGCGGGGCCATCCGACCGGCAGACACCGGGAGTGCCGATTTCGACCACCTCAACCCATGCGGCGACCGTCATGTCGAACGTCTCGTCGTGGGAGGCGCTGAGCATGGCGCCGTACGGCGTGATCGAGCTCGCCGACGAACCGCTGTTCCGCATCGTCCACGCCAATGCCCTCGCGCAGCGCCTGCTCGACCACCGCGCCGCCCCCGGCACCCCGCTGGGGTTGGCCTCGACACAGCTCGCCAACCTGGTCGCGTTCCACCGTCTTGACGCGGACGCCTCGTTCATGGTCGACCTCGATGGCGGGACGGCGAGGGCGACCCTGCGGCGTACCGGATGGTCGGTGCTGGTCTACCTCGACTCGACCATCGACGACATCGGCCTGCTCCGCCGGGCGATCGCCACCACCGCGCACGAGATCCGCGGACCGGTCGCCGTCATCAACGGGATCGCCGAGACCATGGGCTGGGGCGAGGCCGAGATGGAGCCCCAGCAGCGCAACCGCCTGATGGCGTCGGTCGCCCGCCAGGCCCGGATGCTCGACAGCATCACGGCCGACCTGTTGACCGCCGCCCAGATCCAGCGCGGCACGCTGCGCATCGACCTGCAGCCGGTCGACCCTCGGTCCGCCATCGACTCGGTGGTCACCGACCGCTACGACGTGGACGTGGTGATCGAGGACGCGCGCCAGGTCCGGGCCGACCCGCTCCGGCTCGACCAGATGCTGAGCAACCTCCTCGGCAACGCCCACAAGTACGGGCGGGCGCCCTTCAGGGTGCGGGTTCGTGGCGACGGCGATCACGTCTGCCTCGATGTGATCGACAGTGGGGCCGGCGTGCCCAGGGAGTTCCGGGACCGGCTCTTCCGCGAGTTCACCCGCGCCACCGGGACCGTCGCGACCGGCACCGGCCTGGGCCTGTTCGTGGTCCGCACCCTGGCCGAGGCTCAGAACGGTCGGGTTTCCTACGAGCCGGGTGAGTACGGCGGGTCGGTCTTCACAATCGCGCTGCTCGCCTGCTGACGGTCGAGTCAGCGTCCTCGGCGCCAGACGACCACGGCCTGGCCGGGGCTGGGGTCGCGGAGCACCGGGAGCTTGTTCGGAGCGCTCGTCGGGTCGCCGCGTCGGGCGGTGAGCGCCTGACGCAGGGCCTCACGGGTAGCCGCCAGCGCGGCCTGGAGCTCCTCGTTGCGAGCCGCGAGCGCACCGAGACGGTTCTCGAGCACCAGGATCCGGCGGACCCCCTCGATGCCGATGCCGGACGACGTGAGGTCGTGGATCTCACGGAGCAGCTCGATGTCGCGGTGGGAGTAGCGACGTCCGCCGCCACCGGTTCGCCCCGGCGTGATCAGGCCCATCCGCTCGTAGGTGCGCAGGGTCTGCGGGTGCAGGCCGGTCAGCTCCGCGGCCACGCTGATGACGAAGACGGCGGTGTCCGGCCCGGGCGCCACGAACGGCTGGCGCGGCATCACCGGCCACCGTCGTCGGAGCCGTCGAAGAGGTTGACGCGCAGCGGCCGGTCGGAGGTCGCCGCCCGATAGGCCTCCACCGCCTGGCGCGCAGCCTCGTCGAGCACCGCCGGGACCTGGACGTCGACGGTCGCGAGCAGGTCGCCGTTGGTGCCGTCGGACTTCCTTGCACCCTTGCCCCGGACGCGGAACGTGCGTCCGTTGGGGGTCCCCGCCGGGATCTTGAGCGTCACCGGTCCACCGAGCAGGGTCGGGATCTTGACCTCGGCACCGAGCGCGGCCTCGTCGAAGGACACCGGCACCTCGATCGACAGGTTGTCGCCCTTGCGCTTGAAGAGCCGGTGCGGCGACACCTTGACGACGACGTACAGGTCGCCGGCCGGGCCCCCGTTCTCGCCCGCGGCCCCCTTGCCGCGGACCCGGATGCGCTGGCCGTCCTTCACCCCGGCCGGGATCCGCGCCTGGATCGAGCGTGCGGACAGTCCGCGACCGCTGCCGTGGCAGGTGGGGCACGGCTCGTCGTAGATGAGCTGCCGACCGCCGCAGAGGGGACAGGTCTCGTTGATCGCGAACGCTCCACCCGCCGACGACACGATGAAGCCGGCGCCCTCGCACTCGGGGCAGATCCGCGGCTTGGTGCCGGGCTTGCCCCCGGTGCCGGAACAGTCCGGGCAGGGCGCGTCGGAGCTCAGGCGCAACGAGATCGTGACGCCCTCGATGGCGTCGAGGAAGCTGATCGTCGCCGTGGTCTCGACATCGGCGCCCTTCTGGGGCCGGCGCGGCTGCTGGGTGCGGCCGCGACCGCCCCCGAAGAGGTCGCCGAACATGTCGCCGAACCCGCCGCCCGCCCCGGCCCGGTCCCGGAGCAGGTCGTCGAGGTTGAAGCCCCCGCCTCCGCCGCCTCCCGGAGCGCCGCCGCCTCCGAACCCGGTGCGGAAGCCACCGGAGCCGTAGAGCTGGCGCATCTCGTCGTACTTCGCGCGCTTCTCGGGGTCACCGATCACGTCGTACGCCTCGGCGACCGACTTGAACTTGTCATGCTTGGCGGTGTCGCCGGGGTTGGAGTCGGGGTGGTTGGCGCGCGCCAGCTTGCGATACGCCTTCTTGATCTCATCGGCCGTGGCGTCCTTCTTCACGCCGAGCACGGCGTAGAAGTCCTTCGTCGCCCAGTCGGCGCGATAACCGTCGGTGGTGCTCACGTGTCCACCCCCTCTCCTGGTGTGTTCCTACTCGCTCGGCTCGACGTCCGGATCGCCCGCTTCATCGCCGGTCGGATCGCCGGTGGGACCAGCACTCACCTGGTCGACACTGGGTGGATCAACGACGAGCACCTGCGCGGCCCGCACGACCCGGTTCCCGATGCGGTAACCGGCCTTGGCGATCACCTTGCACGTCGTCACCGAGACCTCCGGGTCCTCACCGATGTGGGAGAGGGCCTCGTGGATCGTCGGGTCGAACGGGTCGCCGACGGCGCCGAACTTGGTCAGCCCGAGCGACGTGACGATGCGCTCGAGCTGGTCGGCCACGGCCTTGAAGCCGCCCTCGAGCGGCCCGTGCTCGCGAGCCCGGTCGATCGTGTCCAGGACCTCGGTGATCGGTGCGAGCGCGGTGTACGTCGCGTTCTCACGGATCAGGTCGCGGTCGCGATCCACCCGACGCTTGTAGTTGACGAACTCGGCCTGCAGGCGCTGGAGGTCGCTGGTCCGTTCGGCCAGGGCCATCGCGGTGACGGCCAGTTCGTCGGAAACGCTGAGGTCCTGTTCGACCTCGGTCTCGTTGGCCATCTCCGCCGCCTCGTCGCCGAAGGACCCCGGCGGGGAGGAAGCCTCGGCTCCCTCCCCGGCGGGCACGCCCTCCTCGTCGTAGGGCGCGTCGGTCACTTGCTCTCGCCCTCGGCATCCCCGCTGGTGCCAGCGCCGTCGGCGCTGTCATCCGAGGGGTCGTCGACGATCTCGGCGTCGACGACGTCGTCGTCGGCCTCGCCGGTCGAACCGGTGCTGCCTCCGGCCGCGGCGGTCTCGGCCTCGGCTGCGGCGTACATGGCCGCGCCCATCTTCTGGCTGGACTCGTTCAGCTTGGTGACACCGGCCTGGATCTCGTCGGCGCTGGCCTCGGCGTTCTCGAGGGTCTCCTTGAGTCTCGCCACGTCGGCGCTGACCTCGGTGCGGACGTCCTCGGGGATCTTGTCGGTGTTCTCATCGAGGAACTTCTCGGTCGAGTAGACCAGGGAGTCGGCCTGGTTGCGGGCCTCGACGGCCTGGCGACGCTGGGCGTC
>JAOPXC010000007.1 GCA_025965335.1 Nocardioides sp. | reverse complement strand
CGAGGGCGGCCCGGACCCGTTGCCTGGGCCCGGCCAACGCCACCGCCAGGTGCATCGACCGGGCCGTGGCGAGGCGGGTCTGCTGGGTCTGGTGGGCCCACCAGGCACCGGTGGACACCGCCCCGGTGACGTCACCGACCTGGACGGTCTCGGCGTGCGCGGCGACGCGGAGCGCGAGCTCGGCGACCTGGGCGCTGAGCCGGGTCACCTCGATCAGGGTGGCCGCGGCCTCGGCCGGGCTCATCGACCACAACGCCGCCTGTGCAACCCCACCGACCTCGGTGCGCATCGTCGCGACGGCCCGGCTCACCACGTGCTCTGCGGGAGGCCGGGCCCTTGCTGTCATAGGACCAGTCCAGCACCAATCCCCGACCACTCTCACGGACCCACCCCCAACCTGTGCACACCCCCGCACAACCGGCAGGCTGTGCACGAAACCCGGCGCCCCGCGCCGGTGCCGGGGGGTTTCGAGACGGATGCTGCGCGACCTCCTCAACCACCGGTGCGGGTGCTGTTTCGAGACGGTTGCTGCGCGACCTCCTCAACCACCGGTGGGACGGTCGTGACGGTTGCTGCGCGACCTCCTCAACCACCGGTGGGACGGTCGAGACGGATGCTGCGCAACCTCCTCAACCACCGGCGGGGACGGTCGAGACGGTTGCTGCCGACCTCCTCAATCACCGACAAGTTTGACAAATCTCGGATCCGTCGGCGTGTCGAGTGGAAATTACAAGTTTGTAGTTACTCACGAAACCTTTCGTGACTCCTGTGACTCGTGTGAAAGTTGCCGCACTGTGTGACCTTCCCCCGCACTGGAGCAACGCGAATGAGCCCGATCAAGAGCCGCTACACCACCGCCTGCCAGCAACTGCTGGCCCTGGGCGTGGTCATCGCTGCGCTCACGCCCGCCGCGAGCATCGTGTCGCTCGACGTGGTCCGCGAGGATCCCGGTGCCGCGCAGTCGAACGTGGTCCGCGGTGACCTCTCGGCGTACAGCCGGGCCACCCGCCAGAAGTCGGTCGTCCCGACCGAGGTCGTGGACCCGACGGTCACCGAGTACTCGCTCACCGCCCCCACCGGCGCCAAGACGGTCACCGGCGGCCTCCAGGCGCGCACCAAGGCCGGCGGCATCGCCGGTAGCACCGAGCTCGTCAGCCGGCCGCAGGCGGTGACGGGGGACACCCTTGTCGGCGTCACCTGGCAGCACGGCGTCCAGGTGGCCGAGGCCGACATCAGCCTCGAGGTCCGCACCTTGAAGGACGACGCATGGTCGGACTGGACGAAGCTGGAGTACCACGACGACCACGGTCCCGATCCCGACAGTCGAGAGGCCAGACGGGCGCGGCCCGGCACCGACGAGCTCATCGTCGGCAACGTCGACCAGGTGCAGGTGCGCGCCGATACCGCTGGCGCGATCCCGCCGGACATGAAGCTCGCCGTCGTCGACCCCGGCGTCGCCACCAAGACCGCCGACGAGCTTCCGGCCCTGGACACCGCCAAGCTCGACTCCGCCGATGGGAGTGCCGGCAGCGTTGCGGGCGCCCCGGCCGCCGCCCCCAGCGTCGAGGCGGACGGCACGGACGCGCTCGACCCGATGGCGGCGACGTACACGCCCAAGCCGGTGATCTACTCCCGCGCCCAGTGGGGTGCGGACGAGCGGCTCCGCGACAAGTCCTCGCTGCACTACTCCGAGGTGCACGCGGGCTTCGTCCACCACACGGTGAACGCCAACGACTACACCAAGGCCGAGGTGCCGGGGATCCTCCGCAGCATCTACGCCTACCACACGCAGTCACGGGGCTGGAGCGACATCGGCTACAACTTCCTCGTCGACCGGTTCGGCCGGATCTGGGAAGGCCGCTTCGGCGGGATCGACCGCCCGGTGGTCGGCGCGCACACGCTGAACTACAACGACTATGCGTTCGCCATGTCGGCCATCGGCAACTACGACATCAAGCAGCCGTCCGGAGCCATGGTGCAGGCCTACGGCGCGCTCTTCGCCTGGAAACTCTCGCTGCACGGGGTCGACGCGTCGTCGACCAAGCAGTGGGTCGGGTCGCGCTACTTCGAGGCGATCCAGGGTCACCGCGACGCGGCCTCCACGGCGTGCCCGGGCAAGTACCTCTACGCGAGGATCCCCAAGATCCGCCAGCTCGCCGCGGAGGCCCAGCAGGGCTGGTCCGGGCGCGAGCTGGAGTCGAACATCGCCTCCACGCCGCACCCCGACCTCGTCGTACGACGAGCGAGTGACGGGATGGCCTTCGTCCTCCCGACCGGCGGCCTCACCGAGCTCAAGCCCGCGGCGACGATCTCGACCGGCTGGTCCGGCGCGGGCAAGGTCATCGCCTCGCCGGACCTCACCGGAGACGGCCGGGCGGACCTGGTGGTCCAGGCCGCCGACGGATCCTCCGACGTGCGACCCGGGATCGGCAAGGGTCGGTTCGGCGACTTGGTGAAGCCGACGAACGCCCTGGTCGGGCACGACCTCGTCACTGCGGTCGGTGACCTGAACGGGGACGGGGACAACGACCTGGTTGCTCGCGACACCGCGACCGGACGCCTCGACGCCTACGTCGGTGGCGGCGCCGGTGGGTTCAACCGCAAGAAGGTCGGCGAGGGCTGGGGGGACTACAACCTCCTCGTCGGCACGGGTGACCTGAACGGCGACGGCAAGGTCGACGTGCTCGCGCGCGACTCCGTGGGTCGGCTCTGGCTCAGGCCCGGCTCCGGCGGGGTCAAGCTCGGCGACCCGATCCGGGTGGCCGGGTCCTGGAAGGCCTTCGACACCATCACCGGCTACGGCGACTACAACGCCGACGGCAGGGTTGACCTGTTCGTCCGACGAGCCGACACCAAGGACGGCTACGTGGTCCCGGGCCGCGGGGACGGCACGTTCGGTCACGCGCTGGGTCCGCTCGCCAGGATCCGGAAGTTCACGGACGTCACCGGTGGCGGGCAGATCGCCGGCAACGCGGCACCAGACCTGATCGCTCGCGACGGCGACCGCCTGGTGCTGGTGCGCAACGCCGGCACCGTCGACCTGGGCAAGCCGATCGCGACGGGAGCCGACCTGTCCAGTGCCGACGTGCTGCTGAACGCCGGCGACTGGGACCGCGACGGATTCGGCGACATCGTCACGCGCAACAAGAACAACGGAAAGCTCTACCTGCGTCGCGGCGACGGCCAGGGCCACTTCGGCGACGCCGTCTCGATCGGTGCCGGCTTCGGCGGCGTCGGCCTGCTCGCCGCCGTCGGCGACATGACGGGTGACGGGTGGCCGGACCTGATGGGCCAGCCGAAGGGCGGCGACATCCGCATCTACCCCGGCCGCGGCCTCGACGGGCTCAAGGCGAGCTACGTCGCCCACAGTCCGATCGACGCCGGGCGACAGATCTCCGTCGGCCGGTGGGACGGCGACGGCGCCCCGGACAACCTGTTCCGGAAGGACTCGAGGCTCACCCTCTATCCCGGCAACGGCCCGGGCGGGCTGACGACGGGCAAGCCGCTGAGCCTGGACGTGACGCCGTACGACTGGGTCATCGGCGTCAGCGACGTGCGCCTCACCGGCCACCCGGACATCATCGTGCGCGCGAAGAAGACGGGCTACCTGTGGCTGGTCCCGGCCACCGGCAACGGCTTCCGGGAACGCCGGTTCCTGGGCGAAGGGATGGAGCAGTTCGACCTGGCCGGCTGAAGCCGGTGGGAGGTCCTGGAGTCACGCGGGGAAGCGAGCGGTGGCGCGTTCGGCGACGTACGTCGCCTCGAGACGTTGCCGGTCGGCGTGGGACACCAGGACCAGCGAGCCGCTCCGTGCGAGCGGCTCCGCGAAGGTGGCGAGGCCCGGTGGGGAAGCCGGGTTCGCCACCGACAGGAGGCGGCCGCCGTCGCTGAGGAGACTCCCGGCGGCGGCCGCGCTCCACATCTCGGACTGGCTCGTGGTGCGGCCCGCGAGCCTCGTCGCCGGATCATCGGGCTGGGGCGGGTCCCACGGGATGAACGAGTCGGGCTGGGACCAGATCTCGATGCCGACGTCGTGCAGCCCGTCGGGCAACGGCTCCGCGAACCGAACCCCCATCGGCAACAGCGAGCAAGCCAGGACCGGCAGGTCGTGGGCGCGCGGCGCCCAGCTCTCGACGCCCTCGGGCCCGCACACGACGGCGTCGGGGTCGTCCACGTCGCTGACCACCAGACCCGCGGTCCACGCCGCACCGAGGAACACCGGACCGAGCCAGTGCGTCGGCAGGTCGATGCGCAGGCTGTTCCCGCGCTCGAGGTCGTGCTCCTCGATGAGCAGGGACGCTGCCTTGGCGACCCAGTTGGCGTACGTCGTCACCGACAGCTCGATGCGCTCCTCGGTCTCGTGGTCGTAGAACGTCACGAGCGGGCGGGCCGAATCTCCCCGCAGCAGGCGAGCGAGCAGCTCGGGGAACGTGGTCACATCCGCCACCCTAGACACGGGCATCGCCCCGCCCGCCCCTAGGCTTCGACCCATGTCCGCCATCGACAACTTCTGGGCCGTGATCCCGGCCGGCGGCGCGGGGACCAGGCTCTGGCCGCTGTCTCGTTCGTCGTCGCCGAAGTTCCTGCGCGACCTGACCGGTGGTGGTCGGTCCCTGTTGGAGCAGACCTACGACCGGCTGGCGCCGCTGGTCGAGGACCGCTTCCTGGTCGTCACCGGACTGGCCCACCGTGAAGCGGTCTGCGCACAGCTCACCGAGCTGGGGCCGGACTCGATCCTCGCCGAGCCTTCCGCCCGCGACTCGATGGCGGCCATCGGCCTGGCCGCGGCCCTCCTCGAGAAGGCCGATCCGGAGGCCGTGATGGGATCCTTCGCCGCCGACCACGTGATCGTCGACCCCGCGGAGTTCGCCCGCTGCGTCGTGAAGGCCGTCGACGTCGCCCGCGACGGATGGCTCGTCACCCTGGGCATCGAGCCCACGTTCGCCTCGTCGGCCTTCGGTTACGTGCACCTCGGGGACGAGCTCGAGGACCACCCTGGTGCCTTCGCTGTCCGCGAGTTCGTCGAGAAACCGACCGTCGAGGTGGCCGACGCCTACCTGGCGACGGGCCGGTACCGCTGGAACGCCGGCATGTTCGTGGTCCGACCGTCGGTCCTGCTGGACCTGCTCGCGGCATCGCACCCGGCGTTCGCGGCCGCCCTCCGCGACATCGCCGCGGACACCTCTCGCCTCGAGGAGATCTGGCCAAGCCTGCCCAAGATCGCCCTGGACCACGCGGTCGCCGAGCCCGCGGCCGACGCCGGCAAGGTCGTCACGGTCCCGTCCTCCTTCGGCTGGGACGACATCGGCGACTTCGACTCGCTCGGCACCCTGCTCGGTGCGGCCGGTGCGGCCGGTGCGGCCGGTGCGGCCCCGAGCGTCCTCGGCGACAAGGAGCTCGTGCGGGCGATCGACAGCACCGGGCTGGTCGTCCCCGGCTCGGGTCGCATGGTCGCCGTCATCGGCCTCGACGACATCGTCGTCGTCGACACCCCCGACGCCCTCCTCGTCACGACGCGCGCTCGCGCCCAGGACGTCAAGGCCATCGTCAACGCCCTCAAGGACTCCGGCCGCGCCGACCTGACCTGACCCCTCAACAACCCCAACCGAGGGGCGAGACACCGAGGGCCGCCGAACCGACAGACCCTGGTGCGCCGGCGCGTGAGCGCCGGAACGTCACATGGCGGTGGGCTCCGGCGAGTCCATGTAGGGGTAGTTGATCATGAACCGCTTGAGAGCGTCCCCGCTGGGAGCCGAGCAGTACTGCCAGACGCCGACCTGGTTGTCGGTGTTGCTCGCGCCGGCGCCACCGATCGACCAGTGCGTGAGGGCGATGTGCTGGCCCTTCGGGAAGGTGTTGCCGCCCTCGTCGGTGGACAGCCACGGCACGGCCTTGAACTTCGTGCGCATGTTGTCGGTGCCCGAGAACTTGCTGGCGATGGCGGTGATGTCCTTCATCATGGCCTTGTCGGCGGCCGCGGTCTCGTCGTACCAGAGGATCGTGTACCCGTGCTCCAGGTTGTGCACGAGCGTGCCGAGCTCGGGGCGGTCGGCGGCGGTGTAGAGCTTGCGCGCCATCGGGTCCGGCGAGCTGTAGTGCTGGCCGAACGACGGCGGGGCGTCGGTGTACGCGATCGGGGTGCCGGGTGCGACGTGGTCCTGGTTGCCGTCCGCGGGCTTGGTCGTGACCTTCTGGCAGGCCGAGGCGGGAGCACCGATGTCGGACACGGCGATGTTGTTGAACTTGCGCAGGTCCCACGCGTCCTTGATGGGCTGGTACGCCGCGGCGCCGATGATCAGCAGGGCGATGACGACGCAGACACCGACGATGGCAAAGCCGCGGCGCTTCTCGGCGCCCTTCTGCTTCTTGCGCATCTCTTCGATGACGGCCTGGCGGTCGGTCTTGGCGGTCTTGGCCACGGTTCGGCAGTCCTAAAGGTGTCGGCGGTGCGATCGGTGCTGGTGCAGCGGGCAGTCAGCCGCAGAGTCTACGGAGTCCCCGGCTGCAACCGGACCTCGACGGGGGAATCCGTGCTCCGGCTGTGTCCGACGGCCCAGCCATGGGCGAAGGCCAGGGCGGGCACGGTGTCCGGGCGGACGCTCGTGACGACGAGGTCGCCGCCGTCCAGCCGCGCCTCGGCGCCCGTCACCAAGCGCAGGACCTCGGCCAGCTCCTGGGCAGGGGCGGGGGCCCCGAACGGAGCCCGGTCCGCGGGGTCGCCCAGCAGGGCGCGTACGACGGCCTCGCGGGCGCCGTACCCGAAGAGGTCCCCGCCCTCGGCGCGCACGAGCGACCGCGCCCCCGGCCCGTCCTCGCCCACGGGGAGGACCAGGTCGGGCCGTCCCCGGACCACCGCGAAGGGCCGACCTCCGAGCTTGCCCTGGGCCAGCTCGCTGACGCCGGCGATCTCGTCGGCCACGGCCGGTGCGGTCACCTCCAGCTCGTTGCCGTGGGCGTCGAGGCGACCGGCGAAGTCCTCGGCGACGAGCAGGCCGGCCGCTCCGATCGCGATGTCGGTCTGGCCCTCGCGCCAGGCGCGTCCGGCGGTGTCGGTGACGATCACGCCGACGTTGTGGCCGGTGCGTTCACGGATCCGGGACCGGATCGTCCGCGCCGAGGCGTCCGGGTCGTCGGGCAGGAGCACGACCGAGCCCACCTCGACGTTGGAGCCGTCGATGCCGGCGGCGGCCATGGTGAGGCCGAGCCGGGTGCGGACGATCGTCGTCGGCCCGCGACGCGCCACGACCCGGACCGTCTCGCTCGGCAGCAGGTCGTCGCGGCTGCCGGTCACGACCCTGCCCTCGGCCTTGCTCACGACCTTGCTGGTGACGACCACGACGTCGCCGTCGGCCAGGTCGACGAGGGGGAGCAGCAGCGCCACGAGGTCGTCGCCGCGGCGCACCTCGGGCGCGCCGTCGGGCGCGACGACCTGGATCCGGGTCATCGCGGGCTCATGCGGTGACGAGCGCGATCGCGGCGGCCGCCATCGCGGCCGTTGCGTCGTGGTCGGTCATCATCAGGGGTACGGCGCGGCAGGCGATCCCGGCGTCCTCGATCCGGGGCACGGCATCCGCGTCCCGCTCGTCGACCAGCCAGCCGTCCAGCACGCCGCCGCTGGAACGGGCGCCGTAGTGGAGCCCGACCCCGGCCGCGCTGACCTCCACGCCGATCGACGTCAGCATCTGCTCGGCCATGCCGCGCACGTGGGTGCCACCGACGATGGGGGACACGCCGACGACCGGCGCCCGGGTGGCGGCGATCGCCGCGCGTAGCCGGGGGACGCCGAGAATCGTTCCGACCGACACGACCGGGTTCGACGGGGGCAGCACCACGAGGTCGGCATCGGTGATCGCGTCGAGGACGCCCGGGGCGGGCGTGGACTCGTCGAGTCCGACGAAGACGACGGTCTCGGCCGGGACGGCGGCACGCAGTCGGACCCAGTACTCCTGGAAGTGCACGACCCGGCGACCGCTCGGTGAGTCCGGGTCGGCGATGGCCACGTGCGTCTCGACCCGGTCGTCGGTCATCGGCAGGAGGCGAACGCCGGGCTGCCAGCGCTTGCAGAGCGCCTCGGTGACCTCGGAGAGGACGTAACCGGCCTCGAGCATCTGGGTCCGGACGAGGTGCGTGGCGACGTCGCGGTCGCCCAGCCCGAACCAGGTCGGCTCGACGCCGTACTCGGCCAGCTCGGTCTTGACGCTCCAGGTCTCCTCGCGCCGGCCCCAGCCCCGCTCGAGGTCGATGCCCTGGCCGAGGGTGTACATGACGGTGTCCAGATCCGGGCACACCTTGAGGCCGTGGACCCAGATGTCGTCGGCGGTGTTGGCGACCACCGTGACCTGGGCGTCGGGAGCGACGCCGGGCAGGGTTCCGGCCGCGATGCCGTGGAGGAGGCCCTGGAGAAACCGGGCGCCGCCCATCCCTCCGGAGAGCACCGTGATGTTCCGCATGACCTTACCTTCTCGTACATGTGAAATGGCACGAACGGGTGGTTGCCTGCCATAGCAGATCAGGGCTTGACTTCAGGTGTACGACAGGCATGTAATTCCAACAGTGTTCTTCGCACTACTGGGTCGAAAGGCGGAAAGCCGTGAGAGAACTGTTTCTCCTCGACGGGGACGCCGAAGAAGCGGGTTGGCAGGATCGCGCGTTGTGCGCCCAGACCGACCCCGAGGCGTTTTTTCCTGAGAAGGGTGGATCCACCAGGGAGGCCAAGAAGGTCTGCCTCACGTGTGACGTTCGCGACGACTGTCTCGAATCAGCACTCATGAATGACGAGCGGTTCGGCATCTGGGGCGGTCTCTCCGAGAGGGAGCGTCGCAAGCTGAAGAAGCGCGCAGTCTGAGGAATCCCACACAGAACGAGCTCAGAGAAGTGGCCCCGGTCGTTGCCGACCGGGGTCCTCTCGTTTTCGGGGGTTTCGGGTCCGTGGATAGTGTCTCCCGTCGTGTCTTCCCCCAGGTCTGTCGTCGTGCTGCTCGTCAGCCACGACGGAGCACGGTGGCTGCCGTCGGTCATCGAGGGGCTCCGGAGCCAGACCGCCGCCCCCGGGTGCGTCGTGGCCGTCGACACCGGCAGCAAGGACGAGAGCGCGACGCTGCTCGCGGACGCGTTCGGCGAGGTGCTCGTCGCACCCTCCTCGACGACGTTCCCCGCCGCCGTCCGCCTGGGGCTGGACAAGCTCGGGGACGACCCCGACTGCGAGTGGGTCTGGATCCTCCACGACGACTCGAACCCCGAACCCGGTGCGCTGGCGGCGCTGCTGGACGCGGCCAACGCTGACCCCGGAGCAGACGTGCTCGGCCCGAAGCTGCGCGAGTGGCCCTCGCTGCAGCGGCTGCTCGAGCTCGGCGTCACGATCTCGAGGACCGGTCGACGCGAGACCGGCCTCGAGCGCGGCGAGTACGACCAGGGTCAGCACGACGAGGTGCGCACGGTGCTGGCGGTCAACACCGCCGGGATGCTGGTACGCCGGGCGGTGCTGGAGGAGCTCGGCGGCTTCGACTCGCAGCTGCCGATCTTCGGCAACGACGTCGACTTCGGCTGGCGCGCCGCCGCCGCCGGCCACCGCACGCTGATCGTCCCGCAAGCGGTCGTCTTCCACGCCGAGGCCGCGCACCGCGGGATCCGGCGGACCGCGTTGACGGGCCGGCACACGCACTACCAGGAGCGGCGGGCGGCGCTCTACACCCTGCTGGTGAACTCGAGCGCCCGCTCGCTGCCCTTCCAGCTGGTCCGGCTGGCCCTCGGCACGCTCCTGCGGATGGTGGGGTTCCTGCTGGTCCGCTCGGTCGGCGAGGCGCTGGACGAGCTGGCGGCGCTCGTCTCGGTCTACTCCTCACCCCGCGAGATCCGGGCGGCCCGGCGCGAACGGCGCGCGGCCCGCGAGCGGGGGCCGACGACCACCTCGAACGACGACCGGGCCAGGGTCAAGGGCCTGCTGGCCCCGCCCTGGCTCCCGTACCGGCACGGCCTCGACTTCGTCGGTGACCTCGTGGCCGCGGTGACCGACCAGGCCGCCGATGTCGCCGAGCGGCGGCGCGCGGCCGCGGCCGAGCGGGATCCCTCGTCCTTCGCCGCCCGCAGACCCGTCGTCGACGACGACGACGTCCCGGTGGCGGACGCCGGCGCCGTCGCGCGGTTCCTCACGAACCCGGTCGCCGTGCTGCTGGCGCTCTTCGTGGTGGCGGCGCTCGTCGGAGCACGCCAGGCCTTCGGCTCGGTGGTCGGGGGCGGGCTGTCACCCGTGCCCGGGTCCACCACCGACTGGTGGCGGCTGTACCTCGAGTCCTGGCACCCCCTGGGTCAGGGCACGGGGGTGCCGGCGCCGCCGTACCTCCTTCCGCTGACCCTCGTCGCATCGCTCCTCGCCGGTCCTGGTCACGCGCTGAGCGCGGTCCTCGTGCTCGCCGTGCCCGTCTCCCTCTGGGGCGCCTTCCGTTTCCTGCGCGTCGTGGGGCGTCTGGTGTCCTTCCCCGGCGCGCCCCGCTGGCTGCTGCTCTGGGGGGCCGCGACCTACGCGCTGGTGCCCGTGGTCGCCGGCGCGTGGGGGGACGGACGCCTCGGCCCCGTCGTGACCGGGGCGCTGCTGCCCTGGCTCGCGCACGCCGCTCTCGGCTTCGCCGATCCCCATCCCGACCGGCGCTGGCGGGCCGCCTGGCGGGCCGGTCTGCTGCTCGCGCTGGCGACGGCGTTCGCTCCGGTGGCCTGGCTGTTCGCGTTCGTCCTCGGTCTCGTGGTGCTCGTGGCGGCCTTCTCGATCGTCCCGGGCGCGATGCGGGACCGATCGGTGTGGGGCCCACCGGCGGTTGCCGTGGGCATCACGCCCGTGCTGCTGGCGCCGTGGTGGATTCCGGCGGTGATCCAGCACGCGGCCGCCGGGCTGCTGCTCGATCCGGGTCGGCTTCCGGCGCCCGGCTTCGACGGACTCGGCCTCGTGGCGGGGCGCTTCGCCGACCTCGGGGCGCCGTGGTGGCTCGGTGTCGCCCCGGCCGTCCTGGCGCTGCTCGGCCTCGTCCCGCGAGCCACGCGCATCCCCGTCCTCGTGTGTTGGGTGGTCGCCCTGGTGGCGGCCGTGCTGGCCGCGCTCCTCGGGGCGGTCACCCTGACGCTTCCCGCCACCACCGCCGCACCCGGGCTGGGCTTCCTCCTCGTCGTCCTGCAGGGTGCCCTCGTGGTCGGCGCCGTCGTCGGGGGCCAGGGGCTGTTCGCGGTGGTCCAGTCACGGGCCGGCTGGCTGCGCGCCGCCGCGGCCGGGATCGCCGCGGTGGCGGTGGTGGTCCCGCTGGGCGGCCTGGGGTGGTTCGTCGTCGGTGGCCACGGGGAGCGCCTGAGCGACCACACCATCGACGCGATCCCGGCGTACATGGTCCAGAGCTCGATGCTCGGTGACGCCCACGGCATCCTCGTCGTGCGCGGCAGCGTCGCGGACGGACTGACGTACACGGTGCGCCGCGGCGACGGCGTGACGCTCGGCGAGGACGAGATCCTCGACCTCGCCGCCGAGGACCCAGACCTGACCCGCGCCGTTCGCGCGCTGACCTCCCGCCCGACTCCCGAGGTCGTCGACTCCCTCGCCGGCCTCGGGATCGAGTACGTCGTGCTGCCGACGCCGGCGGACGGCAGCGTCGCGGCGTCCCTCGATGCGACCGGTGGACTCACCCAGGCAAGCGCGGAGGACCGGTCGACCCGGGCCTGGCAGATCGACCGTCCGGTCGCCGTGAACGCCGTCGACGGCCCGCGTTCGTGGCTGCGGATCGGGCTGCTGCTCGTCCAGGCGCTGGGCATCATCTGGGTCGCCGTGCTGTGCGCCCCCACGACCAACCGGAGGCGATCGTGAGCGACCCCGGCACCCCGTCCGCCCCCGGACGCCGCACGGCGCGGGGCCGCCGCTTCGCGGTCAACCTCACCACCGTGCTGGCCGTCGTCGTGCCGGTGCTCACGGCCGGGGCGGTGCTGCTCGTCCGCACCCAGGACCCCGCCACCAGTCGCCATGACCCGGTGCCGGCGGCCCTGACCTCCTCGGTTCTCGTCTGCCCGACCGCCCAGGAGGGGGGCCGGACGGTCAGCGTGACCACGGCCGACAAGGGCGCCTCGGGCGAGGTGTCCATCGGCGCTGGTGACAGCCCCGACCGGCTGCCCGTTCGGGCCGGCAGGGTCACGACGTACGACTCGGGTCCCGGTGCGGTGTTCGTTCGGGGCAGCGGCGACCTGGCGCCGGGGCTCGTGGCGTCCCGGTTCGCGACCAGTCCCGTGTCGGCCGGCGAGTGCGCCACCCCCGTTCCCGACCAGTGGTTCACCGGAGTCGGTGCGGGCGCGCACCATCACTCGGTGCTCGAGCTCACCAACCCCGACAAGGGCCGGGCCATCGTGGACGTGACCGTTTTCGGCCGGCCCGGCCCCATCGACGCCCCGAGGCTGCGGGGGCTCTCCGTTGCGGGCCAGGAGACCCTGCGGGTCGACCTGGCCGCCGCGGTCCCGCGCCGCGACGAGCTCGCGATCCGGGTGACGAGCACGCGGGGTCGGGTGGGCGCCTCGGTGCTGGACGGCTTCGACGAGCTGGGCTCCGGCAGCAGCGCCACGGACCAGCTGCTCCCACAGCCTGCACCCTCGACCAGCAACGTCCTGCTGGGGCTGGCGGGCGGTGCGGGCAGGCAGACCCTGGTGCTGGCCAACGGCGGCGTCGACGAGGCGCGCGCCACGGTCCGCGTCGTGACCGGGGACTCGGTGTTCGCACCCCAGGGTTTCGCGGAGATCCGGATCGCACCGGAGAGCGTCACGCGGGTGTCTGTGACCCGGGTGCTGCGTGACACCACGGGCGCCCTCGGCCTCGTCGTCGACGCCACCGGTCCGGTCACCGCCACCCTGCGGTCCTTCGTGGGCGGTGACCTGTCCCACGCCGTTGCCGGGACACCGGTGTCGTCGCCGACGACCGTGGTCGTGCCGGCGGGGCGCAAGCAGCTGGTGCTGTCCGGCGCGCAGCAGCTCGGGGTGGTCTCCGTCGTGGCCAAGGGCCCCGACGGCGAGAAGCTGGCCGCCACCCGCCTCGAGCTCAACCCCGGACGCGGCGCAACGGTGACGCTGCCCAGACGGGCCGTGCTCGTCACCGTCACCCCCGAGCGCACGGCGGTGATCGGAGCCGTACTGGTGCAGGGCGTGGGCGCGACCGTCGTACCCCTGCGTGAGCTGGTCCGCAGCGACCTGATCCCGGACATCCGTCCCGGAACGCCGTAGCGTCTCGCCGGCGAAGCCCATCCCACCGGTGGTTGAGGAGGTTGCGCTGAGCAACCGTCTCGAAACCCGGCGCTGCCGCTACTCGTCGCCCTCGTAGCGCGGGTCGACCTGCTCGGCCTCGATGCCCAGGAGCTCGGCCACCTGCTCGACCACGATCGTGAGCACCATCGCCTCCAGGTCGGAACGGGTCTCGCAGCGGTGCTCGATCGGCCGCCGGAAGAGCACCAGCCGGGTCGGCGTCGCGCCGGTGCCGCGGATCAACGAGGACAGGGGCACGGTGCCGGAGTCCCAGTCGTCGGGAATCTGCGGAGCGTCCTCGACGGCGTACTCGACGAGGCCGAGCTTGTCCTGCCAGCGCGCGTCCACGGCGGTGACGATGCCGAGCGCCAGGTCGTCGAACCGCTGGCGTGCGGTGCGGAGCTCGGGGGAGCCGGGTCGAGCGGGTGAGACAGCCGGGCCCCGCATGCCGCGCCCGCGTCGGTCGCGGGTGCGGCGCCGGAGCTGCGGGGGTACCGGGGTCGGCACGGAGGCGTCGTCCACGCCGCGAGCCTAATCGGCAGTGCGGGCGGGCACCGGTACCGTCGGCCGCGTGAGTCCCGCCCGTCGTTGTTCGCGCACGGCCTGTGGTCGTCCTGCGCTCAACACCCTGACCTATGTCTATGCCGACCAGACCGCGGTGCTGGGACCGCTCGCGACGTACGCCGAACCCCACGCCTACGACCTGTGCGACGTGCACAGTGAGCGGCTCTCGGCCCCCCGCGGCTGGGAGGTCATGCGTCTCGCCCCCGACCCGGCCGCGCAGGGTCCCTCCAACGACGACCTGCTCGCGCTCGCCGATGCGGTGCGTGAGGCCGCTCGACCCGTCGACGTGGCCCGGTCGGCTCCGGCCGACGAGACCGGCCGCGAGACGCGCCGCAAGGGGCACCTGCGGGTCCTGACCACCACCGACCCGAACTAGCCGCAGCGCCGGTCATCTAGGGTCTGGCCATGGCCGACACCCTCGACCCCGCCCACATCCACGCCATCTTCAAGGCGTACGACGTGCGCGGAATCGTGCCTGACCAGCTCGACGAGGAGCTGGCTCGCGCGACCGGCCGTGCCTACGTCCAGGTCGTGGGCGCCAGCACCGTGGTCGTCGGGTACGACATGCGCCCCAGCTCCCCGGGCCTGGCCGGTGCGTTCGCCGACGGTGCCACCGCCGCCGGCGCCGACGTCGTCATGATCGGCCTCGCATCTACCGACCAGCTCTACTTCGCCTCGGGACACCTCGGCCAGCCGGGCGCGATGTTCACGGCGAGCCACAACCCGGCCCAGTACAACGGCATCAAGATGTGCCGCACCAACGCCCAGCCGATCGGCATGGAGACCGGCCTCGCGGAGATCCGCGACCTCGTCGTCTCGGGCGCGAGGGCGGACGCCGTCGAGTCCGGCACGATCAGCGAGCACGACGTCCTCGAGGCGTACGCCGCCCACCTGCTCTCGCTTGCGCCGGTGACGGGTCGCAAGCTCAAGGTCGTCATCGACGCCGGGAACGGCATGGCCGGTCACACCGCGCCTGCGGTCTTCGAACGCCTGGGCGCCGACCGGGTGGAGGTCGTGCCGATGTACTTCGAGCTCGACGGCACCTTTCCCAACCACGAGGCCAACCCGATCGACGCGGCCAACCTCGTCGACCTGCGGGCGCGGGTCGTCGAGGAGCGCGCCGACATCGGCCTGGCGTTCGACGGCGACGCCGACCGGTGCTTCCTGGTCGACGAGCGCGGCCGGGCGGTCTCGCCGTCGACGCTCACCGCCCTGATCGCCGCGCGTGAGCTCGCCAAGGAGCCCGGGTCCACGATCATCCACAACCTGATCACCAGCCGCGCCGTCCCCGAGCTCGTCACGGAGCTCGGCGGCGTCCCGGTCCGGACCCGCGTCGGACACTCGTACATCAAGGCGAAGATGGCCGAGACCGACGCGATCTTCGGCGGCGAGCACAGCGGGCACTTCTACTTCCGGGACTTCTGGCGGGCCGACTCCGGCATGCTCGCCGCCCTGCACGCACTCGCGGCGCTGGCGGAGACCGACAGCTCGTTGTCCCAGCTGTTGGCCGAGTACGACCGCTACCCCGTGAGCGGCGAGATCAACTCCGAGGTGGCCGACCAGGCGGCGATGATGAACCAGATCGAGATCGACTACGCCGATCTCGACGGGGTCACGACCGACTGGCTCGACGGGCTGACGGTCTCCCACGCAGACTGGACCTTCAACGTGCGACCGTCCAACACCGAACCCCTCCTGCGCCTGAACGCCGAGGGCAAGAATGACGAGACGATGTCGCGGATGCGCGACGAGGTACTCGCCAAGATTCGAAAGGCAGGCTGACCATGAGCGCTCCCCTGAACCTCGACCCACAGCTGCTGGCGATCATCGTGTGCCCGCACTGCCGGGGTGACCTCGCGCCCGTGGACACTCCCGACGGCGGCGAGCTGGTCTGCCAGGCGTGCGGCTACGCCTACCCGGTGCGCGACGACATCCCCGTGTTGCTGGTCGACGAAGCCCGCAAGCCGACAGGAGCCAAGCCGACATGAGCACCGCATGACCTGGTTCGACGAGTCGCGCCTGGACGACGAGTCCTCGCTCGCGACCATCGACCTGCGGCTGCGCACGCTGGCCGAGTCCGGTGCCCGCGTCCGCCGTGAGGCGGGCGACGCTGCTGCGGCCATCTCGGACGCGGTCGCGCGTAGCGAGGGACAGGCTCGGCCGCGCGCGGTCGTCGCCGCGGGACCCGACTCGCGGCTGCTGCGCGCGGTGCTCGAGCCCTGGTGCCCCGTGCCGTTCGTCGCGTGGCCGGGGCCGGCGCTCCCGGGCTGGGCCGGCAGCCTCGACCTGGTCGTCGTCCTCGCTCCCGACGGTGCCGATCGCGGGACCGCGTCCGCAGTCGCGGAGGCCGTTCGTCGCGGCTGCCAGGTCGTCGTGGCGTGTCCGCCGGTGTCGTCGGTGGCCGAGCACGCGGCCGGGCGCTGGAGCACGATCCTGCCCACCACCACCCGCGACCAGCTCGCCACGGCGGTCGTGATGCTCGGCTATCTCGACCGGGTCCAGCTCGGTCCGGGCGCCGACCCCGAGGACGTGGCGGTCGCGCTCGACACCGTCGCGACGTCCTGCTCCCCGCACCGGGACCTCGCGGTCAACGCGGCCAAGATGCTGGCGATCGCGCTCGCGGATGCGAACCCGATCGTCTGGGGTGGCTCGGTGCTGGCCGCGCGGGCGGCCCGACGCGTCGCGGAGTCGATCCGCCGTGCCAGCGGACGGACCGCGCTCGCCGGGGACGCGGAGCACCTGCTGCCGGTCATCGAAGCGACCAGGCCCCGCGACGTGTTCGACGACCCGTTCGCCGAGGGCGACGGCGAGCTCCGCCCGATGCTGCTCCTTCTCGACGACGGCGCGGAGGATCCGCTCGTGCGCGAGCAGCGGGGCCAGCTGAAGGCGGCGGCGGCGGAGCACGGCGTACGCGTGGAGTCCATGACCACCGAAGCGCCGAGCGAGGTCGCGCGGTACGCGTCGCTCATGCTCAGCGGCACCTATGCCTCGGAGTACCTCCGCCTGGGCCTCGTCGAGGAGTAGCCGGGCGCGGAGGTCACCGAGCTCACTGGCCCGGGCTCCCGATACTGTCCTGCGCATGGCAGCGGATGGCGGCACCAAGGCAGTCGTGGCGGCACTGTTCGCCAACACCGGCATCGCGATCACGAAGTTCATCGCCTTCGCGGTGGCCGGGAACTCCTCGATGCTC
This sequence comes from Nocardioides sp., assembly GCA_025965335.1. GTDB lineage: Bacteria > Actinomycetota > Actinomycetes > Propionibacteriales > Nocardioidaceae > Nocardioides. Next base: position 2,291 of record JAOPXC010000007.1, on the reverse strand, counting down.
GCCGAGGCGATCCACTCGGTGGCCGACGCGGGCAACCAGGGTCTGCTGCTGCTCGGCGGCAAGAAGTCCCGGAAGGCGGCAACCCCCGACCACCCCTTCGGCTTCGGCCGCGAGCGCTACATCTACAGCTTCATCGTGGCCATCGTGCTGTTCTCGGTCGGGGGCCTGTTCGCCCTCTACGAGGCGTACCACAAGTGGCACGAGATCCACTCCGGTCACGCCGAGCACCCCGGCGGTTGGCAGCAGTACCTTCCGCTGGCCGTGCTGCTGGTGGCGATCGTGCTGGAGTCGCTGTCCTTCCGGACGGCGATCATCGAGACCCGGAAGATCAAGGGCTCCGCGACGTTCGCCCAGTTCATCCGCCGTGCCAAGCAGCCCGAGCTCCCCGTGATCCTGCTCGAGGACCTCGCGGCGCTGCTGGGGCTGACGTTCGCCCTGGTGGGGGTGGGCATGAGCATCATCACCGGGAATCTCTACTGGGACGTCGCAGGCACGGCCCTCATCGGCCTGCTGCTCGTGTCCGTCGCGATCGTGCTCGCGATCGAGACCAAGAGCCTGCTGTTGGGTGAGGCGGCCAGTCCCGAGGCCCAGCGCCGGATCACCGCTGCGGTCGACCAGACCGAGGGCGTGGAGCACATCATCCACATGAAGACGATGCACCTCGGGCCGGAGGAGCTGCTGGTGGCCGCGAAGATCGCCGTTCCGCCCGCCAGCACGGCCGAGCAGGTGGCGGAAGCCATCGACGCTGCCGAGCGCGCCATCCGTGCGGCGGAGCCGACGGCCCAGGTGATCTACCTCGAGCCCGACATCTACCGGAAGGGCCACGTCCCGGACCCCCGGCCCGAGCGACCCGCTCCCGCGGGACACTGAAGCAACCGGTCCAGACGGGTCGACCCGCAGGCAAATCGGGGGTCGTCGAGGATTTCTTGTCGGACGACCGGCCGTCCTACGCTTCCTGAGACGCACCTCCCGCACTCATCAGGAGCACGCATGGACTACAAGGTCGCTGACCTCAGCCTGGCCGCCTTCGGCCGTATGGAGATCCAGCTCGCAGAGCACGAGATGCCCGGCCTGATGGCCATGCGCGAGCGTTACGGCGCCGAGAAGCCGCTGGCCGGCGCCCGGATCGCCGGATCGCTGCACATGACGATCCAGACGGCCGTGCTCATCGAGACCCTCGTCGCCCTGGGCGCGGAGGTCCGCTGGGCCTCCTGCAACATCTTCTCCACCCAGGACCACGCGGCCGCCGCGGTCGCCGTCGGCCCGAACGGCACCGTCGAGAACCCGCAGGGTGTCCCCGTGTTCGCCTGGAAGGGCGAGACCCTCGAGGAGTACTGGTGGTGCACCCAGCAGATCCTCCGCTGGCCCGCCGGCTCGTCCGCCAACATGATCCTGGACGACGGCGGCGACGCCACGATGCTCGTCCACCTCGGCCTCGAGATGGAGAAGACGGGCGTTGCGCCCGACCCCGCCACCGCCGCGAGCCACGAGCAGAAGGTCGTCTTCGACGTCCTCAACGCCTCGCTCGCGGAGAGCTCCGACCGCTGGACCCAGATCGCCGGTGAGATCCGCGGTGTCACCGAGGAGACCACCACCGGTGTGCTGCGCCTCTACGACATGATGAAGGAAGGCTCGCTGCTCTTCCCGGCCATCAACGTCAACGACTCGGTCACCAAGTCCAAGTTCGACAACAAGTACGGCTGCCGCCACTCGCTCATCGACGGCATCAACCGCGCCACGGACGTCCTCATCGGTGGCAAGGTCGCGGTCGTCTGCGGCTACGGCGACGTCGGCAAGGGCTGCGCCGAGTCGCTGCGCGGCCAGGGCGCCCGGGTCATCGTCACCGAGATCGACCCCATCTGCGCGCTGCAGGCCGCGATGGACGGCTACCAGGTCTCGACCCTCGACGACGTCCTCGACGTGGCCGACATCATCATCACCGCGACCGGCAACAAGGACGTCGTGACCGTCGAGCAGATGGCCAGGATGAAGCACAACGCGATCCTGGGCAACATCGGCCACTTCGACAACGAGATCGACATGGCCGGTCTCGAGTCGTACGCCGGCGTCGTCCGCAAGAACGTCAAGCCGCAGGTCGACGTGTGGACCTTCCCTGCCAAGGATTCCGGGGAGGGCAACGCGATCATCGTGCTGTCCGAGGGTCGCCTGATGAACCTCGGTAACGCGACCGGCCACCCGTCGTTCGTGATGTCGAACTCCTTCACGAACCAGGTGCTGGCGCAGATCGAGATCTTCACCAAGCCGCAGGACTACCCCGTGGGCGTCTACGT
>JAOPXC010000004.1 GCA_025965335.1 Nocardioides sp. | reverse complement strand
GGGCCGACCTGGGTGCCCTGATCGAGGCCGAGACCGACTGGCACCGGCACGCGGGCCAGCACACCGCGCCAATGCCGAAGATCACCGAGGACATGCCCGCCCCACCCGTCGCCAAGCTGCCGGCCCGGGCCTGGGTGGAGACCCTCTTCAGCTGACCCACGCGCGGCGCCCACCGTGCTCGGCCCGCATGTGGGGTCAGATGTCGCGGAACGGCTCGATGTTGGCTCCGAGCAGGTTGAGACGCTCGGCGAGGTCCTCGTAGCCGCGATGGATGACGTACGTCGAGCGCAGCACCGAGGTGCCCTTCGAGGCCAACATCGCGAGCAGGACGACCACCGCCGGCCGGAGCGCCGGAGGGCAGACGATCTCGGTCCCCGAGAAGTGCGTCGGACCCTCGATCATCACCCGGTGGGGGTCCAGCAGCTTGACCTGGCCGCCGAGCTTGTTGAGCTCGGTGAGATAGATCGCGCGATTCTCGTAGACCCAGTCGTGCAGCAGGGTCTGTCCGTTCGCGACGGCCGCGATCACCGCGAAGAACGGCAGGTTGTCGATGTTGAGGCCCGGGAACGGCATCGGGTGGATCTTGTCGAGCGGGGCGTGCAGGTCCGAGGGCTTCGTGGTGAGGTCGACGAGCCTGGTGTTGCCGTTCGCGGCAACGTACTCCGCCGAGCGGGAGTACTGGAAGCCCATCTCCTCCAGGGTCGCGAGCTCGATCTCGAGGAACTCGATCGGCGCCCGGCGGATCGTGATCGACGACTTCGTGACGATCGCGGCAGCCAGCAACGACATCGCCTCGATCGGGTCCTCGCTGGGGGCGTAGTCGACGTCCACGTCGATCTCCGCGAGGCCGGTGACGGTGAGGGTCGTGGTGCCGATGCCCTCCACCTGGACGCCGAGCTTCTGCAGGTAGAAGCAGAGGTCCTGGACCATGTAGTTGGACGACGCGTTGCGGATGACGGTCGTGCCCGGGTGCAGCGCGGCCGCCATCAGGACGTTCTCGGTGACGGTGTCACCACGCTCGGTGAGCACGATCGGCCGCTGCGGCTCGATCGCGGCGTTGACCTGCGCGTGGTACGAGCCGTCGGTCGCCTTGACCTCCAGGCCGAACGGCCGCAGGGCCGACATGTGCGGTTCGACGGTGCGGGTGCCGAGGTCGCAGCCGCCGGCGTAGGGCAGGTCGAACGTGTCGAGCCGGTGCAGCAGCGGACCGAGGAACATGATGATCGATCGGGTACGCCGTGCCGCTTCCTCGTTGATGTGGTCGAGCTCGAGCTCCTTGGGCGGGATGATCTCTAGGTCGTTGTCCGAGTTCAGCCACCGGGTGTGGACGCCGAGGCTGTTCAGCACCTCGAGCAGGCGGTTGACCTCCTCGATCCGGGCCACCTTGCGCAGCGTGGTGCGGCCCCGGTTGAGCAACGAGGCGCACAGCAGCGCGACGCCGGCGTTCTTGGAGGTCTTCACGTCGATGCTGCCGGACAGGGTCGTGGGACCGGTCACGCGCAGGTGCGTCGGCCCACCGCCGAGCGCGACGATCTCGGAGTCGAGCGCGGCGCCGATGCGGGCCAGCATCTCCAGCGAGAGATTCTGGTGTCCCTTCTCGATCCGGTTGATCGCGCTCTGGCTGGTGGCCAGCAGGTCGGCCAGCTGGTGCTGGGTCAGGCCCCGATGCTTGCGGGCGTCGCGGATGAGGTTTCCGATGCGGCCCTTGTAGTCAGCACTCATGAAGGTCACGGTAACTCACATGTGAGATATTGCAACATGCCCCACGCCGTGTCGCCGGCGGGGCAGCGGAGGGCCCTTTCGGCGGATGAAAGGATGTCGAGCATGCGCGCCACGACGATCCACGCCCCCGGAGACATCCGCGTCGAAGAGGTGCCCGACCCGAGCATCAACGCGCCCACCGACGCCATCGTCAAGGTTGTCGCCGGGTGCGTGTGCGGTTCGGACCTGTGGCCGTACCGCGGCGAGAACCCGATCAAGGCCGGCAGCACGATCGGTCACGAGTGCGTGGGCGTCGTCGAAGCCGTCGGCTCGGACGTGACGTCCTTCGTCCCCGGCGACTTCGTCATCGTGCCGTTCGACCACTGCGACAACACCTGCCCGCACTGCGCCGCGGGCGTGCAGTCTGCCTGCGTCAACCTCGGCATCACCCAGAGCGGTCAGGCGGAGTACACCCTGGTCACCCAGGCCGAGGGCAGCCTGGTCAGGACCGACGGCATGCCGGACGGCGCCCTGCTCCCGTCCCTGCTCACCCTGTCCGACGTGATGCCGACCGGCTGGCACGCGGCCGTGGCGGCCGGCGTCCGCGAGGGCGGCACGGTGGTCGTGGTCGGCGACGGTGCCGTGGGGCTGTGCGGGGTTCTCGCGGCCGCGACCATGGGCGCCGAGAAGATCATCGCGATGTCGCGCCACGAGCCCCGGCAGAAGATCGCCACCGAGTTCGGCGCCACGCACATCGTCGCCGAGCGCGGCCGGCCGGGTGTCGCAGCCGTCGAGGAGATCACCGGGGGTGTGGGCGCCGACGCGGTCCTCGAGTGCGTGGGCACCGGTGACGCCATGGAGATGGCGTTCGGGATCGCTCGCCCGGGGGGCACCGTGGGTTTTGTGGGAGTACCCCATGGGGTGGAACTGCCGATCCGCCGGATGTTCCAGAAGAACATCGGGCTGGCAGGCGGCATGGCACCGGTGCGTCGCTACCTGCCCGACCTGCTCGATCTCGTCCTGTCCGGGCGGATCAACCCCGGAATCGTCTTCGACTTGACACTGCCGCTGGAGCAGGTGGCCGAGGGCTACCGAGCCATGGACGAGCGGCGTTCGATCAAGGTCCTGATTGAGCCGTGACGGCCGCGCTCCGATGACCAGGCTTCGGATCGGGCCGCTGCTGCGCCACGTCGACGACACCAGCGCCACCATCTGGGTCGAGACGGAGTCGGCCGCAGAGGTCTCCGTGGTCGCGGGGGAGCACACGGGCTGCGCGCGGACCTTCGCGGCGCACGGCCACCACTACGCCCTCATCGAGGTCGACGGGCTCCTCCCCGGCTCGAGAACGGCGTACACCGTGCTGGTGGACGGCGAGCGGGCCTGGCCGCCCACCGATCCCGAGCAGTCGAAGTTCGGGCCCTCGGTCATCGCCACCCTGGAACCCGGCCGACCGCTCCGGATGGCTTTCGGATCCTGCCGGGTGAGCATCTCGCACGACGAGGAGGGCAACGCCGCGCACGGCGTCGACGCGCTCCGCGCGTATGCCCTGCACCTGGCCGGGATCACGCAGGACGACGCGAGGTCGCAGCCCGATGCGCGACCTCCTGACCTGGTGCTCTTCCTGGGGGACCAGGTCTACGCGGACGAGACGAGTCCGGAGATGAAGGAGTTCATCGAGCGGCGACGCGACCCGGAGCAGGCACCCTGGTACGAGCTGAAGGACTACGAGGAGTACGCGCACCTCTACCGGCTGGCATGGAGCGACCCGGCCAACCGGTGGCTGCTGTCCACGGTGCCCAGCGCCATGATCTTCGACGACCACGACATCCGGGACGACTGGAACACCAGCCTGGACTGGCGCCGCAAGATGGAGGCCACATCCTGGTGGCACGACCGGGTGGTGGGCGGCCTCGGCGCCTACTGGGTCCACCAGCACCTGGGCAACCTTGGTGCCGCCGAGCGAGCCGAGGACCCGCTGTGGCAGCACATCTCGTCGTACGACGGCGCCGGAGAGCTGGACATCACCGCCGAGCTCGACGCCCTCGCGGAGGCGGCCGACCAGCGGCCGGACAGCCATCGCTGGAGCTTCTCCCGCGACTTCGACACCCAGGCGCGGCTGGTGGTGGTGGACTCCCGCGCGGCTCGAGTGCTCCAGCCTGAGCACCGCTCGATCCTCGACGAGGCCGAGATGGACTGGCTGGACGAACGGATGCGCGGCGGCTTCGACCACCTGATCGTGGGCACCTCCTTGCCGTTCCTCATGGGGCCCGCGCTGCACCACGCGGAGGCCTTCGGCGAGGCGCTGGCAGAGGGCGCGTGGGGCAAGCAGCTCGGGCGGCTCGGGGAGCGACTGCGCCAGCTGATCGACCTCGAGCACTGGGCCGCCTTCCAGGAGGGCTTCCGGCGACTGGCGACGATGACGTTGGAGGTGGCCGCCGGGGAACGCGGACGTGCGCCCGGCACCGTCACCTTCCTGTCCGGCGACGTCCACCACAGCTATGTGGCGGAGGCCTGGCCCGATCCCGCCTCGGGCAAACAGCTGTCCAGCGTGGTCGTGCAGGCCGTGTGCTCGCCGATCCGCAACCCGCTGCCGTCGGGGATGCGGACCGTGATGAGGGTGGCCGCGCTCGGTGCCGCGAGGCCAACGGGCCGGCTGCTGGGGGGCAAGGTGCCACGCTCACCGATCCGGTGGCGGCTGACCAAGGGGCCCTGGTACGACAACAACCTGGCCGTGCTGGAGCTGCGGGGGACCGGGATGCGTCTGTGGTGGTCGCGAGGTGACGTCACCGGGCGACCGGCCGACCTGCCGGCTCTCGAGGCCGTGGCGAGCGCCGAGGTGGGGCGCTAGGCGGCCTGGCCGGGCAGGACCACCGGCTGGCAGTCGCAGGCGTCGTCACACGCAAGGAAGGTGTGGACGCCGTGCCCGCACCGGGGGCAGGGCAGGTCGTGCGACAGGTGCACGTCGTTGGTCTGGACCGTGTCCCACATCGCTGGGTCCTCCTCTCGTGTCCGTTCGGATCTTTCCCTGCCTACCAGGAGCCGATGCCGACACTGCTGATACCTGTGGAGACTCGGTCCGAGCGCCGGACTCATCGATCCGGGCTCGATCAGACGCCCTGCATGACACCGACTCGTTCTCGCACGAAGTTCGGGAAGACGGTCGAGGTGCTGGTGTCGAATCTGGATGCGACGACCTCGGCCAGCACGCTGCGGTAGTCGGTGGTCACCAGCAGGTCGGAGTCGAGGTCGTCGCTGATGTCGGGCCACCGGCCGTAGTAGCGGCCGCCCTTGACGCCGGCGCCCGCCAGCAGCATGACGTTCCCATAACCGTGGTCGAGGCCGCGGTTGGTGTTCTCCTGGACGCGCCGACCGAACTCGCTCAGTGCCACCACCGTCACCTTGTCGGCGAGCGGTCCGAGGTCGGTGAAGAACGCGGCCAGCGCCTGCGCCAGCTCGGTGACGTTCTGCAGCATCTGGCCGCCGTCGACGGAACCCAGCCCCGAGTGCATGTCCCAGTTGCCGTGATCGATGGTCACCACCTCGACACCCACGTTCCCGCGGATGGTGCGAGCCGTCGTGGCAAGGGCCTGACCGAGGTCGCCCCGCGGGTACCGCGCAGCGTGCTGCGGCTTCGGGCTGGTGCGCTGGGCCGGGCCGAAGTCGTCGACGACCTGGAACGCCCGCTTGGTGGCGACGCCGAGGGGGGAACGGTCACCGTCCCACAGGGTGTGCAGCGACTTCTGCCGGCGCTGGTTGCCCGGGGTCACACCGGAGATCTCGACCGTGTCGACCGTCTGGCAGTTCATGAAGGCGGCGCCGCCGCGCAGCGACCCCGGTGCGCTGCCGACGCCGACGTTGAGGGCCTGCAGGGGAGTGGTGCGTCTGTCGTCCAGTCCGATCAACCGGTTCAGCCAGCCGGAACGGATGTTCGAGCCCGGCGCAGCGTCCTCGAGCTCCTCCATGGCGGAGAAGTGCGACCGGTTCGGCGCCGGCAGCCCGGTCGCGTGGACGGCCGCCATCTTGCCGTTCCGCCACATCGGCAGCAGCGGCCGGAATGCCGGGTGCAGCCCGAAGAACCCGTCGGTCGCCAGCAGCCGCTCAGCAGGTACGGCGATGCGGGGCCGGGCACGGTAGTAGACCGGGTCGCCGTACGGCACCACCATCGACATCCCGTCGGCGGCACCGCGGAGCGACAGCACCACCATCACTGCGCGCGCCGGCTGGGCGCTTGCGGCGGCGGTCTGGACGACCGCGCCGCCGATCACCGTGGTGGCGCCGAGCAGGGCCCCGCCGAGCAGGGTTCGTCGCGACAGGGCGGCGTACTCCGGGCAGCACTCGGGCGTCGTGTCGGTCGTGGTCATCGCGTCACCTGTGGAAGTGGTCGGGGGAGTCGAGGATGGCGCCGAGCAGGAGCGGGATGCCCCAGCTCAGGAGACCGTGGTGGCGGTCGATCGTCGTCCCGGCCTCCATGTCGACGGCCTGGCAGCAGGCCTTGAGCAGCCGTGTCGAGGCGGGTCGGTGGAGGAGCAGCCGGCTGAGGTGGTCGACCAGCTGGTCGAGGTGGATCGGGAACGACGGCACCCACGCCTCGTGGGGGCGGTAGGTGATCTCGGTCTTGGGCCACCAGCCACCACCCATCTGGTGGTGCAGGGTGAAGGACGCGAGCATCCGTGAAGGAGTCGACCAGGCTGCGTTGTCCAGCGGGGCCCCGTCCGGACGGGGCCAGGCGAAGGGCGTCAGCCCGATCCTCTCGGACTGCCAGATGATCGTGTTCGCCGCCGAGTCGTCGTTGCGTGGTCGCGACAGCTTCACGCCGAGGGCCCGATACGTCGCGACGACGTCCTCGCTCGGGTCGCGGACCTTCAGGCCGGCGGCCCGCTTGAACTCCGGGGACGCGACGAGCGCCCTCAGCACCGGGACGATGGCGGTGCCGTTCTCGAGGTAGGTCCGGGCCAGCCGGTCGACCAGCTCCCCGGGTGGGTCGTCGCGCACGAACTTGGTGGCGAGCTTGAACGCGATCCGCTCGGCGGTCTTCGGGTGCCGCGCCAGGTAGCTCAGGTAGCGGCGAGTGAGGTTGCGCCCGTCCGGGAGCCGGTTGTCGTCGAAGAAGCCCAGCACGCTCACGGCGCCGACGGCGTGCACCGAGGGCTCGTACGAGGGCTCCCATGTGTTCTGGACGTCGACCTGCCAGCCCGTCAGGATGCGCGCGGAGTCCTTGACCTGGTCCTCGTCGTAGTTGCCGCGACCCACGGTGTGGAGCTCGAGCAGCTCGCGGCCGAGGTTCTCGTTCGGGTGCGCTGCGGTGGACTGGGCGTTGTCGAGGTAGATGAGCATGGCCGGATGGGTGATCGCAGCGAAGAGCAGATCCTCGTAGGTGCCCAGGGCTCCGGCGCGGATCATGTCGCCGTACGCCCGGCGGTGGGTGAAGGCCGGCTCACCGTTGGTGGGCACGTTGAGGTGGTTCTCCCAGAACTCGGTCATCACCTCGAGCACCTGGCGCTGCGAGTGCATCCGGCGCATCAGCACCCAGCGTTGGTAGTCGACCATCACCTGCCAGCCACCCACCACGCCGGACCTGTTGTTGGCCCACAGCGTCCTGGGACTCTGGCCCAGCGTTGACCACCAGGTGTCGAACTCACCGATCCCCGGGTCCGCGATCGACCCGGGGTTGAGCTGCGCCTCGAACCACGCCGGCGCACCGCCGTCCCTGCGGACACGTGTCGCGAGCTCGGGGGTGAGACCGAAGGTGAACCTCGAGACCAGGTGTCGGGCGTCCGGCGGTAGCAGGGAAGCGCGCCTGTCGGGCATTGTCGAGGCCGAGTCGTCAGGCAAGCGCGAGCGAGCGCTTCGCGGCACTCACCGACGCCGGCTCGCAGTCGCAGCTGTCGGAGCAGGCCAGGAAGGTGTGCATCGCGTGGCCGCAGCTCGTGCACGGCATGTCGTGCGACAGGCGATGGCTGCCGGTCTGAACGGTGTCCCACATGGCGATCTCCTCCTTGGTGTTCTCGAAGGTAGGTGCGAGATCGGGAGGCAACCAGCGGAACGCGCACCAACTAGCCCCTTCGGGCCATCAGGTTTGTCTGATCGTCGCAAGTGCGGGTTTGGTGGCGTGTCGGCCCGGGAAGCGCGCTGCTCACATGCGCCGAGTCGCGGTTCGTGACGCATTTCGGAGCCTGGGGGACTGGCCCTCAACCAGCCGAACGCACAGGATCGGCTGTATGACGTTGGCTCGTGCTCCGGCGAGGCGCTCCCGCCTCCTTGAGGGGCCTGGCCCAGTTCTTGTCCTGGTCGTCGCAGCTGCCGTCGCCGGCGCACGCCTCGGCGGCTTCACCGATCTCTCTGTCTACCGGTACGCCGGCCAGGCGGTGCTTGACGGTCGGCCCGTCCTCGAGTCGGGAGACCCCGTGACCGGGCTGCCGTTCACCTACCCGCCGTTCGCGGCGGTGGTGATGGTGCCGTTGGCATTGCTGCCGGCCTGGCTCGCGGCCGCGTTGTGGACCGGGGCGTCGGTGGGCGCGCTGGCGGCGGTCGTCGTGGTGGCGCGCCGCGCGCTCGGCAGGCCCGCGCCGGGGTGGCTGGTCGCGCTGCTGACCGGCGGTGCGCTCGCCCTGGAGCCGGTGTGGCGGAACCTCACGTTCGGACAGGTCAACCTGTTCCTGATGCTCGCGGTGCTGGTCGACATGGTCCGGCCGGAACGGCGCTGGTCCGGCGTGCTGTTGGGCATCGCGGCGGGCGTCAAGCTGACGCCGCTCGTGTTTGTGGTGCTGCTGGTGCTGGTCGGTCGTCGTACGACTGCCGGACGGGCGGCCTTGGCCTTCGCCGGCACTGTCGCGGTCGGGTTCGTGGCGATGCCGGGCTCGGCGGCGACGTACTGGGCCGACGGCCTTGTCGACGCGGACCGGGTCGGCCCCCCGGCGTTGGCCCACAACCAGTCGACGTACGGCGCGCTCACCCGGCTCCTCGACGGCCCGCCGCCGACCCTGCTGTGGCTCGCCGTCGCTGGGCCCATTTCACTCGCGGTCCTGGTCGTCGGCGCCGGCTGGTGGCGGCGCGGCGACCGGGTGCTCGGCACCTGCCTGGGGGCGCTGTCCATGCTGCTCGCCTCGCCGATCTCGTGGTCGCACCACTGGGTGTGGGCGGTGCCGGTCGCGCTGGCGCTGTGGGAGCGCAGCCGCTGCGCGGGCGCCGCGTGGGCCGCGCTGTTCGTGGCCCGCCCGGTCGTGTGGCCGCCCAACGGTCAACACCGCGAGTACGGGTGGAGTCCGCCCGACCACCTCGTCGGCAACGCCTACCTGCTCGCCGCCCTCGTCCTCGCCGTGTGGGCAGCAGCTAACCTCAACCGCCGCGTCGACAATCTGGGACGTCTTCCCCGACACTCTGCACGGCGGCCGCGAACGAGACGTGTTGACGTGGCACGATCTCCCACGTGACCAGCAGTCCCGCCGCGGCACAGCACCTGCGCGACCTCGCGCGGCTACGCGGCGTTCGCGACCGGATCGACCGGGAGTATGCCCAGCCGCTGGACGTCGAGGCGCTTGCCCGCGGCGTGAACATGTCGGCCGGGCACCTCAGTCGCCAGTTCCGGCTCGCCTATGGCGAGCCGCCGTACGCCTATCTGATGACGAGGCGCATCGAGCGCGCGATGGCGCTGCTGCGTCGTGGCGACCTCAGCGTCACCGAGGTCTGCTTCGCGGTCGGCTGCTCGTCCCTGGGCACCTTCAGCACCCGCTTCGCCGAGCTGGTCGGTGTGCCGCCCAGCACCTATCGGCGCGAGACGGCTCGCGCGACGACGGGGATGCCGTCGTGCGTGGCGAAACAGGTGACCAGGCCGATCAGGAATCGAGAAGCGCGGGTCACAGAGCCGCAACTAGCCTGACCGGCATGGACATCACCATTCACAACACCTTCCTCCCGCACCACGACCGTGACGCCTCCCTGGCCTTCTACCGCGAAACCCTCGGCTTCGAGGTCCGCAACGACGTCGGCTACAACGGGATGCACTGGATCACGGTCGGCCACCCGGACCAGCCCGGCACGTCCCTGGTCCTGCACCCGCCGGCCGCCGACCCCGGCATCACCGACGACGAGCGTCGCTCCATCACCGAGATGATGGCCAAGGGGACGTACGCGATCCTCACCCTGGCCACCCCCGACCTCGACGTGACCTTTGCCAAGCTGGAGGCGAGTGGCGCGGACATCGTCCAGGAGCCGATCGAGCAGCCGTACGGCGTGCGCGACTGCGCGGTACGAGACCCCGCAGGCAACCTGCTCCGGATCAACGAGGTCCGCTGAGCTGTCCTCCATCCATTCCAGTCCCAGCGACAGGGACCGTAGCCGCGACGGCGGCCCAACAGAGGGAGACACGATGAGCCTGGCCACGAGGACGGACACGCAGTCGCCTGTCCTGCACGTTGCGGACAGCCACGATCTGATCCGCGTGCACGGCGCGCGCGTGAACAACCTCAAGGACGTGAGCATCGAGATCCCGAAGCGCCGGCTGACGGTGTTCACCGGCGTATCCGGCTCGGGCAAGAGCTCGCTGGTGTTCGGCACGATCGCCGCGGAGTCGCAGCGGCTGATCAACGAGACCTACAGCTCCTTCGTACAGGGCTTCATGCCGACGCTGGCGCGGCCCGACGTCGACGTCCTGGACGGGCTCACGACCGCCATCACCGTCGACCAGGAGCGGATGGGCTCCGACCCCCGCTCCACGGTCGGCACCGCCACCGACGCCAACGCGATGCTGCGCATCCTCTTCAGCCGTCTCGGGAAGCCGCACATCGGCTCGTCTCAGGCGTTCTCGTTCAACGTCGCCTCCATTTCGGGCGCGGGGGCGGTCACCATCGAGCGCGGCGGCACCACCACGAAGGAGCGGCGGAGCTTCAGCATCACCGGCGGCATGTGCCCCCGCTGCGAGGGCCGCGGCGCCGTCAACGACATCGACCTCACGGCGCTGTACGACGACGGCTTGTCGCTCAATGAGGGTGCGCTCACCATCCCCGGCTACAGCATGGACGGCTGGTACGGCCGGATCTTCAGCGGCTGCGGCTTCTTCGACCCGGACAAGGCGATCAAGAAGTTCACCAAGAAGGAGCTGGGCGACCTCCTCTACAAGGAGCCGACCAAGATCAAGGTCGACGGCATCAACCTCACCTACGAGGGCCTGATCCCGAAGATCCAGAAGTCGATGCTCTCCAAGGACGTCGCCGCGATGCAGCCGCACATTCGCGCGTTCGTGGAGCGCGCTGTCACCTTTGCCACCTGCCCCGAGTGCGGGGGCACCCGGCTCAGCGCCGCGGCCCGGTCGTCGATGATCAAGGGCAAGAACATCGCCGACGTCTGCGCGATGCAGATCAGCGACCTTGCCGCGTGGGTGGGGGGACTGGACGAGCCGTCGGTCGCGCCGCTGCTGGACAAACTGCGGCACACCCTCGACTCGTTCGTGGAGATCGGTCTCGGCTACCTCGCGCTCGACCGCCGGTCCGGCACGCTGTCGGGCGGTGAGGCGCAGCGCACCAAGATGATCCGTCACCTCGGCTCCAGCCTCACCGACGTCACCTACGTCTTCGACGAGCCGACGATCGGGTTGCACCCCCACGACATCGAGCAGATGAACGACCTGCTGCTGCAGCTGCGCGACAAGGGCAACACCGTGCTGGTCGTGGAGCACAAGCCGGAGACGATCCGGATCGCCGACCACGCCGTCGATCTCGGCCCCGGCGCCGGCACTGCCGGTGGCGAGGTGGTGTTCGAGGGGAGCGTCGAGGGTCTGCGGGCCAGCGGCACGATCACCGGGCGGCACCTGGACGACCGAGCTGCCTTGAAGCCGTCGTTGCGGACACCGTCGGGAGTGCTGGAGGTCCGCGGCGCCAGCACCCACAACCTGC
>JAOPXC010000446.1 GCA_025965335.1 Nocardioides sp. | reverse complement strand
CCGCCACGTGAAGAACTGTCCCGCGTCGACGCGAAGCGCGCCGAGGTTGCGGCCGGTCAGGTAGACCGACACGACGCCGGGAGCCTCGCGCACCACGGAGGTGATGCGGAGCTGGTGACGAACGCTGCTGAAGATGGGGAGCACGACCCGCCAGAGCAGCACGGCACCGGCGACGACGGCCCACGCGGTCCACCAGAAGACGGTGGTGGCAGTCGAAGCGAGGAACTCCTTGCCGGTCCAGAGCTGGTGCGGCAGGGCCAGGCCGACGCCGAGGTAGGCGTAGAGGTGCAACAGGTGCCACGACTCGTAGCGCAGCCGCCGCCGGGCCGCCCGGACGCTGGTGACGACCACCATGACGAGGCAGACGGTCCCGGCCCCGGCGAGCAGCATGCCCGGGTAGTTCAACGTGAGGTTCCACAGCGTGCCGGGGGTGTCGAGCAGCCGCCCGGCGGCGTACCCCCACGTGATCAGCACGACGTGCGCCACCATCAGGTTGAACGACGTGAAGCCGACGATCCGGTGCTGCCTGGCCAGTCGGTCCTGGCCGAACGCGGCCTCGAGCACCGGCACCCGTGCCATCAGCACCACTTGCGCCAGCAGGAGGACGGCGGCGACCAGGCCGGTGATCCGGCCCACGGAGGTCAGCCCCGTGGTCCAGGCACCCAGGTCCTGGATGCCGCCGCCGCCCACCCACCAGTAGGTCACCAGGAGCAGGCTCAGCCACAACAGCGAGCCGGCAACGACGCGGACCACGTCGTCGAACCTCGCCCTCGAACGCGGACCGGGGTGGCGGTGCCGCACGGAGGTGTCGCTCATGGGCAGCTCCCGGGTCGTGGTCATGTCAGGTCGCCGAGCCGGTGCCCGTGCCGTTGTCGGTGCCGCCCGTCCCCTGGTTCGGGTTCGTCGGGAAGCCGCCACCCGTGCCGGGTTGCCCACCCGGGAAGCCGCCACCCAGGCCGGGTTGCCCGCCCTGGAAGCCGCCACCCAGGCCGGGTTGCCCACCCGGGAATCCTCCGGGGAAGCCGCCGCGCCCACCGATTGCCGGCGGCGTGCCAGGCACCCCGTCTGCGTTGCCACTGCCTCCGACGACGCTCGTGCCGGTGCTGGCGTCAGGGGCCGTCAAGTACCCGGCGACGAAGCCGCTGGCACCGCCGGCGACCAGGAAGACCAGGGCACCTGCGGCGAGCACGAGCCGGCCCGGCCTGCCCTGCGTCGCCGCGGTGTGCCAGGCGTTCGTCGGAACGGGCGGGACGACCGGGTTGCCGGTCGTGACCGGGTTGCCGGTCGCATCCGGGCCAGCGGGTCCGTTGGGTTCGTAGGGCTCGTAGGGCGCGGCGGTCTCGCTGGGTTCCCAGCGGGATCCGCTGTGCTCGGGGTCGGTCATGCCTGCTCCTCGGTCGGGTCTGCTCCGATCCTCTGGAGCCGACCTGAGACAGGGGCCTCACGAACCTGTGAGTTGCCTGTCCAGAACTCGTCGCCCGCTTCCACTCCTCGGAAGGGGTTGAATGTCCGCGCTCGGGCGCCGCCGTACGACACTTTCGGGGCCACCTTGACCACAGACCTGCCGCCCGCGAGCCACGGGGCGCGGCCGCGTGTCTCCGTCGCGACCGATCTCGAGACCCTGCGGAGCCAACTGGCGGGCAGGCACCAGAGGCGACGGGGTCGGAGCTCCTCCCGCCGCCCAGACCCGGTCCCCTCAGGGCTGGATCAGGTCCGGGCCTCGACGCGAACAGGTGTCGGCCGGCCGGTCGAACCCGTGTGGTCTAGTCCGCAGCCCCACATCCGGCGATGCCCGATCAGCGCCCCGGAACCGGAGCTACCTTGCTCGTGAGAGTCGCCGGGGGCGGCTTTCAACCAGGGGGATGGTCATGTCCAGAAGCACGTACAAGCTGGTCCTGTCGGGATGCGCAGCGGTCGCACTCGTCGTCGGGATGATGGTGGCCGCCGCGGCCGCCGTCTCCACCGCGTCGTCGTCGGGCTCCTCCTCGTCCGGACGCGCCACGAACTGCTCGACCGAGGAGCACCAGGTCCAGCAGGCCAAGGCACGGGTCGCCGCCAAGAACGCCAAGCTGACCAAGGTCAAGAAGCGGCTCGCCGACGCTCGGTCCGACCACCGCGCTGCCGAGCCGGGTCCCCAGCGTCAGAGGACGAAGGCCAGGGTGCAGCGTGTCCAGGCCGCCAAGCAGGCGACCCAGCGCGAGTACCGCGCCGCCAAGCAGAATCTCGCCGCGGCACAGGAGCGGCTGCAGAACTGCCAGTCGACCCCCAGCCCGACCGCAACGATCACGATCACGCCGACTCCGACCGAGCAGCCGAACCCGCTCCAACCGTTCTGCGACGCCGGCCTGCCTCAGCAGATCTGCGATGCCTTCCCGAGCATCCCGCTGCCGCCAGGTGGTGGCACCGGCACCAGCCCGATCCAGCCGCTCTGCGACCTCGGCCTGCCGCAGCCGATCTGCGACGCCGCCGAGGGCGCCCCGCTGCCGAGCGGCGACAGCCCGATCCAGCCGCTCTGCGACGCAGGCCTACCCCAGCTGGTCTGTGACCTGGCGTCGGGCACTCTCCCGTTGCCGCCCATCCCCACCCTGCCGCCGATCCCGGGCCTGCCGATCTAGGCGAGATCTAGGGCCGTCCGCCCGCCGGGCCAGAGAACGTGGCCCTCCTCACCGACCGGACCTTCGGCACCTCGGGATCCCTCCGCAGCGGCGGGTTCGGTCACCCGAGGATCGGGACGAGGCGCTCCGTGTGGCCCGGGCCGAGCAGGCCCTCCTTACGGCCGACGACCACGGCAGCGGCGATCGTCGCGGCAACGGCCAGTGCGTTGATCGACAGCACGGAGATGCTCTTGACCAGGACGAACGTCTCCAGCGAAGTCGACCGCAGCAGCCACAGCGTCATCGTGGCCTTGCCGAGGCACAGCACCGCCCACATCACGGTCAGGTTTCTGAAGAGCCGCTGGATCCGCGGCCGCACGGACAGTTCGTGGTCCATCGGGTAGAAGTCGCCGGCGAGCCTCGCTACCAGCGGGCGGGCCGTGGCCAGCGACAGCAGGAAGGTCGTCCCGACGACGCCGTCGCTGATGATCGGCTGGAGGAAGTAGAGGAACGTGCTGTCCGTGGCGAGGGCGATCACCGTGCGCCCGGTCATCACGATCGCGGTCAGGATCAGCAGGCCCGAGGCGCGGCGGCCGGTGAGCGCCCGCCAGGTGATGGCGCCGTACGACCAGCCGAGGGCGACCATGATCGCCGTCCACACTCCCGCGAGCGTGAAGGTCACGTAGAACAACGTGGCGGGGATCGCGCAGGCGATCAGCAGGCTCAGCGCGACCCGCTTGATGATCGTCCGCAGCCGCGGACGGTGCGCGGTGTCAGCGCAGGCAGCGGGCGAATCCAGGGTGAGGGCGGTCGGGGGTTCGCGGAGAAGAATGTTGGCCTGTCCTGCCGACTGGGACTGGGTCGGTCGTGAGAGTGGATCACCTGGAAATGACGAAGGCTGCTCGACGTCTGCGGTCTCCTCGGTCATTTCACTGTACGCCGGATCCGGGCGGGGGGTCCCGATCACCGGCGGCCACCTCGGACGCCGGTCGAGCGCTCGCTTTCAGCTCGTCCGGGTTCCCACGAAACCGGGAGACACCCCCTTAGCCGAAGAACAGTGTGGTCGCCACCCCAGTTCTGGGTATGTCCGCGCTTGACAATTGCCCTGCGTATATCCCCGGGAGCATGCTGCGAGGGCCGTCGAACATGCACTCGGAAATGCACCTGGAGTGGCTCATGAAGCCCTTGCACGGAATCCTTGCGGCAGTGCTTGCCGCCGTACTGATGGCGCCGACCCAGGATGCCTCGGCTCACAGGACGAGAACGGCAGACCCGACCGTCATCTCTGACTGGAACCAGATCGCGGTGACGGCCCTCGCGGCCGATGCCGCCACCACGCCGGCCCGGAAGGCGGGCATCGAGGGCTACCTCTACCTCGCCTACATGCACGCGGCCATGTACAACGCCGTGGTCGGCATCGAGGGTCGCTTCCAGCCATACCGCTTCCGGGCACACCCCCCGCGGCAAGCGTCCTCGGAGGCGGCAGCCGTCGCCGCGGCCCACCAGGTCCTCGCCACCTACTTCCCGGAGCAACAAGCCACGGTCGATGCCGCCTACGTCGACTCGCTGGCAGGCATTCCGGACGGCGAAGCCAAGGACAACGGAATCGCGTACGGCGAGCTCGCCGCGGGCACGCTGATCGCCCAACGCGCCACGGACGGGCGCAACGACCCCTCCATCCAGTACACGCGGGCCCCGGAACCCGGCATCTGGCGTCCCACCCCCCCGGCTCTCGCTCCGTTCACCGCTCCCTGGCTGGGCTTCGTCGACCCGCTGCTCGTGCGCAGTGGCGCGCAGTTCGACCCCGGGCCGCCCCCGGGACTGACGTCGTGGCGGTACACGCGTGACTTCCAGGAGGTCAAGGACTACGGGTCGGTCGACTCGGCGAAGCGCACCGCCCAGCAGACTGAGACCGCGCTCTTCTGGTCCGGGAACCCGATCGCCCAGTTCACCGCGGCGCTCCGGGACCAGGCCGACCTGCGGCACCTGGACATCGCCGAGTCGGCACGGATGTTCGCCGCCGTCCACATGAGCCTGGCCGACGCGGCGATCTCGATCTGGCACTCGAAGTACGTATACGCCCTCTGGCGGCCGATCACCGCGATCCAGCTGGCCGACACCGACGGCAACCCGCGCACCGACGCCGATCCCGACTGGACGTCGCTCTTTGCGGCGCCCCCGTATCCGGAGTACGTCAGCGGCTACAACGGCGTCATGGGTGCCTTCACCCAGTCGTTGCAGGAGACGCTCGGCACCCGCTACCTACGGTTGACCTTCACGTCCACAGCCTTCCCGGCAGACGACCCCCGCGCCACCCGCGTCTACCGGACCGGCCGCGAGGCTCGCAGCGAGCTCATCGACGCCAGGGTGTGGTTGGGCATCCACTTCCGCTTCGCCGACACAGCCGCGGCTGTGATGGGCCAGCGGGTCGGTCACTACGCGCTGGGTCACTACTTCCACCCGCGGCACCACCACCACTGGTGGTGGGAGTAGCGCTGGTGGGCAAGCTCGCTGCTCGACCACCGACCCCCCCAGGGCGGAACAACCCGGTGGTTGAGCAGTGAGGTCCCCGGGGCCGAACGTCGTCGAACCCTGTCGCTACGCCGGGCGGTGACCACACGACGCTTGCGTCAGCGGGCGAGCCCGCCCCACTGCTCGAGGTAGGCGACCGCCTCGTCGTCGAGGTTGCCGTGCGCGTGCGCGATCCTTGCCCAGCGGACGCTCATCTTCGCGAAGTTCATCGGGTTGTAGATGTCCTCCTCGCGGGAGAACATCCCGTCGCCGGCGTAGGTCATGATCGTCAGGTTCGACTCCTCGTGCACCGAGCCGTCGCCTGGGTCCGGCATCAGGTTGCGCACCTCGCAGATGAGCCGCGAGGACGGCTCGTCGACGACCGACCATGCCAAGGGGAAGCCGGTCATCACGCTGCCCGGGAAGCTCGTCATGGTCTTCACCGACCAGGCGCGGATCTCGTCGCGACCGTGGAACTCACCGAACGCGTGCTCCTTGTAGACCGCGTCCTCGGTGAACAGGTCGGCGAAGCCGTCCCAGTTGCCGCTGGAGGAGTAACCCTCCACGTGCCCGTGGAAGACGGCGTACGCCTCCGCGATCTCGGCGGCGCTGAAGGGTCCGGGGCTGGGGTCCGTCGTCACGGGCACATCCAAGCAGCGAATGAGAACAGGTTCTAGTGCCGTCGACTTCCGGCGACGCCGCTCAGGAGGCCGGGATGGAGCCCGCGAAGTACGGGGCGAGCTTGCGCGACGCGGTGGCGCTGAGGTGCAGGTCGTCGAAGAAAGTGTGCACCCCGTCGACCATGCCGTGGCAGTTCTGCCACAGCAGCAGGCCGTCGCAGAAGTCGTCGTTGACGTCGATCAGCCGGGCGCTGCTCTTGAGCGGTTCCATCGTCGCGACCAGCCAGTTGCGGGTGTCGACCTCGTTCGGGATGGCCTGGGACCGCGGGATGTCGCAGGAGTACGGATCCTCGCCATCCGGACACGGCGCCGTCACCGCGGGCACCCGGAGCACGCTGCTGACGACGTTGGTCCGGACGTTCTTCATCGCCCCGAGCGTGGCCATCAACCGCGGGATCCCGTCCTTGGCCAGCGCGGCCATCTTGGCGACGTACGGCTCCTGGTCGGGCGGCTGGGGCTGACCCTGGTCGGCGCGGGTCCAGGCGTCGCGGTAGGTGACCCAGTTGGCGCTCAGGATCACCTGCACGCGGGGCTTGCGCTTGCTCAGCTTGGTGACGTACGCGAGGGCGTCGTTGTTGGAGACCACGCAGCTGAGGTGGCTGACCTTCGTCGGGTCCTCGGCCTCCATCGGCGGGCAGCCGCCGCGCGCGAAGGCCACGAGGTTGACGTTCCGCTTCAGGGTGAGCTTGCGCAGCGCCGGAGTGAACATCCAGCCGTGCGAGTCACCCCAGATCAGCACCGTCGGCCAGTCCTTGTCGAACTTCTTCAGGGGACACACGCCGCGGTTCTGGGGCATGAGGTACTGGTTGCCGCCGCACGCGACGGGGAGGTTGGGCACGTCCATGCCGGGATCCCCGGCAGCAGGCGCGGCGGCCGCGGGCGGGCCGGTGAGCAGGCTCGTCATGGTGAGTGCGACGACGACCGCGGCCAGGAACCTGGCCGCGGAGCGGGGGGACGTGGCGGCGGGACTCGCCGAGCGTCGGGTCAGCATGAGGGCGAAATAGTCTCATCCCGGAGTGCGGGACACCACACTTTTGGTCAGGAGGTGCGGTCGGCGTACGTCGAGGCCGCCGCGTAGACCGCGCTGACGTAGACCTGCGCGTGGTTGTAGGCGAAGACCGCGGCCGACCAGCCGGCACCGGTCGTGAGGTCGTAGCCGTCGGCGCACAGGTAGCGGACGGCGGCGTACGCCGCGTCGTCGAGGTCGTTGGGGTCCGCGGTGCCGTCACCGTCGCCGTCGGCCGACCACGTCTCCCACGTGGACGGCAGGAACTGCAGCGGACCGACCGCGTGGTCCCACGTCGGGTCGCCGTGCCACGCGGTGCTCTCGGGGGTGGCCCGGATCGCCGCCACCGGGCCCACGCCGTTGAGGGCCGGCCCGAGGATCCGGCTCGAGGACCGGCCGTCGGCACCGATCGTGCGGCCGCCGATCGTGCCGTGCTGCGACTCGACCCAGCCGATGCCGGCCAGGGTCGTCCAGCCGACGCCGCAGTCGGACGGTGCCATCAGGGTCGCCCGGGCGTACGCCAACAGCGCCGGCTCCGGGATCCCGGCCTTCTGTGCGGTTAGCGCGGCCCAGGCCGGGTCGACGACGGGTACGGCGGACGACTGGCGCCGAGGCGAGTCCCGGGACACGACGTTTGAGCGGCCGACCGGGGTGGGCGCTGC